>PLZH01000270.1:0-851 GCA_003152055.1 Burkholderiales bacterium
AGGTCGCGACGCCGCCGATCGTGACGGACGTGGCGACTGCCACGTTGCTGGCCCCACCGATCGACTGGTTGGTCAGACTGTAGCCCTGGTACTGGCCGAGGGCGCTCGAGCGGGCGCTGGCGATCGATGCCACCGTGATGGTCTGGCCGGCGTTGGCGCCAACCTGGAACGCCTTCGCCGTGAACGAGCCGTCGAGCAGGTTCGTGCCGTTGAACTGCGTCTGCGTCGCGACGCGGTCGATTTCCTGCTGCAGCTGCGAGACTTCGAGTTGCAGCGAGGCGCGGTCCGAAGACGAGTTCGTGGCGTTGGCCGACTGCACCGCGAGTTCGCGGATGCGCTGCAGGTTGTCGCTGACTGACGAGAGGGCGCCGTCGGCGGTCTGCGCCAGCGAGATGCCGTCGTTGGCGTTTTGCGCGGCCTGGTTGAGGCCGTTAATCTGCGCCGTCATGCGGTCGGAGATGGCGAGGCCGGCGGCGTCATCGGCGGCGCTGTTGATGCGCAGGCCCGAAGACAGGCGCGTGATGGCAGTCTGCAGCGCGTTTGCACTCATCGACTGGTTGTTCTGCGCCGTCAGCGAGGCCAGGTTGGTGTTGATCGTCATGGACATGAAAAATACTCCTGAGGTTGAAGAAACTCGGCACAAGCGCCGTCATTGCCAGAGCGAAAGCGAAAGCCTTGCGGCACTCGTCCTCGCTTCGAGCCGCCGGCGGCGTCAACCACCGGCCTGCTGCGCCCGGCGTTCGTCTTCCTCTGTTCTCGTGCCGGGCTTGCGCCCCCGACGAGACCTTCGGCCTCTGACTCCGGACCCCGGATCGGATTGCTCCTTTCCGTTGCTGGGGTTATCGGTGAAC
>PLZH01000270.1:856-28785 GCA_003152055.1 Burkholderiales bacterium
TCAAGAACCTTCAGAGCGCCACACCGGCTCGCGACCATGACTTTCATCACGACGGGAGCCGGCGGGTAAGAACTTGCCTGACAGTGCGCATGGAAGAAGCTGGACTCAAGCGACCGAGATGACCTGATGGTCGGCCGCATCTCGGCTCATCAGAATTCATTCCATCGCAGGGCAAAGACCTTGCACCGCAAGCAGCCTGAAGATCACCGGAGCCCTGAACATGAATGCCGACCAGATCCTGAATGAAATTCGCGAAGCCAACCTGTCCTATCTGATGCTGGCGCAAAGCCTGATCCGCACCGACCGCGACCAGGCCCTCTACCGCCTCGGCATCAGCGAGGAGAGCGCTTCGCTCATCGCCTTGCTGACGCCGGCGCAGATGATGAAGATCGCCGCCGGCAACACGCTCCTGTGCCGCTTCCGCATGGACGACGACATGGTCTGGGGCCTGCTGACGAATCACGGCAAGAGCGCCGCCAACGACAGCACGAATCGCCTGCACGCCTCGATCCTCATGGCCGGCCGCCATCAGGAAGCCGCGTAAGCGCGAAGACCATCATGCGAAGCAAGAGCATCCTCACCGAAGCCAAGCAGATCAGTCGCGCTGTCGCGCTGATCCATCTCGGGGCGCGGCTGCAGGTCCTCGAATCGGAAACCGATCTTTCGTACGAGCGGCTGCTCAGGCTCTACAAGGAGGTCGCCGGCAAGTCGCCGAGCAAGGGCCAGCTGCCCTTCTCGACCGACTGGTTCATGACCTGGCAGCCGAACATCCACGCCTCGCTCTTTCTCAACATCCACGAGTACCTGAACAAGGTCACGGAGATGGACGAGATCGACGCCGTCATCAAGGCTTACCAGCTCTACCAGGAGCAGACGACGGCGCAGGGGCTTGAGCCGCTGCTCTCGGTGACGCGGGCCTGGAGGCTCGTCAAGTTCGTCGACAACGGCATGCTGACCATGACGAAATGCTCGAAATGCGGCGGCCAGTTCGTGACCCATCCGCACGAGATCGCGAAACACTACGAGTGCGGCCTGTGCCGCCCGCCGGCGCGTGCCGGCAAGGGCAAGGCCCTGGGTTCGATTCGCATGCACTGAGCCTTAAAGAATTCTCCAAGCCTGCCGAAAGACAGGGTTCTCTGGTTTTTCTTGCTTGTCTCCTCCAGCACAACCTTGTGCTTTGAACGCGGGTCCTTCGGGACCCGCCTTTTTTTGGCGTTGCGAATCCCGCGTTGTTGCGGCGATCGGGCCGCCGCCGCCGGCCGCACACTTAAGTGAGGAGGGGCGGCGCCGATATATGTCACGGACCTTCGAGCAACGGCGGCGGACGCGCACCGGATTCACATCACCATGGTTGTCCTGATCGGCTACGGCGTCGCACTCGGCTGCATCTTCGGAGCCTTCATCCTGCATGGCGGCAACATTGGCGTCATCCTGCACGCCCTGCCGACCGAGCTGCTGGCCATCCTCGGCGGCTCGCTCGGCGCCTTTTCGGTCAACAACCAGCCGAAGGTGCTGAAGGCGACGCTTGCCGCGATTCCCGGCGTGCTCAAGGGATCGAAATACTCGAAGGCGCGCTACATGGAGCTCATGGCGCTGCTCTACGACCTCCTGCAGAAGGCGAGGAAGGAAGGCCTGATGGCGATCGAAAAGGACGTCGAGGACCCTTCGTCGTCGACGATCTTCCAGAAGTACACCGTCGTCGGCTCCGACCACCACGTCGTCGAGTTCATCACCGACTACCTGCGCATGATGGTCTCGGGCAACCTCAACTCGCACGAGATCGAAAGCCTCATGGACAGCGAGATCGAGACCCATCACGACGAGGCGCATGGCCCGGTCAACGCCCTGGCGCGGCTGGCCGGCGCCCTGCCAGCGTTCGGCATCGTCGCGGCGGTGCTCGGCGTCGTCAACACGATGGGCTCGGTCGGCCAGCCACCGGCCGTTCTCGGCGGCATGATCGGCTCGGCACTGGTCGGCACCTTCCTCGGCATTCTTCTCGCGTACGCGGTCGTCGAGCCGCTCGGCGGCCTGATCGAGCAGAAGGTCGACGAAGGCTCGAAGGAACTGCAGTGCATCAAGACGACCCTGCTCGCCAGCATGCAGGGCTACGCGCCACAGGTCGCGGTCGAGTTCGGCCGCAAGGTCCTGTATTCGAAGGACCGGCCGACCTTCTTTGAGCTCGAAGGCCATGTGAAGGGAAAGAAGGCATGAGGCCGGCGCCGGGCCGCCCCAAGCCGGCCGCTCCCTCTCGGGGGGGCGACGCCGTACGCGGCGTCCTGGGGGCTTGATATGGCTGGCGATTCCAAGAAACTCCAGCCGATCATCATCAAGCGCGTCAAGAAGAGCGGGCACGCCAAGCATGGCGGCGCCTGGAAGATCGCCTATGCCGACTTCGTGACGGCGATGATGGCCTTCTTTCTCCTCATGTGGCTGCTCGGCTCGACGACCGAGGGCGACAAGAAAGGCATCGCCGATTTCTTCAACGCGCCGCTCAAGGTCTCGCTGATGGGCGGCACCGGCTCGGGCGATTCCTCCTCCGTGGTTCGCGGCGGCGGCGCCGACCTGTCGCGCTCGACCGGCCAGGTCAAGGACGGCGATGTCCCGGCCAAGCGCAAGCTTCTCAACCTCAAGGCGCTGCAGGCCGAGCAGAAGCGGGCCGAGCTGGCGCGCCTCGAGGCCCTGAAGCAGAAGGTCGAGCAGGCGCTCGCGGCGAGTCCGAAGCTCGCCGCGATGAAATCGCAGATCCGCCTCGACATGACGCGCGACGGCTTGCGCATCCAGATCACCGACGAGCAGAACCGGCCGATGTTCGACAGCGGCAGCGCCGTCGTGAAGCCCTACATGCGCGAGTTGCTGCAGGAGATCGGGCACGTGCTCTCGGACGTGCCCAACCACATCACGCTCGAAGGTCACACCGACGCGCAGCCGTTCAGCGGCGGCGAGCGCGGCTACAGCAACTGGGAGCTGTCGAGCGATCGCGCCAACGCGTCACGGCGCGAGATCGTCGCCGGCGGCCTGCCTGACGACCGCATGCTTCTCGTCGAGGGCATGGCCTCGAGCAAGCTGTTCGTGCCCGAGGATCCCGGGAGCCCGCTGAACCGGCGCATCAGCATCATCGTCATGAATCGCGAAGCGGAAGAAAGACTGCTGAAGTTGTCGCCCGGCCAGGGCGATGCCGGCCTCGCGGCCGCCGCCGAGGCGGCGCTGGCGAATCCATCGCTGCCTCCCNNATGGGCATAGACGCCGTCGACGAGGCGGCCGACGGCGTCTATGCGCTCGAGTGGCTGCGCGGCTCCGAATTCGATTTCGTCATCACCGACATCGGCATGCCGACGATGAACGGCTTCGAGCTGCTATCGGCCATCAAGAAGGACGAGCGGCTGCGCCATCTGCCGGTCCTCATGGTGACGGCCGAGGCGAAAAAGGACGACATCGTGCGCTCGACCCACGAGGGCGCGGCCGGCTACATCGTCAAGCCGTTCACGCGAACCGTCCTCGAAGAGAAGCTGCGCCGAATCGCGCCGCGCCTCTTTCCGGCCGAATAGGGAAAAAGCGCGCCCCGGGGGCTGCGCTTCGTGCGGGAGGCGAAGGGTTCTCACTTCGGCAGGAGCACCTTGTCGACGACGTGGATCACGCCGTTCGACTGGATCACGTCGGGGATCGTGAGTCTGGCCATGCCGCCCGCCTCGTCGCCGATCATGATCGAGCTGCCGCTCTTCATGGCGGTCAGCGTGCCGCCGGAGACGGCCGTGAACGTCGCCTTGCCTCCGCCCGCGTCGATCGCCTTCATGATTGTCGCCGTGTCCATCTTGCCGGCGACGACGTGGTACGTCAGCACCTTGGTGAGCGTGGCCTTGCTCTCGGGCTTGAGCAGGTTGTCGACGGTGCCGGCCGGCAGTGCCGCGAAGGCTTCGTTGGTCGGCGCGAACACGGTGAACGGGCCCGGACCCTTGAGCGTCTGCACGAGGCCGGCCGCCTGCACCGCGGCGACGAGCGTCGTGTGATCCTTCGAGTTGACGGCGTTGTCGATGATGTCCTTGCTGGAGTACATCGGCGCGCCGCCGACCATGACTTGTGCCGAAGCCGACAAGGCGACGGCTGAGAGCGTCGCGGCCAACGCGACCGCTGCGAATTTGACGAGTTGCATGTCTGTCCTCTGCTTGTGGATGGAAGAGCTCGCTGTCCTCGGCGCCCTGGGTCGCGGCGTCTTCGGCAGCGACATCTACGCGACCCTGTCGCTTGCGGATGCAGCCGCTGCCGATCCGGATGCAGCGGTGCGAGGCGCTGAAATGCGCGGCCTTCCGGTCGCTTATCCGCCTCAAGTTTGCGAGGGGCGCCGGAACAATCATCGGCAGCAGCGACTTTTGCCATGGCCGACACTTCCGCACAGGACAAGAACCTCCCCGCCTCGCAGCGCCGGCTCGAGAAGGCGCGCGCCGATGGCCAGGTCCCGCGCTCGCGCGACCTCGGTCACTTCGCGGCGATCGCCGCGGGCAGTGCCCTCGTCGCTGCCGGCGCGCCGCATGTCTCGTCGGCGCTGAGGCAGGCGGTCGCTTCGTCACTGCGCTTCGACCGTGCCCAGGCGCTCGGCGCCGGCGCGATGAGCCAGCGCCTCGGCGACCTGACGGCGACCTGGGCCTGGGCCGCGCTTCCTTTCGGGGCCGCCATGATTGCCGTCGCGATCGCCGGCGGCTTCGCCATGAGCGGCTGGACCTGGACCCTGAAACCGCTGGGTCCCAAGTTCGAGGTCCTCAATCCGTTCGCCGGCATCGGCCGGGTCTTCTCGAAGCAGCAAATGATCGACGCCATCAAGGCGAGCGGCCTGGCCCTCGTGCTGGGCACGATCGGCGCGGCCTGGCTGAAGGGCCACGTGATGGAGTTTGCCGGTGTCCTCGCGTTGCCTTTGCCGGCGGCCGTTGCGGCGGCGAGCGGTGTCATGGCCGGCGGCCTGGTGCTGCTGCTCATCGCTCTTGCCCTGTTCGCGGCCATCGACGTGCCGCTGCAATTGCGTCTGCACGGCATGCGGCTGAAGATGAGCCACCAGGAGCTGAAGCAGGAGCACAAGGAGCTCGAAGGCAACGTCGAGATCAAGACCAAGGTGCGCGCGCGCATGCGCGAGAGGACGAAGCGGCGAATGATGGCTGCCGTCCCGAAAGCCGATCTCGTCGTCATGAACCCGACGCACTACGCCGTGGCGCTCAAGTACGACGACAAGACGATGACGGCGCCGCGCGTCGTCGCCAAGGGTGCCGACCTGCTTGCCCTGCGCATTCGCGACATCGCCAAGGACAGCCACGTGCCGGTGCTCGAAGCGCCCGTTCTCGCGCGCGCGCTCTATGCCCACGCCGAGCTCGACCGCGAGATTCCGGCCCGTTTGTTTGCCGCTGTCGCGCAGGTGCTGGCTTACGTCTACCAGCTGCGCGCGGCGCTCGCCGGCAAGGTGCCCATGCCGGGCGATCTGCCCACTCTCGACGTTCCAGTCGAACTTGATCCACACGCGGTCTGACGAAGAACACGGAGTCCGGACTTGAACGAACTGATGCAACAGCTCCAGGCCCGTATCGGCCCGAACGCGAAGGCGATCCGCGCCCTGATGGCACCGCTCGTCCTCGTGATGATCCTGGCGATGATGGTGCTGCCACTGCCGCCGTTCGCGCTCGACCTGCTCTTCACCTTCAACATCGCGATGGCGCTGATGGTGATGATGGTCGCCGCCTACATGGTCCGGCCGCTCGACTTCGCCGCGTTCCCCGCGGTGATCCTGCTGACGACGCTGCTGCGCCTGTCGCTAAACGTTGCATCGACCCGTGTCGTGCTGCTCCAGGGCCACACCGGCACGGCGGCGGCGGGCAAGGTCATCGAATCGTTCGGCCACTTCCTGATCGGCGGCAATTTCGCGGTCGGCCTGATCGTCTTCGCCATCCTCGTCGTCATCAACTTCGTCGTCGTGACCAAGGGCGCCGAGCGGATCGCCGAGGTCGGCGCCCGCTTCACACTCGATGCGATGCCCGGCAAGCAGATGGCCATCGACGCCGACATGAATGCCGGCCTGATCGACCAGAACGAAGCCAAGCGGCGGCGCGCCGAGGTCGGCGACGAAGCCGAGTTCTTCGGCTCCATGGACGGCGCCAGCAAGTACGTGCGCGGCGACGCGATGGCGGGCCTGCTCATCCTCTTCATCAACATCATCGGCGGCTTCGTCATCGGCGTCGCCCAGCACGACCTCAGCGCCTCGCAGGCGGCCGATAGCTACATCCTGCTCGCCGTCGGCGACGCGCTCGTCGCGCAGATTCCGGCGCTGCTCATCTCGGTAGCGGCGGCGATGGTCGTTTCGCGCGTCGGCAAGGATCTCGACGTCGGCAGCCAGATTACCAAGCAGGTGTTCTCGTCGCCGCGCTCGCTCGCGGTCGTCGGCGGCGTGCTCGCCGTGCTCGGCTCGATCCCGGGCATGCCGCACCTGGTCTTTCTCCTGCTGGCGGCCGGGCTCGGCTACGGCTCATGGCTGCTCCACGAACGGCAGCAGCGCGCGAAGAACGAACCCAAGCCGGCGCCGCCGCCGCCCGAAGCCAACGCCGAAGCGACCTGGGACGACCTGCAGCCGGTCGACACGCTCGGCCTCGAGGTCGGCTATCGCCTCATCGCCCTCGTCGACAAGAACCGCCAGGGCGACCTGCTTGCGCGCATCAAGGGCGTGCGCCGCAAGTTCGCGCAGGACGTCGGCTTCCTGCCACCGCCCGTGCACATCCGAGACAACCTCGAGCTCAAGCCGAGCGCCTATCGCCTGACGCTGCGCGGCGCCATCGTCGGCGAAGGCGAGGCCTTCCCGGGCATGTGGCTGGCCATCAACCCCGGCGGCGCGACGACGCCGCTCATCGGCACGGCGACGACCGATCCGGCCTTCGGCCTGCCGGCCACCTGGATCGAGGATCGCCAGCGCGAAACGGCCCAGATGGCCGGCTTTACGGTCGTTGATTGCTCGACCGTCATCGCCACCCATCTTTCACACTTGATGCAACTGCACGCCGCGCGCCTGCTCGGCCGCGTCGAGACGCAGCAGCTCGTGGAGCACGTCACCAAGCTGGCGCCCAAACTCATGGAAGACGTCGTCCCGAAGATGGTCGGCATCGCGGCCCTGCAGAAGGTGCTGCAGCTCCTGCTCGAAGAAGGCGTGCACATCCGCGACATGCGCTCGATCGTCGAGTGTCTCGCCGAGTTCGCGGCGACGGTCACCGATCCGGCCGAGCTGGCCAGGCGTATCCGCGTCCATCTGGCGCCCTCGATCGTGCAGCAGATCTACGGCCCGACCAAGGAGCTCGAGGTCATCGCCATGGAGCCGGAGCTCGAACGCATGGTGACGCAGGCCCTCAACTCGCCGCACGGCGCCGCGCTCGACCCGGGCGTGGCCGACACGCTGAGCAAGAGCGCCGCGCAGTCGGCCAAGCGCCAGGAAGACCTCGGCCATCCGGCCTGCCTCCTGGTGCCCGACATGATTCGCGCGCCGATGGCGCGGCTTCTCAAGCGTGCCGTACCGCGCCTCAAGGTGCTCTCACATAGCGAGATTCCTGAAACGCATTCCATCCGCATCGGCTCGATCATCGGAGCAGCGACATGACCCCCCACGCTCACATTCGTTCGCTGCTCCCCCGCAGGGGGCGTGTCTCCCTTGAGACGGCTCGGCGGGAGGCAACATGAACGTCAGACGCTTTTCCGCGCGCACCTCGCGCGAAGCCCTTCGCCAGGTTCGCGAGGCGCTCGGCGTCGACGCCGTCGTGCTCTCGACCAAGCCGGGTGGCGCCGGCGTCGAGGTGCTCGCGATGGCGCCCGAAGGCATGCGCCAGGTTGAAGCGATGGCCGGCGAGCCGCCGTTCGCGGCCTGGCAGCGCGCGGAGCCGGAGCTCGAATCGACGAGCGTCGAGCAGGACACGGAGCAGCTCGAGATGAGCACGCTCTCGTTTCAGGACTACGTCCGGAACCGCATGCTCAGGCGCCGCCAGGCGGCGCTACAGAAAGACGCAGCGTCGGCCGCGATGGCACCGGCCCGATACGACGCGGGCAGGCGGGTCGACGTCCGCATCGACGGCGAGACCGAATTTCCGGGCGAACGCTCGGCGACGCCNNTCGCCGCCCTCGCGCGCCGGCGAAGCCTTGCGCGAGCCGCCGGCCGCCACCGATCCGATTCGCGTTGCGTCGGCAACGGCGTCGTTCGACGCTGCCGACGCGCAGCGCGAGCGGCTCGAGATGCTGAGCGAGCTACGCTCGATGAAAGGCCTGATCGAAGAGCGCTTCGGCGCCCTCGCTTTCATGGAGAAGCTGCAGCGGCGGCCGGCCGAAGCGCGCTTGTCGCAGAAGCTGCTCGACTGCGGCTTCTCGCCGGCCTTGATCCGCAAGATCGTCGAAGGTCTGAGCACCGACATCGCCGACGAAGCGACCTGGGCGGCGCAGGTCCTCGAGCGCAACCTGCAATCACAAGGCAGCGGTCCGGCGCTCGAAGACCAGGGCGGCGTCTACGCGCTGATCGGCGCCACCGGCGTCGGCAAGACGACGACGACGGCGAAGATCGCCGCCGCCTTCGCAGCCCGCCACGGTGCCGGCAACCTCGGCCTCGTCACCCTCGACGCCTACCGCGTCGGCGCGCACGAGCAGCTGCGCGCCTATGGCCGCATCCTCGGCGTGCCGGTGCACACGGCGCACGACCGCGCCTCGCTCGAAGACCTGCTCGAGCTGCTCAGCGCCAAGAAGATGGTGCTCATCGACACCGCCGGCATGGCGCAGCGCGACACCCGAACGCGCGAGCTGCTCGAGATGCTGTCGCACCGCGCGATCGAGCGCCTGCTCGTCGTCAATGCCGCGTCGCAGGGCGAGACGATCGAAGACGTGATCGTCGCCTATCGCGCCGCGACCTGCGCCGGCGTCGTCCTCAGCAAGCTCGACGAAGCCGTCAAGCTCGGGCCGGCACTCGACGCGGCGATCCGCCACAAGCTGAAGATCGTCGGCATCGCCAGCGGCCAGCGCGTGCCGGAGGACTGGCATCACCTCTCGTCCGGCGCCCTGGTGCAGCGGGCGCTGCGCGGCGGCGGAAGCTCGGCCTGGCGCCTCGACGCCAGCGAGATGAACCTCGTCTTCGCGGCGCCGCATGGCACGGCGCAACATGCCGCGACCGTGGCCGAATGAGCCTCGTCGCGTCGCCCATCCAATCGCCGAAGCCATGACCCTGCCGATCGATCCGCGCAACGACCAGGCCGAAGGCCTGCGCCAGATGTTCGCCCACACCCGTGTGCGCTTCATTCCGGTCGTCTCGAACCCGCACATCGCATTCGGCGGCGTCATGCTCGAGCGGCTGTGCACGGCGTTCGCCGAGCGCCAGGCGACGACGCTCGTCGTTGATGCCGCCGAGCGCGCCGGCGAGGCCGGCGAGATGGCGCTCGTCGATCTTGGCCAGTGCATCGAGCGACTGTCGGATCGCGTCTCGTACCTCGCGGCGCGAGGCTTGCCGATCCGCTTCGTCGACGCCTCGGGCTCGACGCGCGGCTTTCTGCAACGCATCGCCGAAGGGGCGCCGCACTGTGACGTCGTCCTCGTCCACGCCAGCTCGCCGGAGCTCTGCCGCCTGTTTTCGCAAAAGCGCGCCGGGGCCGCCTGGAGCGAAGCGCCGTGTCCCATCGTCCTCGCCGAGGATCATCCCGACAGCGTGACGCATGCCTATGCGGCGATGAAGCTGCTCGCCAATCGCGCCGGCCTCGTCGTCTTCGATCTCATGCTCGGTGCCGCGCCGCAATCGCCGCGCGCCGAACGCATCGCGATCAAGCTCGCCTCGTGCACCGAGATCTTCTTCGGCGGCGTGCTGCGCTCCTCGGCGCGCATCGATCCCGCCGGCGACGCCGCGGAAGCGCCGGGCGAAGACCTGCGCCGCCTCGTCGCCGAGCGGCTTCGTGGCGAACGTCGAGACCGCGCCGCCTCTTCTTCGGCAACGAACGCGGCTCGGCGTTCCAGCGTCGAGTTCTCATGATCTCCGGAGCTGCCATGTACACCGCCAAAGGCCGGCTGGACCTCAATTCGACGCTGAAGCAATACAGCGGCCTCGTCCGGCGCCTGGCCCACCAGATGATCGCCAAGCTGCCGGCCAACGTCGAGATCGACGATCTGATCCAGGTCGGCATGATCGGCCTCACCGACGCGCTCTCGCGCTTCGACGCCGCGCAGGGCGTGCAGTTTGAGACCTTCGCGACGCAGCGCATCCGCGGCGCCATGCTCGACGAGCTGCGCGGCAACGACTACCTCTCGCGCGGCACTCGCAAGCACCAGCGTTCGATCGAATCGGCCGTCGCCAAGCTCGAGCAGCAGCTCGGCCGGGCCCCGGCCGAAAGCGAGATCGCCAAGGAGATGGGCATCTCGCTCGCCGAATACCAGGAGCTGCTCGGCAAGGTTCGCGGCACGCAGCTCGTCTATCTCGAGGACATGTCCGGCGCCGATGGGGACAGCGATTTTCTCGATCGCCACGTCGCCGACGAAGAGGCTAATCCGCTGGCGCAGCTGCAGGACCATCGCATGCGCTCGGCACTGATCGAGGCGATCAAGGTGCTGCCCGAACGCGAGCAGTACGTGATGAGCATGTACTACGAGCACGACATGAACCTCAAGGAAATCGCCGCCGTGCTGAAGGTGACCGAGTCTCGCGTCTGCCAGCTGCACAGCCAGTCGATCGCGCGCCTGCGCGTCAAGTTGCGCGACTACTAGTGCCCGATGGCGCTTCACGCCGTTCGCTGCCCCCCGAGGGGGCGCGGCCGGGCTGGCGGCGGTCCGGCGCCCGGCCGGTGCCGGCAGGCTCACGGCGGATCCTCATGGCCTGGCCGTTGCCGGCCTTCGTGGCCTGGGCGTTCGGCTGGTCGGCGTTCGTCGGGCTGCGTGCCCTCGCGGTTTCTCCCGCGCTGGCGCTGGCGCTCGCCGCGCTGCTCACCGGCTTGCTCGCGACGACAGGAACGACGCCGTGGCGCTGCGTCTTCATGGGCGCAGGCTTTCCGCTTTCGCTCGCCGCGTCGGGCTCGGGCGGCGGCTTGCCGGCCTGGGCCTGGCTCGCCGCGCTGGCGGCGCTCGCGCTCGTCTATCCGGTCAGCGCCTGGCGCGACGCGCCGATCTTTCCGACGCCTCGCGGCGCCCTGGCCGGCCTCGGCCGGACCCTGGCGCTGCCTGAGCACGCGGCCGTGCTCGATGCCGGTTCCGGCCTTGGCGATGCGCTCGTCGAGCTGCGTCGCGAATTCCCGCTGGCGACATTGGCGGGCATAGAGCGAAGCTGGCCATTGCGACTGCTTTGCGCCTGGCGCTGCCCGTTCGCCAGCGTTCGCCGCGCCGATATGTGGGCCGTCGACTGGTCGGCGTGCGATCTCGTCTATCTGTTCCAGCGGCCGGAGAGCATGCAGCCAGCCGCCGACAAGGCAGCGCGCGAACTGCGCCCGGGCGCTTGGCTGGCGAGCCTGGAGTTCGAGGTCGACTCGCTTCGCTCGACACGGGTGTTTCCCTGTGCCGACGGCCGCCCGCTCTGGCTCTACCGCGCCCCGTTCGAGCCAGCCGCTACCTTGCCCGACTGAGACCGGGTGCATTGCCCCCGACCGGAAGATCGCGCCAGCGTCGCGATCTCCGGATCGTGGTCGCTCGGCAAGGGGTCGACGAGCGGTATTCAATGATCCTCGTGAGGTGATCGGCAGTCGGCGCCCCAGCTTTGGGACGACCCGCCGCAGGGTGAAGGCGGACTATGGTGTCGCCCCGGTTTGCGCCGCTAGGATCGCAGACTCCAGCAGACTGGGCGTTCGCTCATGCTCATCGTCACCCGCACCATCGACGCTCGCGCCGATACCTTCGACGAACTGCGCGCCCTGAGCCTCGGGCACGTGGCCCGCTCGCGCGCCGAGCTCGGCTGCCTCGAGCACGGCGTGACGATCGATGCGAACGACGGCTTGAGGATCATCTTCTTCGAGCGCTGGGCCGACGGGCCGGCGCTCGACGCGCATTTCAAGGTGCCGGCATCGCGGGCGTTCGGCGCGAAGGTCGTGGCGCTCGCGGCGCATTCAGCGCGACTTCGACGACCGGCAGGCGCGGATAGTCGGGGGCGATGCGGACATGGTTCACGCCGGTACGGGTGATCGTCAGCCTCACGTCCGGGTGCGACGAGCCTTTCGAGTCCGAGATCACGTTACGGACATAGCGGCCTTCGGCGATGGCGCCGAGATCGGGCTTGCGCTTGGGCTGCTCTGAGCCGCTCTGCGCGAAGATCGAGGGTGCAACTCCGCGGCAGCAAGCGCGAACAAGGCCTGTACTATGTGTCGACCTTGCGTCGTTCGTCTGCGCAAGGATATGTGCTTCGATTCCGGCCAGGCGCTGGGCCTAGCGCCTGAGCCGGGCTCGATGTCGCGCGATTTCGCTCTTCACCCGCTCCGGCGCCGTGCCACCCTCGACCGTGCGCGAGGCGATCGATCCGCGCAGCGTCAGCACGCCGCGCACGTCGGACGTGATCGCCGGATGAAAGCCCTGCAGCGCCTCGAGCGTCAAGTCGCCGAGGGCGATGCCTTGCTGGATCGCGTGCTTCACCGCATGGGCGACCGCTTCATGTGCATCGCGAAAGGGGACGCCTTTCTTGACCAGGTAGTCGGCCAGGTCGGTCGCCGTCGCATAGCCTTTCGCGGCGGCGCTTTCCATTGCCTCGGCCTTCACGCCGATGCCCGGAACGAGCTCGACGAAGACGCGCAGCGTGTCCTGCAACGTATCGACGCTGTCGAATAGCGGCTCCTTGTCTTCCTGGTTGTCCTTGTTGTAGGCCAGCGGCTGGCCCTTCATCAGCATGAGCAGGCCCATCAGGTGGCCGGCGACGCGGCCGGTCTTGCCGCGCGCCAGCTCGGGCACGTCGGGGTTCTTCTTCTGCGGCATGATCGAAGAGCCGGTGCAGAAACGATCGGCCAGCTCGATGAAGCCGAAGCTCTGGTTCATCCAGAGCACGAGTTCCTCGCTGAAGCGCGAGACGTGCACCATGCACAGTGCGGCCGCAGCCGTGAACTCGATCGCGAAGTCGCGGTCGCTCACTGCGTCGATGCTGTTGCGGCAGATGCCGTCCATGCCGAGAGCCTTCGCCACCGCTTCGCGATCGAGCGGATAGCTCGTGCCGGCGAGCGCCGCCGCCCCGAGCGGCAGGCGATTCGTCCGGGCGTAGACCTCGCCCATGCGCTCGGCGTCGCGCGAGAACATCTCGACGTAAGCGAGCAGGTGATGCGCGAGCGAGACCGGCTGCGCCACCTGCAGGTGCGTGAAGCCGGGCAGGATGGTCTCGGTATGCTTGTCGGCCAGCCCGACCAGCGCAAGCTGCAGGTCGGCGAGCAGGGCCCGGATGGTGCGGATCTCGTCGCGCAGCCAGAGCCGTACGTCGGTCGCGACCTGGTCGTTGCGCGAGCGGCCGGTATGCAGGCGCTTGCCGGCGTCGCCGGCAAGCTCGACCAGGCGGGCCTCGATGTTGAGGTGAACGTCCTCGAGGTCGAGGCGCCATTCGAAGCTGCCGTTCTCGATCTCGCTGGCGATCGTCGCCAGGCCGCTTTCGATCGCGGCGAGGTCCGCCGCGGCGATGACGCCCTGCATCGCCAGCATTTCGGCGTGGGCCCGGCTGCCAGCGATGTCGGCGCGCCAGAGGCGCCGGTCGAACGCCACGCTCGCCGTGTAGCGCTTGACGAGCTCGCTGGTCGGCTCGGAGAAAAGCGCCGACCAGGCCTCGGATTTCTTCTCGAACTGATTGCTCATGGCTGGCGGGGAGTGTCGGTGAAGCGTGCGCACGTCACACATCGGCGTCGGCATCGCCATAATTCCGGCGCACGGCGAGGCGGCGGTTGGCGACAATCTCGCCCATGCGCCCCGCCAGGATTGCTGCAATTCTATCGGCGACCTCCATCGCCGCATGAGCGCCGTGCTCCGCGCCGAACCTCGTTCGACCGGCTTCGGCGCGACCGCCTTCGACATCGCGGCCGCGCCCGAGTTGCCGCGTCGCGCCGGGCCCGACTCGGCGTTCGATGTCTGCCACGTCGGCGTCGTGCTGCGCGCGCTGTTGTTCGTGCACGGCGTCATGGCGATCGGCATGATCTTCTCGGCGAGTGCCTTCGCGATCTGGCTCGGCCTCGTCGCCGCCGGCTCGAGCGTCGCGCTGCCAAGCGTGCTGATGTGGCTGATCGCCCTGTGCGCCCTCAAGCGCCCGCTCGCCGCGGCGCCGGTGGCGGCGCAATGGCTGGCCGCCCTCGGCCTCGGGGCCTCGGCTGCCTGGGCCGCTGCGCATCTCATCGCCGCCCTGTTGCCAGACGCCACCGCCTCCGGGCTCGGTGCTCTCGTCGGCTTCGGGCCGCCGCTCGCCGGCGCGGCGATGGCAGCCGCCATCTTCCTGTGGCTGCGCCTGCGCGCCAAGGCGACGCTGCCGGCCGAGACGACGGCGCGGCTGGCCGAGCTGCAATCGCGAATTCGCCCGCATTTCCTCTTCAACACGCTCAACACCGCGCTGACGCTGGTGCGCCTCGACCCGGCGCGCGCCGAAGGCGTGCTCGAAGACCTGGCCGAGCTCTTTCGCGTCGCCATCGGCGACAGCGTCGAATCGGTGTCGCTGAGCGAGGAGGTCGAGCTCGCACAACGCTATCTCGATATCGAGCAGGCCCGCTTCGGCAGCCGCCTGCACGTGAGCTGGGAGCTCGATCCGGAGGCGGGCAGCGCCCGCGTGCCGCCGCTCATCCTGCAGCCGCTCGTCGAGAACGCGGTGCGTCATGGCGTCGAGCCGGCGGCCGAAGGCGGTGTCATCCGCATCCGCACCAAGGTCAAGCTCGGCCGCGCCGTGCTCTCGATCGCCAACAGTGTTCCGCCCGTGCCATCCCGGCCCGGCAACGGCATGGCACTGAAGAATGTTCGCGAGCGTCTGCGCCTGATGCACGACGTCGCCGCCCAGTTCGACACCCGGCTGGAAGCCGATGTCTTTCGCGTCCAGATCGTCGTGCCGTTGTGAGCCAGGGCCTTCAACCATGAGCGCTGTTCCCACGTCCCCAGAATTCGCCGGTTCCCGGCAGCCGCTGCGCGTGCTCCTCGTCGACGACGAGGAGCTGGCCCGCCTACGCCTGAAAAGCCTCGTCGCCGAGTGCAGCGACCCGCGCTGCGCCGTCGTCGGCGAAGCGGCCAATGGCGCGCAGGCGATGGTCTGGCTGACGCAGCACGATTGCGACCTGTTGCTCCTCGACGTGCAGATGCCCGGCCGTGACGGTACGCAGCTCGCCGCCGAGTTGCGCTTTCGAAGCCCGGCGCCGGCCATCGTCTTCGTCACGGCGCATGCCGAGCACGCACTCAAGGCCTTCGATCTCGAGGCGATCGACTACCTCACCAAGCCGGTCAAGCGCGAGCGGCTACAGATGGCGCTGCGCCGAGTCGCGCAGCGCCTGGCGCTGGGCTTGCCGCCGGCTGCTCCCGCCAATGAAGCGGAAGACGAAGGCCCGGTCATCATCGTCAGCGATCGCGGCCGCGTCATTCGCGTGCCAGTGACCGACGTGCTCTACCTGAAGGCCGAACTGAAGTACGTGACGCTGCGCACCGCCGAGCATACGCACGTGCTCGACGACTCCCTCGCCGAGCTCGAGGAGCGCCTGGGCGACCGGTTCCTTCGAGTCCATCGCAATGCGCTGGTTGCCAAGCGCGCCGTGCGCGCCCTCGAACGCCGTGCGCTCGCCGGCGATGCCGAGGAAGAAGGCAGCGAAAGCTGGGCCGTGTGCATGGCGCCTGTCGGCGAATGGCTCGCGGTTTCGCGAAGGCAGGTGGCCGCGGTGCGGGAGGCACTGGTCGCGGCGGGGCGGTAGGGCGCCGGCCGCATCGCAGCAGACGGTTACACGCGGCTCGCGGCGCGTCGAGACAATGCTTCCGTGGAAGCGAGCGAGCATCGTCGCTGGATCGGAACAAGGC
Source organism: Burkholderiales bacterium (assembly GCA_003152055.1). GTDB lineage: Bacteria > Pseudomonadota > Gammaproteobacteria > Burkholderiales > Burkholderiaceae_C > Schlegelella_A. Next base: position 16,808 of record PLZH01000270.1, read on the forward strand.
GCGGTCGCGTCGCAGTCGGGCTCGCGGCGTCCGCCATCACTGTCTTCGTCGTGCGGGTTGTGCTCGACGCTGTCGGCGAACCGACGGCGATTGCGACAGCGCCTCTTGCGAATCCGTCTCCGGCTGTCGTCACGCCCGCCTCGAGCGCGGGGTCTGCGAGTGCGCCCGAAGCTGCCGTGGTCAGCCAATCGCCGCCCGCGGACGATGAAGTGCAGATGTGCGGTGGTGCCTGGGTCAAGCTCGGCGCCGACGGTCAGGTCGCCAAGGAGGAAGCCGAAGCTTTCGAGCGTCGCGCGATCGAGGCCACGAGGGCGCCGACGCTAGCGGCAATGGAGGCCAGCGGTGACGAGCGCGCGCAGGCGGCGGCGCATTTCCTTCAGGGCGTTGGCGCCAGCTTCTCATCCAAGGGATGCGAAGCTGGCGATGCATGTGTCCAATCGGCCGACGCCCGGCAACAGGCCGCCGAACCGCATCGCGCAGCCCTCGCGCGCTTGGCGCAAGGCTCGACCGATCCTCAGGTCTACGCCTGGGCGTATCAAGCGTGCCGCCAGTCTGAGCCGAGAGCGCCGGGCTCTTGCCAGCTCGTCAACGTCGAGCAATGGGCTCGCCTCGATCCGTCGAACGCGATGCCCTGGCTGACTATCGCAGGTGAGGCCGAGAAGCGGCACGATTCGACGGCGCTCGACGACGCCATGTTTCACGTTGCGAGCGCAGAACGGATGGACACGCGCTGGGGAACGCTGCCGTCGATCCTGGTCGATCATGTGCCGCCCGGCGAGGCGCATCTGCTCGGTGCACTCTATCTCGAGGTCGAAGCAATCGGTGTCGACGCGGCCATTCCCATCGACTATTTCACGGCAACGAAGTATTGCGGTGCCAACGGGCTCGTCGATGCCAATCGTCGCGAGACCTGCACACGCGTTGCCGAGCTTCTTATCGATCGGTCGACGACGCTGCTGGAACGCAACATCGGCACCAGCATGGCCAAGCGCCTCGGCTGGCCGGCGGAACGAATCCAGTCGATCGAAGAAGAACGCGACGCGCTTTTCAACGCCTTTCCTCACGAAATGTCGCAGGTCGACGGTTCTCACGGATGCGAGAACGTGCGCCGCGAACTCGAACGCATTCACGACGTAGCTCGATACGGCGAGATCGGGTCGCTGCGACGCACGATCGAGGCATCCGGTAGACCCGTCAAGCTGCTGGCTGCAAACTATCGCGAGGCCTTGGCCGAGCGCCAGGAGAAAGCTCGGCAGGAGGAGGTCGCTGCCTCGGCCGCGCCTGCTCCGTATTCAGCAAGCGCGCCACCAACCCGTTGAACGAGCGTCTCACTTCTTCGCGGTGCCGACGCCGAAGTACTTCTCGATCAGCGCCGTCGACAGATCGAACCTGTTCGCGCCGAACGTCGCGGTGAAGCAGACCTCGCCGGGCTTCGACGGGTTGACGAGCAAGGCGACGTAGACCCAACCGAATTGTGGGTGCCGCCAGAGCACGAGGCGCTGCGGCGCGAGCCCGTCCTGCTCGATCATCGGATAGCGGCGCACGATCGCCGCGCTGACGGCAGCGGTGTCGCCTGCTTCCAGGAGCACCCTGCGGTCTTCCACGCGAAAGCGGATTGCCGACGTGTCGACGCAACTCTCGATCGCATCGGCGATCGCCGTCGCGACGGGCCGCTCTTCATCGCGGGCCCGCACCGTGCCTGCCAGCGCCAGGAAGAAACCGGCGGCGACGAAAAAGCTGCTGGGCCGGGCCATGCGCGGGTTGTGCCAGTACCGCGCCGGCGCGTCAAGCTCGCGGCGTTCGGAACCGCGGCGCGCTCAGCCGGTGTTCCTCAGCCCCGCCGCCAGCCCGTTGATCGAGATGTGGATGCCGCGCCGTAGCCGCTCGATACCGGGGTCGTCGGCGCGGCAATGCCGATAGCGCCGCATCAGCTCGACCTGCAGGTGATTGAGCGGGTCGAGGTAGGGGAAGCGGTGCTCGATCGAGCGGGCCAGCGCCGGGTTCGATGCGAGTCGGTCCTTTTCGCCGGTGATGAGGGTGAGCGCGTCGTTCGTGCGCTGCCACTCGGCCTCGATGCGGGCGAAGATGCGGCGGCCGAGCTTGCGGTCGCCGACGAGATCGACGTAGCGCGCGGCGATCGCCAGGTCGCTCTTGGCGATCACCATGTCGAGATTGGAGACGAGCGTCGCGAAGAACGGCCATTCCTTCGCCATGCGTTTGAGCAGCGCGACCTGCGTGGCCCGGGCCTTGCCTTCGCCGAGAAACGAGTCGACGGCGGAGCCGAAGCCGTACCAGCCCGGCAGGGCGACGCGGCACTGGCCCCAGCTGAAGCTCCAGGGAATGGCGCGCAGGTCTTCGATGGCGCCGGTGGCTTTGCGCGAGGCCGGGCGCGAGCCGATGTTGAGCTCGGCGATCTCGCGGATCGGCGTCGCGCCGAAGAAATACTCGGCGAAGCCGGGTGTCTCGTAGACGAGGCCGCGGTACTCGGCCATGCTGGCTTCGCTCAAGCGCCGCGCCGCGTCATGAAAGCTCTTCGGCGCGCCTTTCGTCGGTTTCAGCAGGGTGGCCTCGAGCGTCGCGGCAACGAGCGTTTCCAAGTTGCGCAGGCCGATCTCTGGCTGCGCGTATTTTGAGGCGATGACTTCGCCTTGCTCGGTGAGGCGGATCTGCCCGTTCACCGTTCCCGGCGGCTGGGCGAGGATCGCTTCGTAGCTCGGGCCGCCGCCGCGGCCGACCGTGCCGCCGCGGCCGTGGAAGAGGCGCAGCGTGATGCCGTGCGAACTGCGCAGCGCATCGAACACCTCGACGAGGGCAATCTCGGCGCAATAGAGCTCCCAGCTGCTCGTGAAGGCGCCGCCGTCCTTGTTGCTGTCGCTGTAGCCGATCATCACGTCCTGCTCGGCATCGGAGCGCTGCATCATCGCGGCGACGCCGGGCAAGGCATAGAACTCGCGCATGATGGTCGCGGCGCTGCGCAGGTCGGCAATCGTCTCGAACAGCGGCGAGACGATGAGCGCCGCGGTCGCGCCATCGTCGAGCCGCCCGCGCACGAGGCCCGCCTCTTTCAGCAGAACGAGCACCTCGAGCAGGTCGCTGACGCTTTGCGTGTGCGAGACGATGTAGTGGCGGAGCGCTTCGCGGCCGTAGCGCGAGAGCATCGCCGCCGCCGTTTCGAAGATCGCGAGTTCGTGGCGGCAGCCTTCCGTGTAAACCGCGGCGCGCTCGCTCTCGACGACGCGAAGGCTGCGCGTGTCGTTGAGCAAGCCGAGCAGCAGGTGGCGCCGCGCGGCTTCGTCGAGGGCCGCGTAGTCGGCTTCGATACGGGCCGCTTGCAGCAATTCGGAGATCACGGTTTCGTGCTTGTCCGAGCTTTGACGCAGGTCGACCGTCGCCAGGTGAAAGCCGAAGACCTGTACGGCGCGAACGAGTGGCGCGAGGCGCGGTGCGACGAGCGCTTGCGCGTGATGCTGGGCGAGCGAGGCCTCGATCGTGCGCAAGTCTTCGAGCAGTTGCGCCGGCGATGCGTAGGGCGTGCTCGGCGCGACGGCGTGGCGCAGGGCCTCGGTGCCGGTGAGCACCTGCAAGGTCGCGGCGAGACGCGCATACATGCCGATCAGCGCCCGCCGATAGGGCTCGTCTTCGCGGTGCGGGTTTGCGTCGCCCGAGCGGTCGGCAAGCCCTTGCAGCGTCGGCGTCACCGCAGACAGCGTCGCCGAGTTCGAGAGTTCGGTGCCGAGCTCGTGCACCTGCGTGAGATACCAGCGCAAGGCCGTCTCGCTTTGCCGCGCCAGCGCCGTGGCCAGCGTCTCGGCCGTGACGAACGGGTTGCCGTCGCGGTCACCGCCGATCCAGTTGCCCATGCGAAAGAACGGCGCGATGGCATGGCCGGGCAGCGCCTCTTCGATCTCGCGGTACAGCATCGGTATCTGCTCGAGAAAGGTCGAGCGGTAGTAGCTAAGCGCGTTCTCGATCTCGTCGTCGACGGTGAGCTTGGCCGTGCGCAGCATGCGCGTCTGCCAGAGCTGTGTGACGCGGGCGCGCAGCAGCGCCTCGTTGCGGGCCAGATCGCGCGCGCTCGCGTTCGCGGCGCGTGCTGCGAGCAGCCCGGCGATGGCGCGCTCGGCGTCGAGAATGCTCTTGCGCTGCACCTCGGTCGGATGCGCGGTGAGCACCGGCGAGATGAAGGCGCGCACCAACGCCTCGGCGATCGCATCGGCATGCACGCCGCGCCGCCCGAGGCGCTCGAAGGCCATGGCCAGCGAGCCGCGTTGCAAATGACCCTGCCTCTCGTGCACGGCGCGCCGGCGCAGGTGATGCCGATCCTCGGCGAGGTTGGCGAGGTGCGAGAAATAGCTGAAGGCGCGGATGACGCTCACGGTCTGATCGCCCGAGAGGCGCGTGAGCAGGCGGTCGAGGGCGCGGCCGGCGCGCGCGTCGCGCTTCAGGCGGTATGCCACCGAGAGCTGGCGAACGCGCTCAACCAGGTCGTACGCGTCCCGGCCCTCCTGCTCGCGGATCACATCGCCGAGGATGCGGCCGAGCAGGCGGATGTCTTCGACCAGCGGCGCGTTCTTCGCCGCGGCTGCTTTCGACGCGAACTTCTCTCGATTCATGGTGCTGATCCGGGATATGGCGATACGGCCGGGCGCCGGGCCTCCCCAAGCCCGGCCGCGGCCCCTTGGGGGGCAGCGCGCAGCGCCAGCCGCAAGCGTGGGGGCTCCATGATGCAAGAGATGCGCCTGCTAGCATGCGACGATGGTCCGGCCCGTCGTTATCGCCACTCGTGAGAGCCGCCTCGCGCTCTGGCAGGCCGAGCACGTGCGCGCCTTGCTGGAACAGCGTTTCGGCGACACCGTCTCGCTGCTCGCGATGACCACCCGCGGCGACCAGATCCTCGATCGCTCGCTGTCGACGGTCGGCGGCAAGGGCTTGTTCGTCAAGGAGCTCGAGACCGCCCTCGAAGATCGGCGCGCCGACCTCGCCGTCCACTCGCTGAAGGACGTGCCGATGGACCTGCCGGACGGCTTCGCGCTCGCCGCCGTGCTCGAACGAGAAGATCCGCGCGATGCATTCGTCTCCAATCGCTTCGCGTCTCTGGCCGAGCTACCGCAGGGCGCCGTCGTCGGCACGTCGAGCCTGCGCCGCGTCGTGCAACTCCTGGCCTTGCGCCCCGATCTGCGCGTCGAGTCATTGCGCGGCAATCTCGATACGCGCTTGCGCAAGCTTGATGAAGGCCGCTACGACGCGATCGTGCTCGCCGCCGCCGGCCTCGTGCGGCTCGGTCTGGCCGGGCGCATCCGCACGCGCTTCGATCCGGCCGAGATGCTGCCCTGCGCCGGCCAGGGGGCGCTGAGCATCGAGACGCGGTTCGATTCGACCGAATTGAACGAACGGCTCGCCCGTCTCAGCGATCGTCCCACGCGTCTGGCCGTCGCGGCCGAGCGCGCCGTGTCGCGAGCTCTCGGCGGCAACTGCAGCATGCCGCTCGCCGCGCATGCGGCCTGGCAGGGCATGTCGCTCGAGTTGCGCGCCGTTGTCGGCCACCCCGAGCGGCACGACTCACCCTTGCTGCGGGTCCGTGTCGAAGGCGAGGCCGGCGACGAAGCCGCCGCCCTGGCGCTCGGTGCGCGCGCGGCCGCGGCCTTGCTCGCGCACGGCGCCGCAAGCTATCTCGGCGGTGCGGCCGCGGCCGCTGCACTGCCGGGACCGGTGTGAACGCGGCGCGACTGCCGCGCGTCATCGTCACGCGCCCGGCAGCGCAGGCCGCGGCGGCGGTGCGACAACTCGAGGCGCGAGGCCTCGACGCCGTCGCCCTGCCGCTCATCGGGATCGCCGGCGTGGGCGACGTCGCGCCACTCGTCGCCGCCTGGGGCAGCCTGGCTTCGCGCCGGCTGGTCGTCTTTGTCAGCGTCAATGCCGTGCTCCATTTTTTTGCCGCCCGTCCTGCCACCATGGTGTGGCCCGACGAAGTGCTCACCGCGGCGCCGGGGCCGGGTACCGCAGCGGCCTTGCGAACCGCCGGCATCGATCCGGCCGCCGTCATCGAGCCGGCGGAAGACGCCGAGCAGCTCGATTCCGAGGCCTTGTGGCGGCAGCTCGGCGAGCGCGACTGGCGTGGCGCCAGCGTCCTCGTCGTCTGCGGCGACGGCGGCCGCGACTGGCTGGCCGAGCAGCTGGCCGCAGCCGGCGCCGCCGTCGAAGCGGTGGCGGCCTATGCGCGGCGATCACCTGCGTTCGACACCGCGGCGCACCGCGTCGTCGACGCGGCGACGGCCGAGCCGCGCGCCCACGTCTGGCTCTTCAGCAGCTCCGAAGCGATCGGTCATCTCGAAGCGAATGCGGGTACCGGACGCTGGGGCGATTCGGCGGCGATCGCGACCCATCCGCGCATCGCCGCGCGGGCCCGCCAAGCGGGCTTCGCCACGGTTCGGGAGGCCCGCCCCGGCCTCGATGACGTGATCGCCTGCATACAATCGATGCGACCGTGAACGACGATCTCTCGCCTGCCGCCGAGGTGCCGACCGTCGCCCCCACGACCGGCATCGGCGCGCCGAGCCGCGATCTTTCGTGGCGCTGGATGGGCGCGGCGGTGGTGCTCGTCGCGCTCATCGCGGTTGTCGCACTTGTCTTTGCCTGGCGCGCCGATCAGCGCGTGCGCGACACCGAGCGCGAGCTCGTCATGCGGCAGCAGGAAAGCGCCGACCGCGTCGGCGAGGCGACGCTCCTGGCCCGGCAGGCGCAGGACTCGATGCGCGATGCGACGGCGAAGGTGGCCTTGCTTGAGGCAAGACTCAACGAGATCGCGGTGCAGCGCGATCAGCTCGAGGATCTGATCCAGTCGGTGGCGCGCTCACGCGACGAGAACCTCGTCTCCGACATCGAGTCGGCCCTGCGCGCGGCCATGCAGCAGGCGGCGCTCACCGGCAGCGCCGAGCCGCTCGTGGCGACGCTGAAGCAGAGCGACGATCGCCTGGCGCGCGCCAACCAGGTCCGCCTCGAGCCGGTGCGCCGCGCCATCGCGCGCGATCTCGTCCGTATCAAGGGGGCGAGCGTCGCCGATGTCGCCTCGCTCTCGGTCAAGGTCGACGAGGTCGTGCGCATGATCGACGAGCTGCCGCTGCTCGCCGTGGCGGAGCCGCGCCGCGATTCCTCCGGCGCTGCGAACAGGCGCACCTCGCCCACGGCCGCGGTCTCGGCAGCGGCCGCGGCGTCGAGCGCGGAGGGCGTCGACGAGTGGATCTCGCGAGGCTGGAATCGCGCCGTCCGCTACTTCGCCGACAACGTCTGGACGGAAATCCGCTCGCTCGTTCGTATCACGCGCATCGAGCAACCCGAGGCGATGCTCGTCGCGCCCGACCAGACCTTCTTCCTGCGCGAGAACCTGAAACTGCGCTTGCTCAATGCGCGGCTGGCGTTGCTGGCGCGGCAGTTCGACGCGGCGCAAAGCGACCTCAGGTGGTCGGAGGGCGCCATCGAGCGCTACTTCGATCGCAGCTCGAAGCGGACGCAGATCGCCGCCGACCAGATCCGCCAGGTGATCCAGCAGTCGCACCAGGCCGGTATCGCGCGACCCGACGACACGCTGGCCGCCCTCGCCGCCGCGGGCGCGCCGCGCTAGAGCCGACCGCCTGCGCGAACGGAACCCGACGCCGATGCGCCTGACGATCTGGTTCGTGCTCCTGTTCGGCGTCGCCGTCGTCGCCGCCTCGGCGCTCGGCACCAACGACGGGCTGGCGTCGTTCTACTGGGGCTCGTGGCGGCTCGACGTGTCGCTGAATCTGTTCCTGCTCGTCCTCATCGGCGCCTGCTTTCTCATCGTCGCGGTGATCCAGGCGGTGAGCTCGCTCGTCGGCCTGCCGAAGCGGGCGCGCGAATGGCGCACCGCGCGGCGCGACCGGACGGGCCAGGCGGCCCTGCGCGATGCCCTGGCGCAATATTTCGGCGGCCGCTATACGCGTGCGCAGAAGTCGGCGGAGCGCGCCCTGGCGATCCAGGCCGAGACGCCCGAGCTGGCGCAGGACAACGAGTTCACGGTGCTCGGCCATCTGCTCGCCGCCGGCAGCGCGCATCGGCTGCAGAACCGCGCCTCGCGCGACGAAGAGCTGCGCCTGGCGCTGCAGATCGCGGCGCACAGCCCGGCGGCGCGTTCGGCCGAAGAGGGCGCTCGCCTTCTTGCTGCCGAGTGGGCGCTCGACGATCGCGACGCGCCGCGCGCGGCGCAGCTGCTCGGCGAGCTGCCGCTCGGCGTCGCGCGGCGAACCCATGCGCTGCGCCTCAAACTGCAGGCGGCGCGCCTCGGCCGCCTGCCGCACGAAGCCTTGAAGACGGCGCGTCTGCTCGTCAAGCATCAGGGCTTTTCGCGCGTCGCCGCCGAAGGGCTGCTGCGTTCGCTGGCCTTCGAGTCGCTCGACACGGTGCACGATCTCGATCAGCTGCGCCGTCTCTGGAATGCATTCGATCCGGCCGAGCGCCGCGATCCCTTCATCGCGGCGCGCGCTGCGGGCCGGGCGGCGCGGCTCGGCGCTGCCGAAGAGGCGCGGTCCTGGCTGCGCCCTTTCTGGGACCGCATGACCGATCTCGGCAGCGAAGAGCGCGGCGCCGTCGCCCAAGCTCTCGCCGAGGCGGTGTCGGGCATCGGCGCCGAGTGGTTGCCGCGCCTCGAATCGGCCTCGCGCGCCTGGCCGCGCGATGGCGCCATTGCCTTCGCGGCCGGCCGGGCGCTCGCCGAGCGCGGCCTCTGGGGCAAGGCACGAATGCTGCTCGAGCAGGCCGGCGACGATCCAATGCTTGCCGGCGCGCCGCGCCGAAAGGCATGGATCGCGCTCGCCGAGCTCGCCGCGCGCGAGGGTGATTCGCCGCGCGCCGCACGCTGTTTCGAGACCGCCGCGCGCCTCGTCTGACGAGGGGCCGCTGCTATAATTTTCGGTTCGCGCGGCTGTAGCTCAGTTGGATAGAGTACTTGGCTACGAACCAAGGGGTCGTGGGTTCGAATCCTGCCAGCCGCGCCATTCAAATCAAGCGTCAGCACATAAGCGTGTGCCGACCCCTTTGTCGAACCGCCGCGGCTGAACCGTCAGCAACTGATGGCTGTCGTTCGATGCCGACTTGCGAATAGCCCGTGTCGTCCGCTGCAACAATCGTTGGCTGCGGATTCACCCGCCCCAGCCGAATGGCGACTGGCGGCTTGAGACGCGGCCTTGGTCGGTGAAGAACACCGATCCGGTGCCGGTCGCCGGGTAGACGTAATACCAGACGGTCCTGCCGTCGATCGTGAACTTCTTGGACGGCGCGCCGAGAAGCCTCGTGACTTCGCCCTGGTCCATCGCCTGCCTGACGTTTGACCAGTTGGCCCTGAGCGCCGCCTCCGGGTTGGCGGCGCCGGAATTCGCCCCGAGCGGCATCGCCGCAACCGGAGTCGTCTCGGGTACGACGGGCGCTGACCTGGTCACGGCGGACGCGGCCTGCGCCGTGGGTGGTGGGCCGCCTTCGAGCCGGTTGACCCGCCCCTGCAAGTCCAGCACCATCTCCCGCAGCGCCTTGACTTCGAGTTGCAGCGTCGCGTTGTCCGGCTCGGCGGCGCGCGCCCCGGGCGTGCCGGCGAGCGCGAGCGCAACGAGTACCGGGAGCCCGATTTGCATCTGTCCCCTTGCCCGATCGCAAGAGATGCGAGGCACCGGCGCATGGGAACGGGCCCCGTCGGGCTTGCGCTTTCGCCCCGCGACCTCCACCGCCGCGCTACCTTGACGCGGCGTAGGTCGCCGCCGCCTTCATCTGCTCGGGGCTCAAGGTGCGCACCACGGCGAGCATGATCGGCGCATTGGAGCGGACCCCCGACTGGAAGCCCAGCAGCTGTGCAACGAGGTAGTCGACGTGCTGCCCCTCGAGCCGCGGGAACGCGCCCGCGCCTTCCGCCTTCGCGCCATGGCAACTCGCGCAGGCCGGCACGCTCTGTGTCGGGATGCCCTGGGTGTAGATCCTTTCCCCGTCGGCCATGAGTGCAGGATCCAAGGCCTTCACCGGCACGGGTTTCTGCGCCGCGTAGTAGTCTGCCAGAGCCTTGATCGTGTCGTCGCCGAGCTGCGAAGCCATGCCCCACATGTAGGCCTGGGCGTTCGGGTCGCCGCGAACGTGGCCGCGGAACGCCTCGAGCTGCAGGATGATGTACGCCGGCTGCTGCCCTGCCAGGTTCGGGAACACGGGCGACACGCTGTGGCCCTCCGGGCCGTGGCAGGCGGAGCAAACACCCTTGGCGAGCGTCGTCGGGTTCTGCTGCGCCAACGCCGCGCCAGTGCCGGCTGCGAGCAAGGCGCCGACTGCAACTGCAAGAAGCTGTTTCATGATCGATCGCCTAGAAGTTGATCCAGCCAAGGAGGTAGAGCGTGTTGTTGTCCTTCGCGTTCCTGCCGGAGCCGTCATAGTTGGTACTGCCGCCGTTGAACTTGTTGTACATCGTGTATTGCAGCGCGAGCTTGGTGTTCTGGTACGGCAGCCAATCGAGCTCGGCGGTCCATCCATTGCTGTCGGGCTTGTTGTTGGCGAACCCCGTCAACGGGCCCGGGACGTAGAGCAGCGCGTCCTGGGAGCCTGTCGTCGAGAAGTACCCGAGCGCGGCGCCGTACACGCGGTGGTAGTAGTAGCTTGCCCCGATTCGCATCGTCTTCAGGTCGTTCGATACGTTGGCCGCGCCGTCCGCGCCGAAGGTCGCGTCGAGGGTCTGCTTCTCGTCGATGTAGGTGGCCGTCACCGACACCAGATGCTCGTCGCCGATGTACTGGTACTGCGTGTCGACCGCCCAATCCCGGTAATGGTTGGTGGGGCCTGAAAGCGCCGTGCCGCCGCCGGGGAACAACCTGGCGTCGACGCCGTAGGCGCCGACCTGCCACGAGTTGCGGTCCCACTGGCGCTCGTAGGCGAGCCTCCAATACGGCGCCATCCCGCTCACCACGTTGCTGCTGGTGCTGTCGATCTGGGACGCCGCGGGGGCCGAGCGGTAGGCCCCCAACTCGGCATACACCGAATCGTTCCAGGATGCGTACACGCTGAGTCCTGCAACCCCGGCACCTTGGAGCCCACCGTCGATCATCGTCCCGGCACCGGGCGTCGGCGCGGTCGCACTGCGCTGGTCGAACGGCGTCTGCCATGCGGGGGTCGTGTTCCACAGGTCCTGCACCGTGGGGTTGTTGTTGAAGCTGATACCCCAGAGGAAGTTGTCGCTGATCGGCATGGCGTAGCGGATGTCGGTATTGTCCCAGCCGAAGGTGCCCGAGGTGCCGTCGTAGGTCATCTGCACGAAGGCGCCGAAGTTGGGCGCGATCCGTCCGGCGTAGAACAGGCTTGCCTGCTGCGGGAGCAGCACCTGGCCGTTCTTCGCCAGCGCGTCGGCGGGTACTTGCCCAACGCCTTGCTGCGAGTCGGGAACCGCTGCCTTGGTCTTGGTGTACGAGGTCTGTAGCATGAATGACAGCGGCGGCACCTGGTTGAGCGTCAGCGTCTGGTCCTTGTTCGCGTTTATCCCGCTCACCTGAGGCAGGTTGTCGATGGTGTAGCCGTTCAGCTTGAAGCGCCGCCCGAACGGCGTGAGCTCAGGAAATACCGTATGGCAAGCCTCGCAGGCGAAGCCCGTCTGGCGGGCGAAGCTCGGCACCGCCTGGGCACTACCAGGTGCGAGCAGCAGTGTGCCGCCCGCCATCGCCAACGTCGCGGTGAACATCCTCAACTTGCCTTGCCCCATGACCGTCTCCCTTCGAGTGCGTTGAATTCTCACTGCAAACGGCGCGGAGTCTACGCGCCAACGGGCGCCAACTTGAGCCAGATCAATCTGGGTCGAGCAACCCCCGGCAAGCGTTGGAGCGGGATTCACCAGTGCAAGCGGGCCTTATATTGTGGGAATCCCCGCTCCAGCGAGGCGGAAGGGTCCCTCGTCGTTTCGTGTGGAACCCAACACTCACAATCCTTGGTCGTAGTCGAGCCCGGTGGGC
>PLZH01000314.1 GCA_003152055.1 Burkholderiales bacterium
GCTTTAATTACGGACTGGTGAGTAAATGAGGACTTGCCCCCATGTCATCCCGATTCCACTACGAACGCCCAGGCCGCTCGCCGACCCCGAGCTCGACGCGTATCTGCTCAAGAAGGTCGCGTAGCCCCCACTTTGGCCCGCTCCCCGGCGGCACATCCATCCCGCGGACGCCGTCGGGACGACTCAGTTCGGAGTACCGAATCGTCGCTGCGCATCAAGGACGGTCGGAGGCAGCCCCGGCACCGAGCCGCTTGCCTTGGCAGCAGCCCTCATGCGTCCTTGAGTGGCCAGGGCAGTCATCGGACCGGATTGGATGGCCCCCGTCGGACAGATCTCCTCGCAGGCGCGCGGCATCCCCAGGGGTCGTGTCTTGCCTGGGGTCTGGCAGAAATTGCATTTTTCCATCTTGCCCGCAGCTGCCGACAACTGGGGCGCGCCGAACGGGCAGGCCCATGCACAGAACCCGCATCCGATGCACTTGTTCGGATCGACAGTGACGAGTCCGTTCTGCGCGCTCTTGCTGATTGCAGAAACCGGGCATGCCGTCTTGCATGGGGCATCGCCGCAATGCATGCAGGCCATCGAGACGTTCATGGCGTGCACGTCGGGGTACGTCCCCGATTCGATCTTGACCACCTCGCGCCAGCGCGGCCCGATCTCCACTTCGTTCCAGGTCTTGCAGGCGATTTCGCAGGCGTGGCACTTCACGCAGCGCTCGTGATCGAAATAGAACCCGTATTGCAAGTCGTTCTCCCGTCTGGCGTAGGGCGCGGTGATCTTCCTTCGGGCGTCAGCTCGGCGCAGGACGAACGCGCACCTTGCACTCGTTGTAGCAATTCGCCCCCGTGATCGGGTTCGTGTGAGACTCCATGAGGTTGTTCGAATGTGCGCCACGACCCTTGGCGACGGATCCCATGGCCCAATGACCGAACCCGTGACCATGCCGTACGCTCACGCAGCCCGGCACCAGCCCCTCAACAACCTTGGCCTTGATCCGGATGCTGTCCTTCGGCGACTCGACGATTGCATAGGCATCGTTCTGGATGCCGTATTTCTGAGCATCGATCCGATTGATCTCCACCCAGTTTTCGCCGCATATCTCCATCAGGAATGGGTTGTTCTGCGTGACGAGATTGCAGTGCATGCTGAGCTTCGAGTGCGTCAGCTGCAGCGGAAACTGATCATCGGGGAGGACCGAGCGCTCCGTGTAGATAGGGTACGGATCGAATCCTGCGTCGGCGTAGGCCTGAGAGCGGATCTCGACCTTCTTTGATGGCGTCGGCAATCCCTCCGGAACACGGTTGTACCGAACAGGTCCAGCCCAGAAGCCCTGTTCCTTGAGCTCGTCGAGGCTGATCGGGATGTCTTTCAGCATCAGTTCGCCCCAGTCTTCCCATTTCTCGTAGGGAAAGTGATGCCCCCAGCCGAGCTCCGTCGCAATTCCCTTTACGATGTCGTACAGAGGCTTGGCCTCGCCAACAGGGGGGACCGCCGGTTGGCAGATGATCACCTCGGGCCCGAGCCACATTCCGTTGCGGATCTCGGCGTGCTCGTAGAACGAGGTTTCCGGAAGAACGATGTCGCACTCGAGCGCGGTCTCGCTCATGAAAATCTCGATCGCAACGCCGAGTTCAAGGTGACGGAACATCTCCTGGACGCGATCTCGGTTCGGATCGCTCATGACCGGATTCGTCGACTGGACGAATAGGCCCTTCACCGGATAGGGGTTGCCATCGATGACTGCATCCGGCAAGCGCGAGTTGGGCAGGTCGGGCGCGAGCGGATAGCCCATGGCCAAGTGCAGGGGAGGGCGCTTCGGTTGCGTCTTCGCCTCGTCGGGAATGATGACCGGCGGTCCGAGAGGGGCCCACTCCTTCAGATTGAGGTTTCCTGGCTTGTCCACTTCGCCGCAAAGCGCATTGAGGATGTAGCAGGCACGCGCGGCGTCGGCCCCGTTCGTGTAGTAGCCGGACCCCTTGAAGATCGCGGACATGGCCGGCTTGGTGGCGGCGAACTCGCGGGCGAGGCGGGCGATGGTGTGCGCGGGGATGCCGCAGATCGACTCGGCCCAGGCGGGGGTGTAGCCCTTATCGCGCAGGTGCTCGCGGAATCCGTCGAACCCCTCGCAGTACCGCGTCACGAAGTCGCGATCGAAGAGCTCCTCCTCGACGATGACGCTGCACATCGCGAGCGCCATCGCGCCGTCGGTTCCTGGACGTATGGGAATCCATTCGTCCGCCTTCTGCGCAGTCTCCGTGAAGTTGGGGTCGACCACAACGAGTTTCGCACCCCCTTTGTGCGCATCGATGAGCGCCCGGCTCTCCCAGAGGCCCTGGTTGGCGCCAAGGTTGTTCATGCCCCATAACATGACGTATCGCGAATTGGCGAAGTCATGCATCGGGAAGACATGCCCGAACAGGGTCAGGCAGGCGGCGCGGCGGTCCTGTTCGCAGCCGGACGTATGCGTGTAGTTGTTGGGAGAGCCGTAAAGGTCGCCGAGCAGATGGCGAAAGAAGATCGTATTGGGATCGTGATGGCAGGTGTAGGCAACCGCCTCCGGGCCCCACTTGTCGCGGATGACTGTGAGCTTTTCGGCGATGTACTTGAACGCCTCGTCCCATGAGATGCGCTTGAACTGGCCGGGCTTTCCCTTCGCGTTCGTGCGAAGCATCGGGTATTTGAGCCGGTCGGGGTCACGAGTCAGGTAGGAGCTCGCCATTCCCTTGGCACAGCGGGAACCGATGTTGTTTGGTGACGCCGGGTTTCCCTTGTGGTAGACGACCTTGCCATCGCGGACAAGGATTTCCGTCGGACATTGCCAAGGGCACGTATAGCAGAAGCTCTTGATGAGCTTCGCGCCCTTGATGGCCGCGAGCTGTTGGCCCAAATCATCTGTTGAAGCATTCATTCGAATTGGCTCCTTCCCGCGCCGCGTCGGGCGCCATGCCGATTCACATGGACCGGGCTGTACGTCGCGAGGTGCCTGCCTGGGTGGTGTTCTTTCTTACCGGGCCGAGCGCTCGCTCGATCTTTTCGTAGCTCGGTGCCGCCTCTTTGCTGCTGCTGGCCAGTGCCTCGGCCATTGCCCTGACGTGCTCGGGCGTGGTGCCGCAGCACCCTCCAATGATTCGCGCGCCGGCGTCGCGGGCTAGCTTGGCGTAGGCAGCCATGATTTCCGGGGTACCGTTGTAGCGAACCTTCATGTCGTCGCCCATCATTGGCAAGCCGCAGTTGCTCTTTGCGACGATGATGTCTTCCGCGGCGGCGCCTTGCGCCAGGCCGAGTACAGAGTCGAGCAGTTGCGCCGGCCCGACGCCGCAGTTGGCACCAAAGGCCAACGGTTTGCCGGGTAGACCCTTTGACCGCCGCATTGCATCAATGGGTCGAACGCCCATCATCGTGTGGCCGCCGGTATCGAATGTCATCGTGGCGACGAATGGCAGCCCCGCCCGGATGGCGCCACGAACCGCCGCCTCCAACTCGTTGTCGTCGAACATCGTCTCGATCCAGGCGATGTCCGCTCCGCCGTCTCGAAGCGCCTCTGCCTGTTCGTGGAAGGCTTCTTCCGCCTCTGCGGACGTGCGCGGACCGAGCGGCTCCAAGACGTCGCCGGTCGGGCCCATGGCACCCGCAACGATCACCGGGCGTCCCGCCCCGTCTGCCACGGCTCGTGCGAGCTCCGTAGCCGCCATGTTCAGTTCGCGCACGCGCCCTTGCAACTTGTGCAGCGCGAACCGAAACCGGTTTGCCCCGAAGGTGTTGGTGAGAATGATGTCGGAGCCCGAATCGACGAATCCTCGATAGACCGACCTGACGCTGTCGGGCTGCTCGACATTCCAAAGTTCTCCCGGTGCACCGTTCTGCAGGCCTAACGCGAAGAGATTGGTTCCCATGGCGCCGTCGGCGATGAGAACGTCCCGTTCCCGCAGGAGGCGCGAAATCGGATCGATCATGGGCACGCTGCTGTTCATGGGTCCTCGAGTCGTGTCGCCTACGCAGAGATCAGGACGAAAATGCCGTCTTCGCGAACTTCGACGGGGTAGGCATTCACGTCTTGGAAGCCAATGCACCGCCCGGTAAGCAGATCGTACTCGCGGCCATGCCACGGGCATACCACTACGCTGCCTTCGATAGATCCATCCGAAAGGGAAGCGCCAAAGTGAGGACAGAGATCGTCCAGAGCGGTGACGCGACCGTCGACGGACGCCAGCGCCAACGCCTTGCCAGCCGCTTCCACGCGCAATAGCGACCCATTCGCAACTGCGCCTGGGTCCGCCACCTTAGTCCACATGAATCACCTCAGGAGCTCTTCAAGGCCCGGATTGACAGATCAATCACAACTGCCGCTCGGGAAGATGGAGGATGAGGCCGTCGAGGGCCTCGGTGACCAGAAGCTGGCAGGTCAGTCTGCTGCCGACCTTGGGCTCCCACGCAAACTCGACGAGGCCGGCCTCGTCGTCCTTGGCGGGAGGAAGGCGTCCGATCCAGCTCGTGTCCACATAGCAATGGCACGTCGAGCACGCACATTCGCCGCCGCATTCGGCGCGGATGCCGCGGACATCGTTGGCCCGCGCCGCCTCCATGACCGACTTGCCGACCGTCGCGTCGACGATCCGTCGACTGCCGTCGGGGTGAATGAAGGTTAGCCTCGGCATGGTCAGGCGAGCGCGCAACGAACGGATGGAGGCGGGGAAAGCCGGCGGGTCTCGGGCTCGAACGCGGGTCGCTGGAGATTGAAACTCATGGGAGCGTCATCTTCACACGCCAACCTTCAGTCCCAACCGAAGGTAAGGTTGCACGAGTGAAAGTCATTGATGCGATCGTCTGACGCCGAGAGCACCGAGAAACCTCTCGCGGGTCCATCTCGGTCATTGCTAACCAATGTGCGGTTGGCGATCCAGTAATCCGCGTTTTGGTGTCCGCACAGGACGAAGACGATCCTCGCCGGCAACACAATGCCCTTGTCAGGGCCCAGACGGGTATTCATCGGGCGGGGCGTTTTCCAGTCGGCAAGCACGGTAGCGCGCCCCGGATCGAGTGAATCGATGACCAACGCTCGCTGGATCGGCCAAGCCCAGGAGCGTCCGCTCATTAGGACTTCCTTGGCGGGAAGGATGCACATCACGGCGGATTTGCCATCCATCTTGAACCCGAAGCGACCGGCAAGCTCGGCGCTCACGGCGACGGGATGAGCCCCGATCGCACTCTCTTCGGTTTGTCGGCTTGTATCCGAGAGGGTCGATACCTCCTCGGGTGACAGGGCGGAGGGTTCGGTCCAGGGAAGATTCTTAAACAGGTCGCGATCGAAATCGGGCACAGGAAATCGCTTGCTCACGAACTCTCCTCGTTTGTGTCATGCCGGCCACCCCTCTGTGTCCTGGCGAGGACGAACCTAACGGGCATGAGGGCCTTCCCGCCGAGAGCGGGCGCCGCCAAGGCTCTTGTCGTCTGTTTCCGAACCACTGATGAGCTTTCTGGGGGTCTCGAGCCAATCGAATCTAGCAGAGTCTGTTGCGACTGGGATAGTTGCGGACCATGCGTGTAGGACAAGGCTGGTACGCGATAAACGCAAGCTAGGCTTGTGTCGCCAACGGCGGCGACACGACGGCGGTCACCCAGCGCCATGCGCAGGCTTCCGTGACGCCGTTCTGCTCAACTGCGCTCAGACCGTGGATTCGGTAGCGCCCGATCTCGACGGGGCCCGAGCGAGGAAAGTAGGCCCGGCCCAGGTCACCCAACAGGACGCAGGTCTGCTGCTGGCAGACATATTTCAGCCACGAAGTAACCCTGCTGGCCATGAACCTCTCGTACCAGAGGTCGGCGGCCAACACGACCTCCCACTGCGATGGTTCACCCATGGGATCTTCCCTCGACACAGTCACTTCGACCGCGTTCAGTACGGCATTCATCGCGATCGCCGAACAGGCGCCGGGGTCCGTGTCCGCCGCGTGCACGACGCCACCGCCCTTCGCCGCAGCAATGGCGCACAGCCCGGAGCCCGATCCCAGGTCGAGGACCGACCGTCCCCGGATGACGGACGGGTTGTCCAGAAGAAATCGCGCCAGCGCCTGACCGCCTGGCCAAGGAATACCCCAGTATGGAGGAGCCAAGCCAACGCACTCGAACCAGCGCTCCTGCGCCTTCCAAAGAGTCGACAAGTCGGTCGCGACGCGAAGGCGAATCTCGGGACACAGGGGCAGCGTCACAACGTCGGTCGCCGACTCGAGGAACGCGTCGAAGCGGCCAGCGTCAAATCTTTTCATCGAGGTGATCCGGACGGCACCCGCTAGTAGGCCCCGAGCCCAACGCATCGGGGAAAAAAACGTCACTGCATTTACCGCATGGCAGCCATGCTTTTTTGCCATGGTAGAAGCACCATAGCAAGTGACCGTGCCCGCGCACAGGATACGCCTGCTTCGAAGATCGCCGGGGAGTTGGAAAGCGCACAGCGCATAGCTCGATCCCTCTCATTGGCGGTGCACCCTGGGGGATAGCATGCTCGGCCAGCAAATCATCAGCGGCCTGGCGACTGGCAGCTTGTATGCGCTGACTGCCATCGCCGTGGTCGTCGTCTTTCGCAACACGCGAACCATCAACGTCGCACAGGGCGACTTTTCGATGATCGCGGCCTTCGTCGCGCTATTTCTCCTGAAGTCAGGACACGGCTACTACGCAACGATCGCGGCAACGGTCCTGTTTACCGTGATGCTCGGAATCGTCGTCGAGCGGGTCGTGATGCGTCCGATTGCAGACTCGGATTGGCTGACGCTGTTCACGGCGACCCTTGGCGTCTACTACATCATGCATGGTGTCGCGGGCTGGGTTTGGGGCCGTGATACCAAGGCATTTCCGGTGCCATTCGATCCGACGCCGCTCTATTTCTTCGGAACGATCATCAGCCGAGGCCACCTCATCAACATGAGTTGGGCAGCCGCCATCGGGGTCGTGCTGTTCCTGTTCTTCAGATACACCAAACAGGGCGTGGCAATGCGCGCCGTTACCGACGACCCAGACACAGCGAAGCTGATGGGCATTCCCGTTCGCTTCATTGTCTTGCTCACGTGGGGGATGGCCGGATTCCTTGGCGCGTTTGCCGGAGTTCTGATCGCCCCGATTCTCTATGTCTCCCCTCAGATGATGGACGAAGTGCTGATCAAGGGTTACGTGGCGGCAGTATTCGGCGGCCTCTACTCAATCCCCGGCGCGGTCATTGGCGCGCTCCTGATCGGCGTCGTGGAGAATCTGGCAGGGGGCTACCTGGGCTCAGCCTACAAGACGGCCACGGCCTTCGTCATGATCGTCGCGCTTCTCGCGGTGCGGCCGCAGGGGCTGTTTGGCATCCAGAAACGCAGAGAAATCTAGGATGTATCGCGAACCACCCCTTCGCCCTGCGCTTGTCACTGAGGTTCCTTCCTCGACGAGTGCCGACGCCCAATCGCCGCCATCGAACTTGGCTTCACTCTCCTCCATACCAGCGCCCGATCGCGGCGCCGTTGCATCGTTGAAGCGCCGGTTCGCAAATCAGAATGCGGCGCTAGTCGTCACCTTCTTCGCTCTTCTTTTCATAGCACCTCTGCTGCCAGGGTTCAAGGGATGGATGGCGGCCCAGATATCGCTGGTCATCGTCTACATCATCGCCGCGCAGGGAGTGAGCATCCTGAGTGGATATACGGGCCTCGTGTCAGTCGGGCATGGCGGATTTCTTGCGATCGGCGCGTATGCCGCTGCGCTCCTGATGAAGCATTTGGGAATCAATCTCATTGTCTGCGTCGTCGCAGGGGCTGTGGCGTCGGGCTTTGTCGGCCTGCTGATGGGATTGATCTTCTTGCGCTTGGCTGGCCCATTCATGGCGATTGGCACGCTTGGATTTGCATTTTTTGTTGGCACCATCGTCAACAACGTTCCATATTTCGAAGGACGCACGGGAATATCACTGCCGGCAAATCAAGTCCTGGGAATCAAGATTGGCGATATCGGTTTCTATTACGTGTCGGTGATCTTCCTGGCACTGGTGACTTTGTTCATCTTCAGCCTCGTGCGTTCCAGTGTCGGGCGAGCGTTCAAGGCGCTGCGGGATTCCGAAAAGGCGGCGCAGAGTTCAGGCGTGAACAGGCTGTTCTATCGGACCCTGGCCTTCACGATAAGCGCGACGATAACCGGCGCCGCCGGCGCGTTGAACGGCCTCGTGGCGCACTACGTTTCGGCGGAGGTTTACTCCGACATCTGGTACTCGGTCGATATCCTGGTTGCTGCCGTCGTCGGGGGCTCCGCGATGCTGATGGGGCCCATTCTGGGTGGGGCATTCGTCGCCCTCTTGCCGTACTTTTTCGAAACGCTTGCCGACTTCTCCTTCATTCTCAAAGGCGTGGCGCTGATCGCTGTGCTCATGTTCGCTCCCGCCGGCCTCGGTGACGTCCTCGCACGCCCATTCCGGGCGATCAGGCGTCGCCAGCTCATCGCGGCCGGCATGCGACCTCTCGATCCGGTCGCCCCATCCTCCCGGGCGGCGACGACTTCAGAAGGGCAGCACTGATGGCCAGCCACCTTCGCTGCGAAAACATCGTCGTGCGATTCGGCGGTGTGGTGGCCTGCAACAATGTCAGCCTGGACGTCGAGGAAGGCAAGGTCGTGGGCTTGATTGGACCCAACGGCGCCGGCAAGACGACGCTCTTCAATGTCCTGTCGCGGTTTCAGGATCACGACGAAGGTCATGTGATTCTGAAGGGCGAATCAATCGATCGGCGGCGGCCTGACGAGATGATCGGACTGGGGATGGCGCGCACTTTCCAGAACATCAATCTGTTTCATGGGCAATCGACACTCGACAACATTCTGATCGGCGCGCATCGGCTGACCGGCAGCACTTTGGGCAGTCTCTATTCATTGGCGTCGGCGAGAAGACGCGAGCGCGATCTCGTCCAGCGCGCTGGAGCGCTCGCTGAGATGCTGAGAATTTCCGGCGAACTGGACAACACCGTCAAGAACCTTCCTTACGGCGTGCAGAAGCGAGTCGAGATCGCGCGCGCCCTCGCGGGCGAGCCGCAAATCATTCTCCTGGACGAGCCGGTCGCCGGATGCAACGACGACGAGACGGCAGAGCTGCGCGGGGTGATTCAGCGCGTCAATAGTGAACTCGGGATCACGATGCTTCTTGTCGAGCATGACATGTCCATGGTGATGAATATCTGTGACTACATCTTCGTCGTGAACTTCGGCGCCAATCTTGCAGAGGGCACTGCTGCTCAGATCCGGACCAACCCGCAAGTGATCACGGCGTACCTGGGCGATGAGGTGACCGCGTGAGCCGCCAGCTCAGTCTGCGGTCGATCGAGGCCGGCTATGGGGCCGTGCGTGCGTTGAGNNGGAATCGCCCATGTACCCGAAGGTCGAAAGATCTTCAAGGACTTGTCGGTATTCGACAACCTGCGAATGGGAGCCTACACGCGAAGCGACAGGGCAGGGATCAAGCAAGACCTCGACATGGTGCTCGACCTGTTTCCGCGCCTCAAGGAACGGACAAAACAGCTTGGAGGTTGCCTCTCCGGCGGTGAGCAGCAGATGCTCGCGATAGGACGCGGACTCATGGCGCGGCCCTCGATGTTGCTGCTCGACGAGCCGTCATTGGGAATCGCGCCGAACCTGGTCATTGACATCTTCGTGGCGTTGCGCAAGATCAACGAGGAGAGGCGAATGACGATGCTGATCGTCGAACAGAACGTACACGTGGCACTGAAAACTACAACTCATGGATACGTATTGCAGGTTGGAAGGGTCGCGGTGGACGGGGAGTCCGCAGAACTGCGACGCAACAAGGAGCTCGTGGTCTCGTACATGGGAAGTCAGGGCTAGCGCTCCCCTAGCCGACAAGCGGGATGGCCCGCTCGTTTCGTTTTTTGGGACGCAGGCAGCAAGAGGAAGTCTATTCAACAGTCTATCGATAAGGAGACATCAATGAAAGCAATGGGAAAGCGCACCGCTGTCATAGCGGCCGGAGTGCTATTCGGACTATTTGCGCCAGCCGCGAACGCGGAGAACGGTCCGGGTGTCACGGACAAGTCCGTTCTCGTTTGTTCCTACCAGCCCATGACAGGCAACGAATCGAGTTATTTCCGAATGGGCAAAGGGGCTGACGCGTGGTTCAAGTACGTCAACGACAACGGCGGGATCAATGGCCGGATGATCGAGTATCGAATGGTCGATGACAAGTATGAGCCGGCACGCACCGCGAGCCTCGTCAAGCGATTTGTCGAACGGGACGATTGCTTCGCCCTGGTGTCCCCGCTGGGCTCGGCTCCAACCGTCGCTGTGATCGACTATGTGGTCGAGCAGAAGATACCCATCGTCGGGCCCGGCACCGGGGCGGGAAAGGTGCTCGAGTACCCCAGCAAGTACGTATTCCCGCTGTATCCGAGCTACCAATCCGAAGGGCGGGACCTCGTGCGCTTCTCCAAGGCGGTGTTCAAGGCGAAGACGATCGCGGTTCTCTACCAGAATGATCCGTCCGGCAAGACTGAGATGGACGGCATCAAGTCGGCTCTCGGAGAACAAGGTGTGTCGATCGTTTCGGACCAGGGCTACGAGCCGAAGGAGATCGACATCAGCTCTCAGGTCCTGGCAATGAAAAACGCCAATCCCGACTCGATCATCTGCGCGTGCGCTCCGGAATTCTCCGCCAAGTTCTTCACTGAGCGCAAAAAGCTCGGCTGGAACGTGCCGGTGATAAATGTGTTCTTCGGGAAGAGCCCCAAGGTCGCCGAACTCGCGGGCAAGGACGCTGTCGAAGGCGCCTACTTCACGACGATCTTCCGCGACTTCGATGACCCGGCGCCGCAGATCCAGCAAGCCAAGCAGATCCTCAAGAAGTACTACCCGGAGGAGGACCCCGATGCGATCCACCTGTGGGGATTCACGGGTGCCCAGGTCTTTACCGAGGCCTTGAAGAGGATGGGACGAGACAACATCACGCGGGATCGCCTGGTCCAGACCCTCGAGGGGATCAAGGGCTGGAAAGGCAGTGTCGTGCCCGAGGTCACCATCAACAGCGGAAACGCGCCGCAGCACCTCCTCGTCAAGGACATGTCCTTCGTCGTCTTTTCCGACGGCAAGTTCAAGCCGTACACGCCGCCCTGGCAGAAGTAGAGAGGCATCCGATGGAAACCCCAGCCAGGCAGTCAAGGCAGGTATGACTTTTCTGCATGGCTGGCCCATCGGGATTGGTTCTGGTTTTAGAAGGCCGAGCGCGGTACCTTAGACAGTTGAGACCCGCGGACGGGGATTCCTTTGTTTCGGAAATTCGGATAGACGATCCCCCGGATCACGAGGCCGGCGACGTCGCAGGTATTGCAAACCTACGTGAGGTTGATATGGTGGAGATTATTGGGAAGGCAGTTCCTCCGCAGCGAAAGCGAGTCCTGGACGCGCTTCAGTTGCGCGAGCCAGACCGGGTCCCTATCGGCCTGTGGGGCACGATCGAGGGCTACCAGAACCTGCGCAAGGCAGTCGGCCTGGACTACAAGGCAGACACGCGGGATTACCGGACGGGATCGACCACCTGGACGACCGATGTCAGTTTCGAGATTGACCTTGCGGAAAAACTCGACCTCGATTTCCTTCGCATTTCCATGGGACCGCCCGGCGGATCGCCGGGCTTCAGGCCGATCCGTTTCGAGGAAGTGCCATTCGACATGGGCATTTCCCCGCCGAGCGCCGAGATCAACGTCGACGAATGGGGCGTCGTGCGGAAGTGGACGCCCCATGAGCGCGGCGGCTACTACGAGATGATCGGCTACC
Organism: Burkholderiales bacterium; assembly: GCA_003152055.1. GTDB lineage: Bacteria > Pseudomonadota > Gammaproteobacteria > Burkholderiales > Burkholderiaceae_C > Schlegelella_A. The sequence goes on from PLZH01000314.1 coordinate 11,791, forward strand.
CCCTTTTCCATGCGACAAGCGCTCCTCTCGAAGAAGGGCTGAAGATTCTTGAGGCCTATCCATGGCCGGATCCACGTGACCCGTTGATGTGGTGCGACTCGCCCATTCCCGGGCTGTCGCTGCGGGAGTACTGCAAGCACATTCGCGAGGACACGCCATTCGCGCTGATGGGACAGGCGGGGCGCGGCGGCCTGTACGAGCAAGCCAAGTACATGGTGGGCTACGCCAAGATCTTTTCGGATTTCATCGAGTCGCCGCAATTCCTGGATGCGCTGCTGACAAAGCTCGTGGACATCGAGATCGAGACGAACAAGGCAATGATCGACGAGTGCGGCGAGTACCTGGACTGGATCCGCGTCAGCCCCGAGGACTTGGCCAGCGAGAAGACGAGCTTTCAGTCACTTGCGATGTTCAACGAGCAACTCAAGCCTCATTACATGCGCTCGATCCAGGCGACGAAGGAGTACTACCTGCGCAAGAACCCGGCAGGCAAGATCCAGTTCCACAGTTGCGGCGCGCTTGCCGAGCCCTTCATGCGCGGCCTCATGGACTGCGGTGTCGACGGATCGGACAGCTTGCCGCCCAAGGTCGCCCGCCACTCGAATCCCGCCGCCAAGAAGCGCCTCCTCGGCCGCGAAATGTTCTTCTACGGGGGCATCGACGTGCAGGAGACGCTGCCCTGGGGATCGATGGACCAGGTGCGGGCCGAAGTCCGCGCGCGGATCTGGGAGATGGGCAAGGGGGGCGGCTATCTGCTTAGCAGCTCGCACCGCCTCGAGCACGACGTGCCGACGGAAAACGTCCTTGCGATGATCGACGAAGCTCATTCCTACGGGGTGTATCCGCTACCCGAGGAGCCGCCGCCGGGAGCTGACTCAGGCGAGGGATACGAACCGTGGTCGGAGAAAAAGCCTCGGCGTCGAAGGGCCGAAGAGACGGTCGGCGAATAGCCCGAAATGCTTCGGGACGCCCCGACCCAAACACGCTGAGACACTGAGGAATCGGCCAATGGCTATCACGATCGACACCGATAAAGAGCAGGACATCGAGGATCTTCAATACGACATCGATGATTCGCGAAAGACCGACCGATGGTCAGACGCTCCCGCCGATCTCAAGGAGCTGTTCCACGTGCTCGAGTGGAACATTATCGATGGCGAGCATGCGAAGACGAACAGCCTGATCGAGCCGGCTCTGGCGAAGGGTGTTTCGCCCCGTACGCTCATCGCCGGACCGATGGCCAAGGGCATTGCGGAGGTCGGCCGCCGCTTCAAGATGGATGAGTACTTCCTCCCGGAAGTGATGATGTCGGCGAAGTGCATGCAAGCTGCATTAGCCACTCTCAAACCGCTCATCATCGCCGAGAAGGCGGAAGAGATAGGTACCGTTGTCGTCGGAACGGTTCAGGGAGACCTGCACGACATCGGCAAGAAGATCGTGGCGATGATGATGGAGGCGGCCGGCTTCACGGTCGTTGACCTCGGCGTGTCCGTGCCGCCGGAGGACTTCATCGCTGCTATTCGCAAGCACAAGCCGAAGATCGTGGGATTCTCGGCCCTGCTGACGACGACGATGAACATGCAATGGGAGACGCTCAAGATCATCAAGGCTGAAGGCCTGAGAGAGGCCGTCAAGGTCTTTGTCGGTGGCGCCCCGATCAGTCAGGCATGGTGCGACAAGATCGGTGCGGACGCCTACGCGTCCGACGCGCTCGTCGCGGTCGACAAGGCGCGCGCGTGCATCTTCAAGTACGGCGCAATCAAAGGGGGCGACCCGCAGCTGCACGCCAACATGCTCGTGATCGATGCGGAGCGCGAGGCCATGAAGGCCAAGGCTACGGCCACGGCTGGGTGAGTATCGGCGAGCCCTTGCGCGACGGCGAAGCGGCAGAAAAATGACGACGACATCGGCGACCGCGATTGCACCGACTCTGGCTGATCGCGTCGGGCTTTGGCTCGCAGGCGCGGTCGCTGCAACGCTTCTCCTGGCGGGTCTCGCGGGGTATCTCTCCTCAGGCTGGGGTTTCGCGCTTCTGCTGTTCGCCGGCCTGTCGCTCTGCTTGGCTCTGGCGCTTTTCGGTGTGCTCGTCTTCAGTCATCGCGGCGATACCGATCGGCTGGTGAAGAGTTCGAAGGCGTCCTTCGTGGTCGGCGCCGCGGCGTACGCCGCTGCCGTTTGCGCCTTGGCCGGGTACTACGGTTACGAGACTTTCAAGGGCCGCATGGAG
>PLZH01000105.1 GCA_003152055.1 Burkholderiales bacterium
TGGTGCCTCGGGTCGGAATCGAACCGACACTCCTCGCGGAACGGGATTTTGAGTCCCGCGCGTCTACCAATTTCGCCACCGAGGCCACGGGGCTAGCAGGGGCGCGAGTTTGCCATAGCGGCAGCGCGGGGCCCGGACCGTAGACTCTCGTCCTTCGTTCTCCGCGCCCACCGAATGCTCCCGCTTCCGCCCGCCACGCAGGCCCTCCTGCTCGCCAACATCGCCGTCTACTTTCTCGAGCGACTGCTCGGCGGCGGTTTCTTTTCCGCGTTCGCGCTCTGGCCGATCGGCAGCGGCGAGTTCTGGCCCTGGCAGATCGGCACCTACGCCTTCCTGCACGGCAGCTTCGAGCACCTGTTCTTCAACATGCTGGGCCTGTGGATGTTCGGCTCCGAGCTCGAGCAGGTCTGGGGGCAGAAGCGCTACCTGCAGTTCTTCGCGGCGAGCGTCGTCGCCGCGGCGCTGACGCAGCTTCTCGTCAATGCCTTGCTCGGCAACGGTGCGCCGACGATCGGCGCCTCGGGTGGCCTGTTCGGCCTGCTGCTCGCCTTCGCGATGATCTTTCCGAACCGCATCATCCTGCTCTTCTTCGTCATTCCGATGAAGGCGAAGTACCTCGTCGCGCTTTACGGGCTGATCGAGCTCTACCAGGGCGCCTACGTCATGAACACCGGCGTCGCCCATTTCGCGCATCTGGGCGGCATGCTGGGCGGGCTGCTCATGCTCCGCTACTGGCGCGGGCAGCTGCCGTTCAGGCGGCGCTAGCTGCCTCCCATCGGACAGAAAGGCCCTGCCTCACGCAGGGCACGCGGGTCGGCTCATGCTTGCGCCTTGACGATTGCGCGGAGACTGCCGTGTCCAAACCGCTCACTGCCTCGCCGCTGCGCCGGCCGCGCTGGCGTCATGCCGGCCTGGCCTTCACCATCTGGCTGCTCGCCTCAGCCGGTGGTGAAGGCGTCGCGCTCGCCGATACGCTACCCGGCGTCGCCGGGCCGGCAAATGCCGTGCTGGCGCGGCTCGAGGAGCGCAGCGCGGCGCTGGCTCGAGCCAGCGCCGCGGTCGTCGGCATCGAGGTCGTGGCCGTCGAAGGCGCGCGCTCGATCGCGACGCTCGGGCGCCTCCGCGAAGGCTCGGGGGTCGTGATCGGCGACGACGGCCTGGTGCTGACCATCGGCTACCTGATCCTCGAAGCGGATCATGTCGATCTCGTTCTTGACAAAGGCCGGCGCGTGCCGGCGCGCGTCGTCGCCGAGGACATCGCCTCGGGCTTCGGTCTGCTGCAGGCGCTGGCACCGCTCTCGCTCGCGCCGGCGCCGCTCGGCGCGTCGTCGGCCGTCAACCGCGACGAGCCCTTGATGATCGCGAGCGGCGGCGGCGACGCCGACCTGAGCCTGGCGCGCCTGGTCTCGCGTCGCCCGTTCTCGGGCTACTGGGAGTACTACATCGACGGCGCCCTGTTCACCGCGCCGGCGCGCACCGACCACAGCGGCGCTGGTCTCTTCACCGGCAGCGGCGAGCTGGTCGGCATCGGCTCGCTCGTGGTTGCCGACGCCGCAGGCGCCGGCGCTCCGGCCCTGCGCGGCAACATGTTCGTTCCCGTCGATCTGCTCAAGCCGATCCTCGGCGAGCTGCGCGCACGGGGCGCCTCGCACGACAGCACGCGCCCGTGGCTCGGCCTGAACTGCATCGAGTTCGAAGGGCACGTGCGCGTGGTCCGCCTGACACCGGAAGGCCCAGCCGAAGACGCCGGCCTGCAGCCGGGCGACTTCATCCTCGCCGTCGATGGCGTCGCGATCGGCGACCTCGCTTCCTTCTACAAGACGCTGTGGCGCGACCCTCGGGCCGAGCGCGACGTACCGCTCGAGGTCCAGCGCGGCGCCGAGACCCTGCACCTCAACGCACGCGCGATCGACCGGATGAAAACCTTCAGCCGGCCGCAAGGCATCTAGTCGTGAAGAGTCAGTAGCCGCGCGTTCGGTCGATCGCGTTCGGCACCGGCTCGCCGCGCCGCAGCGCGCGCAAAGCGGCGACGAACTGCGCGGCGATGACTTCGGTCGACGATTGTGCCGCGATGTGCGGCGTGATCGTGATGCCCGGCACCGACCAGAGCGGATCATCGGCGGGCAAGGGCTCGCGGCCCTGGACGTCGAGCGCCGCGCCGGCGAGATGACCCGAGCGCACGGCGGCGATCAGATCGACCTCGACGACATGGGCGCCGCGTGCGACGTTGACCAGATAGCTGTCCGGCGCCATGCAGGCAAAAGCGCGCGCATCGAGGATGCCTTCGGTCGCCTCGGTCAGCGGCAACGCGCAGACGACGACGTCGCTTTGCGCCAGCGTCTCGTCGAGCGTCTCGGCAGAGTGGCGGTTCCAGCCACGGGCGCGCAAGCCGACGCGGCCGAGCCACTCGATGATCGTGCCACCCATCGCGCCGGTGCCGAGCACCGAGACGCGATGCGTCGCCAACGGCGTCGGCTGGCGCCGCTACGAGCGCTGGCGCTGTTGGGCTTCGTAGAGCTCGAGCGAGCGCGCATGGCGTAGCACCATCGTGACGACGAACTGGGCGATGCCGGCCGCCTGCTCGGGATCGACGATGCGCGAGACGATGACGTGCGGCGCGAGGCCGGACTGAAGGAGCTTTTCGACGCCGGCTGCGATCGAGCAGACCCAGCCGAGCCTGGGCATTCGCGCCGCCAGCCCGTGCGGCATCCGCCAACCGACCGCGGTGTCGATATTCGCGAGTTCCGCAGCGCCGAGGCTCGACCGATATTCGACCAGCTCGAGCTCGGGCGCGAGGGCTGAAATGGCAGCGACGAAGGGCGCCGCCGACATCGGCTCCGTCAGCAGCAAGACCCTCATTCGACGATGAAGTTGCCGCAGTTGGCAAAGTGCTGCATCGCGTCCGCCACCCGGCCACGGGCGACGCCGGCCGGATCGTTGGAGTGCATGGAAATCTTTCTGTCGCAGGTCGTCGGGCCATTGTGGCGACGCGGCGCTGCGACTCAATCGGGACAAGCGCGCAAGCCCTCTGCGACGGTCGGATGACGCAGCACGAGACGAAGCTCCTTCTTCAGGCGCCGGTTGACGAGGCGGCGCGATTCGTTCATGAAGCTCAGCTGCATCGGCGCGAGCCGGGCGGCGGCTTCCCCGCGCGAGAGACGCGGCAGCCGTGGCAGGCCGAACAGCCCGGCAGCGAAATCGAAGTACTCGCCCATGCGCAGCTCGGTATCGTCGTTGGCGTTGACCGCGCGCTGCGGCAGGCCGCGATGCAGGGCCGCAACGCAGGCGCGTGCCAGATCGTCGGCATGGATGTGGTTGGTGAACACGTCGTCGTCGGCCGCGAGCAGCGGCGCGCCGCCGACGAGGCGCTCGCGCGGGTCGCCGCCGGCACGGCCGAGCGCGTAGATGCCGGGAATACGCAACAACGTGACGCGGACGCCGCTGCTGCGCCCGAAGAATCGCAGGCGCCGCTCGGCATCGACACGGCGGCGGGCGCGATCGGTCGCCGGCCGCAAGGGCTGCGTCTCGTCAATCCAGGCGCCGGCGCAGTCGCCGTAGACGCCAGTGGTCGAGCCGTAGACGAGACGGCGAAGACGCGGCGAGCGGGCCAGGGCGCAGACGAGATGCGCGGTTCGTGTGTCGTGTTCGCTGACAGGCGCAGGCGGCGCGAGGTGGAGCACGGCGTCGGCGAGGCCGGCGAGCCGAGCCAGCGTTTGCGGCCGGTCGAGATCGCCGCGCAGAGGCACGACGCCGGCGGCGCGCAGCGTATCGAAGCGATCTGCGCTCGAGCTCAAGGCCAGCACGCGCCAGCGCTTCGCCATGAGACGCGCCACGCGCAGGCCGACGTCGCCGCAGCCGACGATCAGCAGCACCGGGCGCTTGAAACGGGCGGATCGGTCGGGCAAGTCAGGGTTGCGGGCAAAATCAGCCGCCAAGTCTAGACGCCGCCCGCGTTATCCCTTCTCCATGTCTTTCACCGTCACCGTCCAGCCCAGCGGGCGCAGCTTCAGCGTCGAGCGCGACGAGCCCATCCTTCAGGCCGCGATCCGGCAAGGCGTCGGCCTGCCTTACGGCTGCAGGGACGGCGCCTGCGGCTCGTGCAAGTGCCGTTTGCTCGAGGGCCGCGTCATCCATGGCGCGCATCAGCAAAAGGCGCTCAACGCCGACGAGGAGGCCTCCGGCCTCATCCTCACCTGCCAAGCCGCGCCCCAGACCGACATCGTCCTCGAGGCGCGTACGGTCCCCGGCGCCGGTGAGTTTCCGGTCAGGAAGCTTCCGAGCCGCGTCATCTCGATCGAGAAGCCCGCGCCCGACGTCGCCATCCTGAAGCTGCAGCTGCCGGCCAACGACGTGCTGCAGTACCGCGCCGGCCAGTTTGTCGAGTTCATCCTGCGCGACGGCTCGCGGCGCAGCTACTCGATAGCCAACGCACCGCACACGCAAGGCGAAAGGCCCGCGATCGAACTGCACCTGCGCCACCTGCTCGGCGGCAAGTTCACGGACCACGTCTTCGGCGCGATGAAGGAAAAGGACATCCTGCGCGTCGAGGGCCCGTTCGGCAGCTTCTTCCTGCGCGAGGATTCCGAAAAGCCGATGGTGCTGCTCGCTTCAGGCACGGGATTCGCGCCCATCAAGGCGATCATCGAGCACCTGATCTGGAAAGGCAGCCAGAGAAACACCGTGCTCTACTGGGGCTGCCGCTCGCGCGCCGATCTCTACATGAATGACTGGGCCGAGGCGGCGACCCGGAAGCTCGCCCATCTAAGGTATGTGCCGGTGCTGTCGGCAGCGAAGCCTGAAGACGGATGGACCGGTCGCACCGGGCTCGTCCACCAGGCGGTGATGCACGACCTGCCCAATCTCATGGAGCACCAGGTCTACGCCTGCGGCGCACCGATCATGGTCGAATCGGCGCAGCGCGATTTCATTGCCCGCTGCGGCCTGCCGGACGACGAGTTCTTCGCGGACTCGTTCACGTCGGAAGCGGACAAGCACGGGCCACAGGGTTGAACGCGGACCGCTGAAGAGACAATGAGCGGCTTCACGAAAATCGACTGACGGAGGATCAACATGACGACCACTCGCACCCTGTTCTTGACCCTTCTCGCTTCGCTTGCCATCCCGGCCGCGGCGCAGACCCTCGGCAAGGGCGGCTCGCTCGCCACTGGAGGCGCCGGCCCGAACGGCGCGCAGGGCGCCAGCGATCAGCTCGAGCGCTGCGACTCCCCGAAGGGAACGCTCGCCGTGGTCGAACCGCAGAACCAGGTACAGGCCAGCCTGCAGCGCTACGGGCTCGGCTCGCCGACCGGCGTCATCCGCATGCTGGTCCAGCAGTCGAACTGCTTCCAGGTCGTCGAGCGCGGCACCGGCATGCGCAACATGATGCAGGAGCGCTCGCTCGCGCAGTCGGGCGATCTGCAGAACGACCAGAACATCGGCAAGGGCCAGATGGTCGCTGCCGATTTCATCGTCACGCCCTCGGTCGTCTTCAGCGAGAACAACGCCGGCGGCATCGGCGGCGCGCTCGGCGGCCTGATCGGCGGCGGCGGCGGTCGGGCGCTTGCCGGCATCGCCGGCGGCGTCAAATTCAAGCAGGCCGAAACGAGCATGCTGCTCGTCGATTCACGCTCGGGCATCCAGGTTGCCTCGGCACAGGGCAGCGCCGAGAAGGCCGACTTCGCGATCGGTGGCGCCGTCCTCGGCGGCCTTTCCGCCGCAGGCGGCGGCTACGGCAACACCAACGAGGGTAAGGTCGTCGTCGCCTCGTTCCTCGACAACTGGAACAACATCGTTCGCAACATCCGCAACAATCCTTCGCTCGTGCAGGCGCGGGCCGGCGTCGCCTCGCAGCAGAACGCGGCGATGAGCGTGCGCGCCAACGCCGGCGCGCCCGGCGACGTGATGCTGCCCAAGATCAATGGTGTGAAGGTGCTGCGCCAGCCGCGCGACGGCTCGGGCGATCTGCAGACGCTCGGCAAGAGCGACGAGGTGCTGCTCAACGGCGAAGAGATGAACGGCTTCGTCAAGGTCACGACATCACGCGGCGAAGGCTGGGTCAAGGCGATCCTCTTGAGAAAGCCGTGAAGCGCCGCCTCGCGCTTTGCGCCCTGGCCGCCACGGCGGCGGCCGCTGGCCTGCCGACACTTGCGGCCGCGCAGGCGCGGCCGATCCATTTCATCGTTCCCTACCCGCCCGGCGGCCCGCTCGACATCATCGCCCGCGCCCTGGCCGACAAGGTCAAAGACAGCCTCGGCACCCTCGTCGTCGAGAACAAGCCCGGTGCGGGCGGCAACATCGGGGCCGACTTCGTCGCCAAGGCGGCACCCGACGGCACGACGATCGTCATGGGCGCGGTGGCGACGCACGCGATCAACCCGTGGCTCTACGCCAAGCTGCCGTACGACCCGATCCGCGACTTCACGCCGATCACCGGCGTGGCGCGGGTGCCGAACGTGCTGGTCATGACGCCCGAGACCGCGTCGCGCCTGCACATCGCCAGCGTCGCCGACCTCGTCGCCTACGCGAAGAAGAATCCGGGCAAGCTCAACTACGGATCGGGCGGCAACGGCAGCGCCGGCCATCTCGCGGGCGAGATGTTCAAGGCCGAGGCCGGCGTCTACATGGCCCACATTCCCTACGCTGGCGGCAACCCGGCTCAACTCGCACTGCTCTCGGGCCAGGTCGACCTCACGTTCGACAACCTCGCCTCCGCGGCTGCCAACATCAAGGCCGGACGGCTCAAGGCGCTTGCCGTGACGACGGCGCAGCGCTCGAGTGCCATGCCCGACGTGCCGACCATCGCCGAAGCCGGCAAGTCGGTCGGCCTCGGCAAGTTCGACATCGATACCTGGTTCGGCATCTTCGCGCCGGCGGGGCTGCCCCCCGAGACGACGGCGCGCCTCAACAAGGCCTTCGTCGACGCGATCGAATCGAGCGAGATCCGGGCCCGGCTCGGCGCCTTCTTCGCCGAGCCGATGCCGATGTCGCCGCAACGCTTCGCCGCGTTCGTCAAGGCGGAACTCGCAAAGTACGAGCGCGTCGTCAAGGCCTCCGGAGCGCGTATCGAATGAGCCGTCTGGGCGAGGAGCTTTGCTAGACTTGCCGGCTTTTCGTCGCCGCTTCGCAGCCCTTCATTCCTCGCATCTTCCTCGCAGACATGGCACCCGCTCAAACCGATCTGCAGCGCGAAGTCGCCGCGCTTCTCGTCGAGGCATTGAACCTCGACATCACTGCGGAATCGATCGACCCGGCGGCGCCGCTCTACGGCGAAGGCCTCGGCCTCGACTCGATCGACATCCTCGAAGTCGCCCTGGTCGTCTCGCAGCGCTACGGCTTTCAGATGCGCTCCGACGACGAGGACAACGTACGCATCTTCAAGTCGCTGGCGAGCCTCGCGGACCACATCGCCGCCAACCGCCAGAGTTGACCCTATGCGTGCCCGCACCATCGTGGTCGGGTTCAGCGCCGTGGCCTACGTCGCGGCGTCGCACTGGCTCATGACCCGCGCGCCAGCGTCGCAATGGAATGCCGTGGTCGTCGTCGGGCCGATGCTGGCGCTGCTCGCGCTTTACGCGTGGCAACGCGGGCAGCGGGCGCTCGGCACCGCCGCCACGCTCGGCCTCGTCGCGCTGGTCTGGCTCGGCTGGCGCGGCGGCGGCGTGTCGCCGGCCTCGCTCTACGTGACGCAGCACGTCGCCGTCCATGCGGCGCTGGCCACGGCCTTCGCGCTGACGCTGCGCCCGGGCCGCGAGCCGCTCATCACGGCGCTGGCGCGCCGCGTGCACGGGGGGCGGCTCACCCCCGACATGGCAGCCTACTCGCGCAAAGTCACCGTCGTCTGGGCGATCTATTTCGTGGCGATGGGGCTGACCTCGATCGCGCTTTTTGTCTTCGCGCCATTCGAGGTGTGGGCGACGTTCGCCAATTTCGGCACGCCGGTCTCGATCGCGCTGCTCTTCGTCGGCGAGCACGTCTTGCGCTATCGACTGCATCCTGAATTCGAGCGCGCAACGCTCGGCGCCGCCATGCGCGCCTTTTCGCTGCGTGATGCCGCCGCAATCGACCCGGGGCCATGAAGACCGAGCCGCTCGTCGGCGCGAGCGCGCCGGATGCCGTCGTCGCCTACCGCGACGGCCGGTCGATCTCGCGTCTTCAGTACATCGCCGACGTGGCCGCGCTCGCTGCGCGACTGTCTTTTGCCGGGACGATGCTCAATCTCTCCGTCGACCGCTACCGGTTCAGCGTCGGCCTCGGCGCGGCGCTGCTGCGTGGGCATACGAGCCTGCTACCGCCCAACCACACGCTGCACACGGTCGAACGGCTGCGCGCCTCCTTTCCCTTCGTGTACGCGCTGGTCGAGGGCAACGACGACGGCCACGGCCTGCCGACGATCGTGCATGACGACGGCCACGCGCTTGCCCGGGAATCAGCCTCGACTCCGCAGATCGCTGCCGATTTCGTCGCCGCCTGCGTGCTCACCTCGGGATCGACCGGCGACCCGGTGCCGCACGCCAAGCCCTGGGGCCTGCTCGCGGCGAGCGCCCGCGCCGAAGCGGCACGACTGGCAAGCGCCATCGGCCGCGAGTCGCTGGCCGGCGTCTCGCTCGTCGCGACCGTGCCGCCGCAGCACATGTACGGTTTCGAATCGAGCGTGCTGCTCGCCCTGCACGGCGGCGCCGCGTTCGACGCGGCACGGCCTTTCTACCCGGCCGACGTCGTCGCCGCCCTCGAGAGAACACCGGTCCCACGCATGCTCGTGACGACGCCGTTTCATCTGAGGACGCTGCTCGAATCCGGCGTCGCGTTGCCGCGAGCGGAGCTCGTGCTCTGCGCCACAGCGCCGCTGTCGCCGCAGCTCGCGGCGCGCGCGGAGAATGCGTTCGGCGCACCGCTGGTCGAGATCTACGGCTGTACCGAAGCCGGTCAGGTGGCGACGCGGCGCACGACCGCGGGCCCCGAATGGCGAACCTTCGACGGCCTCGGGCTGCACGGCGATGGCGACGCCGCCATCGTCAGCGGCGGCCACGTGCCGCAGCCGACGCCCCTCGCCGACGTTCTCGAGGTGATCGATGCCGAGACCTTCCGCCTGCTCGGCCGCTCGAACGACCTCGTCAACATCGCCGGCAAGCGCAGCTCGATCGGGCACCTCACCTTCCATCTCAACGCGATCGAAGGCGTCATCGACGGCACGTTCTGGATGCCGCCCGAGGGTGTCGACGCACCGGGCGTGACAAGGCTCATCGCCTTCGTCGTCGCCCCCGGCGTCGCGCCGGAGAGCATCCGCGCCGCCTTGCGCACGCGCGTCGACGCGGCCTTCTTGCCGCGGCGCATCGTCGCCGTCGATGCCTTGCCGCGCGAAGCGACCGGCAAGCTCACCTCGGCGCGTCTCGCTGCCCTCGCGGTTGCGCATCGCGTCTGATGCAAGGCGCCGCCGTGCCTGCAGCCGCGATGGACGAGCCGGTCGTTCGCCGCCTCGACATCGCCGTCGATCACCCGGCGTTCGACGGTCACTTCCCCGGCCGGCCGGTTCTGCCCGGCGTCGCCCTCATCGCCGAAGTGCTCGAAGCGGCGCTTGCCGAGCCGGCGCTCGCCGCGCGAGTCGGCGCCATGCCGCAGCTCGACGTCGTCAAGTTCCTGGCGCCGGTCCTGCCGGGCGCAAGCCTCGTCATTGCCTTTCGCATCACGCCGGGCGGGCTCGAATTCAGCGTCGGTGACGGCGATCACGTCGCCGCGAGCGGCAAGTTCTCGAGCCGCGCGGCGTCCGGGACGGCACCGTGAAGAGCGAAACGAGCACGACGCCGCGCGCCGGCTGGGCCAGCCAGCGGGAGCGCAGCAGCCTGCGCTTGCTCCGTCTCATGCGCTGGGTCGCCCTCGCCGCCGGCCGGCGCGTGTCACGGGCGCTGCTGCATCCGATCGTTCTCTACTTTCTTCTTGCGGCGGGCGATGTGCGCCGCCACTCGCGCGCCTATCTCGACCGCGCTCTCGGCCGCAAGGCGGGTTGGCGCGATGTCTACCGCCACCTCTTCACGTTCGCCGCGACGCTGCTCGACCGCGTCTACCTGCTGCGCGGGCGCTTCGACGAATTCGAGGTCGAAGCGAGCGGCGTCGAAATCGTCATGCAGCCGTTCGCGAACGGCGAAGGCGTGCTCGCCTGCGGCGCCCATCTCGGCAGCTTCGAGGCGCTGCGCATGATCGGCCACGACCACGGCGTGCGCGTTGCGATGATCATGTACGAAGACAACGCCAGGCTCATCAACGCCACGCTCGCCGCGATCGCCCCGAATGCCACGCTGCACACGATCGCCCTCGGCCGCGTCGATGCGATGCTGTCGCTGCGCCGCTGGCTCGACGACGGCGGCGTCGCCGGCATGCTCGCCGACCGGACGCTGCCCGGACCGTCGCAGCGCTCGAAGAGCGTGACGCTGCCGTTTCTCGGTGCCCCGGCGCGCTTTCCCGATGGGCCGTTCCGTGTCGCCGCGATGCTGCGCCGCAAGGTCGTCTTCATGGCCGGGATCTATCGCGGCGGCCGAAAGTACGAGCTGCGTTTCGCCGAGCTCGCCGATTTCGGCGCGGCCGTCGCCGATCGCGACGCCGCCGTTCGCGCCGCGGTCGAGCGCTACGTGACGACGCTCGAATCGCTCTGCCGCGAGGCGCCTTACAACTGGTTCAACTTCTACGACTTCTGGGCCGACGCCGATGCCGACACGAGCGAGCGCACGGCGTCCTGAGCGGCGCACGCCGGCCTGGCGAAGCGCGGTCCTCGCCGCTGCGCTCGCCGTCTCGATGGCCGGCTTCGTCCTCGCCGCGCCGCTCTTTGACCTGGCGCAGCTCACGACCCTGCTCGGCCGCGTCAAATCGGGCGAAGCAAGCTTCGTCGAGAAGCGGCGCATCGAAATGCTCGATCGCACGCTCGAATCCTCAGGCCGGCTCTCGTTCCGTGCGCCCGACAGCTTCACCCGCGAAACGCTGAGGCCAAGCCACGAGAAACTCGAGGTCAACGGCAACGTGCTGACGATGAGCTCGGGCGATCGCAGCCGCACGCTGCAACTCGACAGCTCGCCCGAAACCGCAGTCGTCATCGAGGCGATCCGCGGCACGCTGACCGGTAACCGCGACACCCTCGAGCGCTTCTTCGCGACGACGGTCTCGGGCAGCGCCGAACGCTGGACGCTCGATCTCGTTCCACACGACCTGCGCCTGCGCGGCCAGGTCGCTTCGGTGCGCGTGCTCGGCCACGAGTCGGCCGTTCACGAAGTGCAGGTGCTGCTCGCCGACGGCGACCGCTCGACGATGACGATCGCGCCGCTGCCCGGCGGCGCCACGCCCTGAGCCCCATGAAGCAAGACGGTGCCAGCCGACCGCGAGTGGCAGTCGCGGTCTGGCTCGTCGCTTGCGCATTGGCCGCGTGGATCGCGGCGCGCGCGAACTACGTCGCCGACCTCTCGGCCTTCCTGCCTTCGGCGCCGACGCCCGAGCAGGCCTTGCTCCTCGACCAGCTCAAGAACGGCGCGGCGTCGCGCCTCGTGCTTGCGGGCATCGAAGGCGGCGATCCGGTCTTGCGCGGCGCGGCCTCGAAGCGTCTCGGTACGGCGCTGCGCGCCAGCGGCCGTTTCGCTTCGGTCGACAACGGCGACACGACGCCCTGGCAGGACGCCGGCCGCTTCGTCTTTGAGCATCGCTATGCGCTGAGCCCGGCCGTTGACGAGGCGCACTTCACGACCGAGGGCCTGCGCTCGGCGATCGACGACACGCTGTCGCTGCTCGGCACGCCGGCCGGGTCTCTGATCAAGCCCATCCTCTTTCGCGACCCGACGGGAGAGACCGTACGCATCGCCGAAGCGCTGACTCCGGCGTACGCGCCGAGAAGCGAAGACGGCGTCTGGGTTTCGCGGGTCGCGCCGCGTGCCGTGCTGGTCATGACGACACGCGCCGACGGCGCCGATCTCGACGGCCAGCAGCAGGCGCTCGCCACGATCCGCGACGAGTTCGCGAAGATCGCGACGACGACGGGCCGAACGAGTCCGGTGCTGCGCCTCGAGATCTCGGGTGCGGGCAGCTTCGGCGTCGCGGCGCGCGAGCGCATCAAGGCCGGGGTCGAGCGGCTCGCAGTCCTCGGCTCGGTCGTGATGATCGCGCTGCTCTGGCTCGCCTTCGCTTCGCTTCGATCGCTGGCGATCGCGGCGCTGCCGGTGGCGACCGGCGTTCTCGCCGGCATCGCCGGCGTCAGCCTCGGCTTCGGCCAGGTCCACGGCATGACCCTCGGCTTCGGCACGACGTTGATCGGCGAAGGCGTCGACTACGCGGTCTACTACCTCATCCAGGCGCGGGCTTCGGGACGCGATGCGAGCGCAGGCCGCGCCGCGAGGCGCTGGCTGCGCGAGAGCTGGCCGACCGTTCGGCTCGGCCTTTTCACCTCGCTGATCGGATTCGCAGCCCTCGTTTTCGCCGGATTTCCCGGGCTCGCCCAGCTCGGTGTCTTTTCGATCGCCGGCCTCGCTGCCGCAGCGGCGACGACGCGCTTCGTCTTTCCCGTGATCGCGCCGAACGGTGCTCCGGGAGAAGGCCTGCGCCGCAGGCTGGGCCGCTTCATGGGGCGCGCCGCGAGGGTGTTACCGCGTGCGCGACGGGTGTTCGTCGCGATGGCCGTGCTCGCCGCCTTCGCACTCATCGTGTTGCCAACGCCTTGGCGTGGAGCGCTGACCGACCTGAGCCCGATCGCCGCCTCCGACCTCGAGCTCGATGCCGCCTTGCGCAGCGACGTCGGGGCGCCCGACGCCGGCACGCTCGTCGCCGTTTCGGCGAAAGACGCGGCCGGCGCGCTCGCCGCCGCGGAAGCTGTCGGTACGCGTCTCGACGGGCTCGTTCGCGAAGGCGTGCTCGGCGGCTACGATTCACCAGCGCGCTTCCTGCCGAGCCCACAGACGCAACGCTCGCGCCTCGCTTGGCTGCCCGATGCGGCGACGCTCGCTTCTCGGCTCGCCACGGCGACCGAGGGCGGCGCGCTGCCGGCCGATCGTCTTCAACCCTTCGTTGATGACGTGCAGGCGGCGCGGCGCGCCGCGCCGTTCGACCGGGCCGCGCTCGACGGCACCCCCCTCGCCGCCGCCGTCGATGCGCTGCTGCTCACCGGCAATGCGACGCGGCCCTGGCGCGCCCTCCTCAACCTGCAGCCGGCCGAGGGCCGGCCGATCGATGCCGCCCGCGTGCGCGCCGCGATCGCCGGTGTCACGAATGCGCAGCTCGTCGGCATCAAGGCCGAGCTCGACGCGCTCTACGCGCGCTATCTGCGCCGGGCGATGTGGCAGGCCGGCCTCGGCGCGCTGGCCGTCGTCGTCCTGCTCGCGCTCTACCTGCGGCGGACGCGGCGACTCGTCACCGTGTTGCAGCCGCTCGCGGCGGCGACGCTGGTCGTGCTGGCCGTGCTCGCGGCGAGCGGTACGGCGCTCGGCATCCTGCACCTCGTCGGCCTGCTCCTGACGATGGCCATCGGTTCGAACTACGCGCTTTTCTTCGACCACCTGCGCCGGCGTGCCGAGGTCGACGAAGACACGCTCGCCTCGCTCCTGCTCGCGAACCTGATGACCGTGATCTCGTTCGGCCTGCTGGCCACGTCGCGCATTCCGGTCCTGCAGGCAGTGGGCGAGGTCGTCGCGCCAGGGACCTTGCTTTGCCTCGTGTTCTCGGCGGCGTTCATTGCCCGGCCGCTAGACCATGCGAAGATTCGAAGGTCATGAATCGCGACCCGGTGCAGCTTCTCGAGCCGGCCAAGCGCTCGCGCGCCGCGGCCAAGATGCCGCTGCCAGCCTACGTGAAGGCGAGTCTCGCCTGCCACGCCGGCGCCGCAGGCTCGGCGCTCGTCTTGCCTTCGGCCTGGCCGTGGGCGCTCGGTGCCGTCGTTGCCAATCATCTCGTGCTGGCCGGCGCCGGCCTCTGGCCGCGCTCGACCTGGCTCGGCCGCAACTGGACGCGCCTGCCAGCTGCGGCGACGGCGCGGCGCGAGATCGCAATCACGATCGACGACGGCCCCGACGCCGAGGTGACGCCGGCCGTGCTCGACCTGCTCGATGCGCACGGCGTGCGTGCGACCTTCTTCGCCATCGCTACCGCCGCCGCGCGCCAGCCGGCGCTGTGCCGGGAAATCGTCCGCCGCGGCCACAGCGTGCAGAACCACAGCGATCGCCATTCGCATCGCTTCTCGCTGCTCGGGCCGTGGGCGATGGCACGCGAGCTCGGCGCCGCGCAAGCGCGGCTTGCCGACATCACCGGCATCGCGCCGCGCTTCTTTCGCGCGCCCGCCGGCCTGCGCAACCCCTTTCTCGCGCCGTTGCTCGAGCGTCTCGACCTGCAGCTCGTGAGCTGGACGCGGCGCGGTTTCGACACGGTGCGAAGCGAGCCGGAGCGCGTCCTGGCACGCCTCGCGACGGGTCTGGGCGCCGGCGACATCCTTCTCCTTCACGACGGCAACGCGGCGCGCACGGCAGCGGGGCAGCCCGTCGTCCTCGACGTGCTGCCCGCATTGCTCGAACGCTGCAAGGCCGCAGGCTTGCGCGCCGTGACCCTGCCCGCAGCCTTCGATGCGACGAGCGACGGCACATTGCCGGGCGCGGCGCCCGCATGAGCGCGAGCGCGCCAGCGAGGCGCTATCTCGTCGAAGCGGCCAGTGCGCCGTACCGGCGCGGCAGCCGCTTCGCCCTGCACTTCGCACGCGGCAAGCTGCGCTGGGATCCGGTGTTTCACCATCTCATCGGACGCGGTCTCATCGCGCCGCGCTCACGCGTCCTCGACATCGGCTGCGGCCAGGGCTTGCTCGCCAGCCTGCTCAACGCCGCGGTCGCGCAGGCCCGCAGCGGCGGCTGGCCGGCCGACTGGGCCGAGGCACCGGCGGACGCACGCGTCACCGGCATCGAGCTGGTGCAACACGACGTCTCGCGGGCCCGCGACGCGCTGGGCCGGGACGCCGATTTCGTCTGCGGCGACATGCGCCACACCGCGTTCCCGAAGGTCGACACGGTGGTCATCCTCGACGCGCTGCACTACCTCAGCATCGCCGAGCAGGACACGGTGCTGGCGCGCGTACGCGCGGCGCTCGGACAGGGCGGCCGACTCGTCCTGCGTGTCGGCGATGCAGCGTCATGGCGCGGCTATGCGACGAGCCANNCGGCGCGCCCGGCCTCGCTGCGGCCGCACGCTCGCCGAGTGGCAGATACGCCTCGTCGCGCTCGGCTTCAACGTCTCGAGCCTGCCGATGCATCGCAGGACGACCTTTGCGAACATCCTGCTCGTCGGCACGGTGGGAGCGAAAAAGGGGGCGACATGAGCGCGGCGCCACCCGCGACGCTGGACCACGCGGGCATCGAAGCGCTGGTTCCGCATCGCGGCGCGATGTGCCTGCTCGAACGCATGCTGTCGTGGAGCGAAGCGCGCATCGAATGCGTGGCCGTCAACCACCGTGACGCGGGGCATCCGCTGCGCACGCGGAGCGGCCTGCTGGCGAGTGCGGCGATCGAATACGCCGCGCAGGCCGCGGCGCTGCACGGCGCGCTCGGCGCGCGCAGCGCCGGAGAAGCAGCGGCACCGGGCTCGCTTGCGAGCGCACGCGATGTGCGACTCGCGGCCTTGCGGCTCGACGACTTGCCCCGCGCATCGGCCGCGACGGGCCTGGACGAGTTGCGCGTCGTCGCCGTCCGGCAGGCGGGCGACGCGACCCGGCTGCTCTACTCGTTTGCGATCGGCCACGCCGGACGCGACATCGCCACCGGCCGCCTCGCCATCGTCCTGCACGCGCCAGTTCGGGCGGAAGCGACGTGAGCGAGACGCCGGGCCGCCGCCGCGCCATCGTCACCGGGGCGAGCGGCGGCATCGGCCGCGCCATCGCCGAGCGCCTCGCGCGCGATGGCGCTCACGTCATCGTGCACGCCAATACACGCCTCGATACCGCCGAGGCGATCGTCGCGGCAATCGTCGCCGCGGGCGGCAGCGCCGAAGCCGTCGCGTTCGACGTCACCGATCGCGCAGCGGCTCGCGCGGCGTGCGACCGGCTGGCCGCGTCCGGCGCGATCCAGATCGTCGTCAACAACGCCGGGTTGCACGACGACGCCGTCTTTGCGGCCTTGCGCGCCGAGCAGTGGAGTCGCGTCATCGACGTCTCCGTGGGCGGCTTTTTCAACGTCACGCAGGCGCTCGTCATGCCGATGATCCGCACGCGCTGGGGCCGGATCGTCAACCTCTCTTCGATCGCGTCGATCACCGGCAACCGCGGCCAGGTGAACTACGCCGCAGCCAAAGGCGCGATCAACAGCGCCACCAAGGCCCTCGCTCTCGAGCTGGCGAGCCGGGGCATCACCGTCAACGCCGTCGCTCCGGGCATCATCGATGCCGGCATGGCCCGGTCGTTCGACCGTGAGACGATCCAAAGGCTCGTGCCGATGAAGCGCGCCGGCAGCGCCGACGAAGTCGCGGCACTCGTCGCTTTCCTGGTTTCCGACGAGGCCGCCTACATCAGCGGCCAGGTCATCTCGATCAACGGCGCGATGATCTGAGTCTTCGCGCGCCGAGCTCGTTCAGAGGGCGCCGAACGGCGGCCGCCGCCTCAGCCGCCGCGACACCAGGGCCGGCAGGCGCAGCACGAAGCCGAGCATGAGGCGCAGGTGCATCCAGGTCAGCAGCGCGTTGTCGCGGCCGTAGCGAAAATGCGAAACGCCGCCTTCTTCAGGGCGAAGGTACTTCACCGGCGCGGCGAGATTGATCGGCCGCACGCCCTTCCAGGCGAGGCGCACGACGGCCTCGGTATCGAAGTCGAAGCGACGCATCCAAGTCTGGCCGTGCATCACCTCGACGAGCGGCGCGATCGGATAGACGCGAAAGCCATAGAGCGAATCGTCGATGCCGGCACCGAGCGTCTCGAGGTTGGTCCACCAGTTCGAGACGCGCCGGCCGCGGACGCGAAGCAAAGGTGCCGACGCGTCGAAGACGGGCCGGCCGAGGATCATCGCATCCGGTTTCGCCTGCGAGGCGCGCATGAAAGCCTCGATGAGATCGGCCGGGTGCTGGCCGTCGGAATCCATCGTCAGCGCGTGGCTGAAGCCGGCGCCGCCGGCGGCCGTGAGCGCGTGCAGGACCGCGGCGCCCTTGCCCTGATTCGTGGCAAGCACATCCACGCGCAGGCCGGGGTCGCTCGCAGCGAGCGCGCGCAGGCCCTCTGCCGTGCCGTCGTCACTGCCGTCGACGACGACCCACACCGGCGTCCACGCGGCGCGCGCGGCGCGCACCGTCGCATAGACGGTGGCGCCGGTGTTGTAACTCGGGATGACGACGAGATGCGTCGCCGAGGGTGTCATCGCCTGACCTCGCGGCCGAAGTAGTTCTCGAGCCGGCGCAGCAAGGCGCGATGGTCGGCCTCCGGCGCGAAGCGCTCGCCGAGCCTGAGGCGAATGACGACCGGGATCGGCGGCGTACGCAGCAGCGGCCAGCCCTTGGTGAGATAGGGCGAATCGCTTTCGATCAATACGGTCTGGATCGGCACGTGGGCGAGATGCGCGATGAGCGTGATGCCGGGCTTGAAGTCGTTGATCGGCACCCGCACGGTACGTGTCCCCTCGGGAAAGAGAACGAGCTGGCCACCTTCTTTCAGGCTCTTGACGGCGTCGCGCACCATGCCGCGCCCGGCATCGTTGCGGATGTAGCGCGCCAGCTTGGCGCCCGTGCCGAGGAAGACATTGCGCAGCAATTCTGCCTTCATGACGCAGACGCCGCGCGGCAGGCGCGCGACGACGACGAGCGCGTCGAGCATGGTCGGATGATTGGCGGCGACGATGAGGCCACCCGGCTCGTCGCGCAGGACATCGAGCGCGCTCGAGTCGACTCGCATCATGCCGATGCGCTGCGCTGTCTTCCAGAACGTGCGGTAGATGAAGGAGATGACGCTGCGTCCGAAGCGCGTGCCCGAGCGCCGCGGCAACAGCGGAAACAGAAGTAGCGCGACGAGACTCCAGACCAGCGACATCAGGCCGAGCTGCGCGATGAGAAGCGCGAACAGCAGCCGGTGCAGCGGGCCCGGCGCCCTTTGCGCAAGCGTCGTCGTCGTCAATCGTCGACCACCACCCGCTGCCCGGAGACGGCGAAGATCCACGACACGCCGAAGCCCGCCGTGAACGAGCTCTCGCGCCGCACCAGCGGGCTCGGCGCGAACGCCGCGCCGTGCAGATCGTCGTAGCGGATGAAGCCGCCGAGCCAGGCGTTGCCGAGGCGGCGCGAGACGGCGGTCGTCGCGCGCCAGCCGGCATAGCCGCCCGGCGCGTCGTACGCCGGCCGCGAGGCCGTCACGAACTCGGGCGCGACGCCGTAGAAGTGCTCGTGATAGCGCCGGTCCGCGAAGAGCGGGCCGGCGAGCATGCCGAGGTTCCAGCGCCCGGCGAAGCCGCGCACGTCGAGGGCGAGATTGGGCGAGAAGGTAACGCCGATCGTCTTCGGCGAGGCCTGCAAGGTGATCGCTTCGCGCAGCGGCAGGCGCAGATCGAGCCTCAACCGGCGATCGCCCGATTGCCACAACTCGACGTTGAGGTTCGGCCCGATCTCGAAAGTGCCTGGCAGGTCAGGCATGCCTTGCCGGGCGTCGCTGTGGTTGCTCTTGGTCGGCACCGACGCCGACAGGCTCATGTCGATGACGACGCGCCGGTCGGCGAAAAGGATGGCGCGAGCGCCGTCGCGGTCGGCGCGCAGGAACCGGCCGCGATAGGCGACGAAGGGCAGCGGCAGCGCGTAGTTGCTCGTCTGGTCCGAGCCGCGATAGTCGGGAAAGCGCACGGCGGCGACGCCGAGACCGAGCTCCCAGAGCGGCTCGCTGACGCCTGCAGTGGCAGCGTCGGCGTCACTCGTCTTCACGACTGGGCCTTCGACGACGGGGCCGGGCAGCGGCACGTCGTCGGCACGAGCCCCCGGAGCGAGCGTGAATGCCGCAAGGAGCATGGCGGGCGCCGCAGCTCGACCCCGCCGCAGCATTGACCGCCTCACGACGCCGAGACCTCGATGTCGCGGATATTGGCCCGGCGGCGCTTCCAGAACGCCAGGCTGCGCCCCAGGTTACCGAGCGAAACCAGGTAGTACAGTGCCTTCAGCGCGAAGATCGACGGCCAGATCGGCGTTTTGCCGTAGATGTCGCCGGCGAACAGCGAGATGAGCGCTTCCTTCACGCGCAGCGGGTTCTGCGGATACATGAAGAACTCGCGCATCGTCGGGCTGGAGACGCGAAAGATGAACCACGAGAACTCGCGCGGCCCGCGGCGAGCCACGGCGTCGAAGCGGCGCCGTGCCCGCGCCGCCCGGCGCGGCCGGTCGAGCGTCGTCTCGACGACATCGGCGCCGGCAAAGGCGCTCTTCATGGCGAGCAGAACGCCCGACGAGAAGACCGGATCGATGAAGGCATAGGCATCGCCGAGCATGAGAAAGCGCTCGCCGCTCGAAACGCTGCTGCTGTACGAGTAGTTGCCGGTCGCGTGCACCTCGCAGACCAGCGTCGCGCGGTCGAGCCGCGCTGCGAGCGCCGGGCACGAGGCGATCGTGTCGCGAAAGAATTCCGGCAGCGGCTTCGTGCGCGTCTTCAGGTAATAGGGCCAGCACACGGCGCCGACACTCGTCACGCCGTCGGCGAGCGGGATGAACCAGAACCAGCCGTGGTCGAACCAGAAGATCGTGATGTTGCCCTCGGCCTTGCCCGAAAGACGCGTCGCGCCCTCGAAGTGGCCGAACAGCGCCGCGCTGTTGTGCTTGGGATTCTTCTGCTTGCAGTGGAACTGGTTGGCCAGCAGGGTGTCGCGGCCCGATGCGTCGACGACAAAGCGCGCCCGCCACGATCGCTTCACCCCGTCGTCGAGCTCGGCATCGACGCTGGCGCCTTCGGCGTCGAACCTCACCTGGCGCACGCGGCAGCCTTCGATGGCTCTCGCGCCCTTGGCGGCGGCGTTGCGGAACAAAAGCTCGTCGAGCTCGGAGCGCCGCACCTGCCAAGCGTAAGGCATGGTCTTGTCCCAGGCCTCGACGAACTCGATCATCGCCTGGTGGTCATGCTCCGGCGAGACGAATTCGACACCATATTTGGCCAAGCCGAGGCGCTCGACCTCTTCGCGCACACCGAGCGCGTCGAAGAGTGCCGCGTTCGCGGGCAAGAGCGATTCGCCGATGTGAAAACGCGGGTGGTGGCCCTTCTCGGCGAGGATCACGTCGCGACCGCGCTGGGCGAGCAAGGTCGCGATCGTCGCGCCGGCGGGGCCGCCGCCGACGACGAGGACATCGCAGTCGAAGGCTGAAGCCGGCTTCGGCACGGCGGCGGGGGCGGGGGCGGGGGCGGGCGTCACGGTCTCGGTCAGGCTCTGCATGGCACTCGCAAGCGTCGGCGTCGCTGGCGGCCTCGACCCCTTCGCAGATTCCGCTCGAACGAGGGCATGATTCTATCGTCGAGGTGACGACGATTCGCCGCGATCAACACGGTGGATAGGCCCGAAACTCGGGCAAGGCCTCGGCCGCGGCCGAATGCGCCACAAGCAGGGGATGCGCCGATTCGCTCACGATTCCCGGCAGGAGCGCCTGCGTGAATTGCCAGCCGACAGCAGCGCTGACGCCGGCCTGCGAAATCGATCCGCTGGTCACGGCGAGCGGTCGTTCGACCCACTCGGCTTCGAGCGCCCGATAGGCCGCGCCGAGCTGACCGCGCACGCGCTCCACCCAAGGCTCGTGCTGCTTTTCGGGCGGCCGCAGATTTCGTTCGTAGACGATCTGGACGCTCTTCTCGCACGCGGCGAGAGCCAGGCCGATGAGGCGCAACTCATGCTGCATTTCACCCCGGGCAGTCGGCATCAGCCTTCTCTTGCCGTCGGCAAGCGAATCCGCGTATTGCAGGATCAGAGTCGAATCCATCAAGACGTCGCCGTCGTCGCAGACGAGCGAAGGCGCCTTGACCACGGGATTGATCGCCGCGAACGCGTCGAAAGCGCGAAAGACCGAAATCGGCCGATGCTCGAACGGCACTCCGAGCAGCGTCAGCGAGACGGCGACGCGGCGCACATAAGGTGAGTCGAGCATGCCGATCAGCTGCATGGAATTCGCTCCTCTTCTTTCAACGAAGGCAAGCCTAACGCGGAGCTTTCGCCGCCGCATGCGGCGCCGCACCGAGCACGCACTCGCGCATGGTCTCGAAGCGGCCCGCGCGGTTCTCGATCAGCGCGGCCGCGTTGCAGCGCGACCGGATCGGACCCGACGCGCGCAGGGCGACTTCGAGCTTGGCCTCGACCTGGGCGGCCTCGCGATCGTCGCCGTCCGCCACGGTCAGATGTGGAACGATCGCTTCGTGCGCACCGGCGAACGGCAGGTGCTGCGGAAATTCGCGAACGAGCGCTTTGGTCAGCGCGATAAAGGGCGGGCCCGGTCCGGCGCCAGCCCGGTGGTCGCCGCGAAGCGCCCGACGCCTTCGAACACGAAATCGAAAGGCGCGAATGCGGCGAAGAGGCTCGCGGCCCGGTCGAGCACGGCGGCGTCGATCCCTTCGAGCGCCATGAAGGGAAACAGCAGCGTGACGTGGGCTGCCACGCCGAGCCGAGCCGAGCCGACGCGTCGTGGCGCCATCGCCACGCCGAAACCATCGCCTCGGCTTCGGGGACGAAATCGACAAATCCCGATTCAGCCATGCGCGCTCCTCGGCGCGCCGCGCCGCGTTAGGGGCGATCGCCCGCGGTCGACTCGAACTCGATGCCGCCGGTGAACGGAACGAGCACGTTGTAGATCGCGCAGCCGATCACCACGCTGATGTAGCCGATCACGAGGTAGAAGACCGGCAGGATGATGATCACCCACATGTGCATGCCGCCACGGCTGGCGCCAAAGAGCGATCCGATCACCAGGAACGGAATCATGAAGATGAGCGAAGTCAGCGCCATCATGATGGCCATGACTTTGGCGTTCTGGTGCGGGGGAAAGCGGGCGACTTGTTGTTTCATGGCGAGGCGCCTCCCTTGCGCCGTTTCCTGAGGCGCCCCGGTGCGGGCCGCCTTGCACTGCAGGGCTTTCGCGCCCTTCAGCAATGAATGCAGTCACTCCCCGAGGTACGCCGCCCTCACCTTCGGGTCGGCGAGCAACTCGCTGGCAATGCCTTGCATCGTCACCTCGCCCGAATCCATGACGTAGCCGCGCGAGGCGAGCTGCAGGGCGCGGCTGGCGTTCTGCTCGACGAGCAGGATCGTCGTGCCCTGCTTGTGGATGTCGTTCACGACCTCGAAGATCTTGTCGACCATCAGCGGCGACAAGCCCATCGACGGCTCGTCCATGAGCAGCATCTTGGGCCGCGCCATGAGCGCCCGGCCCATCGCCAGCATCTGCTGCTCGCCACCGCTCATCGTGCCTGCGAGTTGGCTGCGCCGCTCCTTCAGCCGCGGAAAGATGCCGAAGACGCGCTCGATGTCGGCTTCGATCTCCTTCGTGTCGTTGCGTACGAAAGCGCCCATCTGCAGGTTCTCGGTGATCGTCATCCGCGTGAACGTGCCGCGCCCCTCGGGCACCATCACGAGGCGTTGCTTCACGAGATCCCACGGACCCTGGCCACGGATGCTCCGGCCCATGAACTCGACCTCACCGCCGGTCGATGGCAGCGTGCCGGTGATGGCCTTCAGCGTCGTCGTCTTGCCGGCGCCGTTGGCGCCGATCAGGCTGACGAGTTCGCCTTCCATCACTTCGAAAGACACGCCCTTGACGGCCTGGATGCCACCGTAGGCCACGCGCAAATCGATCACGCGAAGCAGCGTCTTCTTGTTGCCCAGGTCAGCGGCCATCGCAGGGTTCGCCTTGTCAGTCTCGTCTTGTTCGCGCGAGGGCGTGCTCAATGCACGGCGTGATCGGCGCCCAGGTAGGCCTCGATCACCTTCGCATTCCTCTGCACTTCGGCCGGCGTGCCCTCGGCGATCTGCTTGCCGTAGTCGAGCACGGTGACGCGGTCGCACAAGCCCATGACGAGCTTCACGTCGTGCTCGATGAGAAGGATGGTGCGGCCGTCGTGGCGGATGCGGTCGATCAGCTCGCGCAGCGTCACCTTCTCGGTGGTGTTCATGCCCGCAGCCGGCTCGTCGAGGGCGATCAGCTTGGGATCGGTGGCCAGCGCCCGCGCCACTTCGAGGCGGCGCTGATCGCCGTAGCTCAAGGTCCGTGCCTTGTACTCGGCAAAGCCGCCGATGCCGACATAGTCGAGCAGCTCCTGCGCGCGTTTCGCGATCGCCGCTTCCTCGGCCTTGAAGCCCGGCGTGCGAAACACCGCGCCGATCAGGCCCGAATGCGTTCGCACGTGCCGGCCGACCATCACGTTCTCGAGCGCCGTCATCTCGGCGAAGAGGCGGATGTTCTGAAAGGTACGGGCGATGCCCGCCTTTGCCACTTCGTGTACCGCGCTCGGCTTGTATGGCTTGCCGCCGAGCTCGAAGGTGCCCGAGTCCGGCGTGTAGAGACCGGTGAGAACGTTGAAGAAGGTCGTCTTGCCTGCGCCGTTGGGGCCGATCAGGCCGTAGATCTGGCCTTCCTCGATCGTGATGCCGACGTCGGAGAGCGCCTGCAGGCCGCCGAAGCGCTTCGACACGCCGCCGACCTTCAGGACGGTCGCGCGTTCAGTCATGCCTTGCTCCGGAGGAATGAACTTCGTTGGTCGCCTCGCTGGCCATGGGCCCGACGCGCTGCGGCACGGCCGGATCGTCCGGGGTTCGCTGCGGCGGCGCGGCGGGCGCGAGCTTGCCGTGCTCGGGCGAAGGCCAAAGACCCCGCGGCCGCGCCAGCATGATGCCGATCATCGCCACGGCGACGAGCAGCTGGCGCAGGATCGAGGCGTCGAGCCGGCCACCGGTCATCTCCTGAAGCGGCCCGGCGACGTAGCGCAACACCTCGGGCAAGGCAGACAGCAGGAGCGCACCGACGATCACGCCCGGCAGGTGGCCAATGCCACCGAGCACGACCATCGCGACGATCATGATCGATTCTTGGAGGCTGAACGATTCGGGCGAGATGAAGCCCTGGAAAGTCGCGAACATCACGCCGGAGACGCCGCCGAAGGTCGCACCCATGGCAAAGGCGAGAAGCTTGAGGTTGCGGGTGTTGATGCCCATGGCCTTGGCGGCGATCTCGTCTTCGCGGATCGCCATCCAGGCCCGGCCGATCCGGCTGCGCTCGAGCCGGTAGCAGATGAGCACGGCGAACGCGACGAGCGCCAGGAACAGGAAGTAGTAGTTGGTGACCTTCGGCCATTCGAGGCCGAAGAAATGCTGCGTCTTGCCGAGGTCCAGGCCGAAGATCGATATCTCGTCGATGCCGGTGATGCCTTTCGGCCCGTTCGTGATGTTGACCGGCGCATCCAGGTTGTTCACGAACACACGGACGATCTCGCCGAAGCCGAGCGTGACGATGGCGAGGTAATCGCCGCGCAGCTTCAGGGTCGGCGCGCCGAGCAGCGCGCCGGCGGCGCCGGCGAGCAGCGCACCGAGCGGGATCACCGCCCACCACGGCGTGTGCAAGCCTCCGGGGATGGCTGCCGCGATCGAGGGAAACGTATCGGTCAACTGCGACGAAGCGAGCAGGCCCATCATGTAGGCGCCGACGGCATAGAACGCGACATAGCCGAGATCGAGCAGGCCGGCGTAGCCGACGACGATGTTGAGGCCGAGCGCGAGCAGCACGTAGAGCAACGCGACGTCGATGATGCGCACCCAGGCGTTGCCCGCCATCCCCAGGACGAAAGGCAGCACGGCCAGCGCCAGGGCGGCGACCAGGAAGACGACCGGCTTGTTGCGGCGCACGGTGTCGTTCATGGCAGTCGCGGCGGCCGCCGGGGCGCCCGAAGGGGGGCGGGCGCCCCCTCGGGGGGCAGCGAACGCAGTAAGCGTGGGGGCTTCTTCATCTCAGGCGCGGTCAGCGACACGCTCGCCGAGCAGGCCCTGGGGCCTGAGCGTAAGCACGAGGATGAGAACGATGAAGGCGAAGATGTCTTGGTAGTTGCTGCCGAAGACGCCGCCCGTGAGAGCGCCGATATAACCGGCGCCGAGCGACTCGATCAGGCCGAGCAGGACGCCGCCCACCATCGCACCCGCGAGGTTGCCGATGCCGCCGAAGACGGCCGCGGTGAACGCCTTCAGGCCGGGCAGAAAGCCCATGGTGTGCTGCACGGATCCGTAGTTCGCGGCGTACATGACACCCGCCAGCGCCGCGAGCGCGGCGCCGATGACGAAGGTCGCGGAGATTACCGTATCGGGGCGCACGCCCATCAGCGCGGCGACGCGCGGGTTCTCGGCCGTGGCGCGCATGGCCCGGCCGAGCTTGGTGCGGTTGACGAGGTACATGAGGCCGCTCAGGGTGATGACGGTCGCGACCAGAATGAGAATCTGCACGTCGTTGATGACCGCGCCGAAGATCTTGTGCGGCTCGCTCGGCAGCAGGATCGGGAAGGACTTGTAGTTCGGCTTCCAGATGATCATGGCGAGCGTCTGCAGGAGCAGGCTCATTCCCATGGCGGTGATGAGCGGCGCCAGGCGCGGCGCGTTGCGCAGCGGCCGGTAGGCGATCTTCTCGATCGCGAAATTGAGTACCGAGCAGACGATGACCGCGGCGATGAGGCCGATGAGCAGAAGCAACCAGCCGGGCAGGCCGAAGCCAGCCAGCGCCGTCACGACCGTCCAGCTCGTCAGCGCTCCCACCATCAGTACCTCGCCGTGCGCGAAGTTGATGAGGTTGATGATGCCGTAGACCATCGTGTAGCCGAGCGCCACCAGCGCATAGACGCTGCCCAGGACGAGGCCGTTGATGATCTGCTGGATGAAGATATCCATGCGCTTTGTCCTAAGCAAGTTGCCCGCCACGTCGATGCGGCGGGTTCTCGCGAGCTCGATTCGGCGCGATTCTAGGGTTGGCCATCGCTTGGCCCACCCTCGCTAACCCGCTCACCTTTACATTCGCGAACGAGGCAGGCGCCGCCTCATTCGCCCCGGTCGGCCGCCTCGTTTCGGGCGCGCAATTCGGCCAGCCGCTCGCCGATCCGGATCTCGAGGCCGCGCTCGACCGGCTCGTAAAACCGCGGCGGCGCCAGGTCGTCAGGCCAGTAGCTTTCACCGGCCGCGAAGGCGTCGGCCTCGTCGTGGGCATAGCGATAGCCCTTGCCGTAGTCGAGGCTCTTCATCAGCGCCGTCGACGCATTGCGCAGGCGCAGCGGCACCGGTCGGGTGCGGTCGGCCTTGACGAAGGCGCGCGCCGCGTTCCAGGCGCTATAGACGGCATTGCTCTTCGGCGCCACGGCGAGATAGACGACCGCCTCGGCCAGCGCCAGCTCGCCTTCGGGCGAGCCGAGCCGCTCGTAGGTTTCGGCCGCGTCGAGAGCGAGACGAAGCGCCCGCGGATCGGCCAGGCCGATGTCTTCGCTCGCCATTCGCACGAGCCGACGCGCCGCGTAGCGCGGATCGACGCCGCCGTCGATCATGCGCACGAACCAGTAGAGCGAAGCGTCCGGATCGCTGCCGCGAACCGCCTTGTGCAAGGCCGAGATCGTGTCGTAGAACTGCTCGCCGCCCTTGTCGTAGCGGCGCAGCTGCTCGCCCAACGCTTGCTCGAGCAAGCGCTCGTCGATCTCGGCGGCACCGCTCGCCGTTGCGACGAGGTTCTCGAAGGCATTGAGCAGGCGCCGCGCATCGCCATCGGCATAGCCGACGAGGCGCGTCGCCGCTGCTTCGGTCAGCGGCGGCGCGCAAAGCAGCGCACGGGCGCGCTCGAGCAGGGTGCGCAGGTCGGCGTCGCCGAGGCCTTTCAGCACGTGCACGGTGGCGCGCGAGAGCAAGGCCGAGTTGACCTCGAAAGACGGGTTCTCGGTGGTGGCGCCGATGAAGGTGAAGAGGCCCGACTCGACGTGCGGCAGGAACGCGTCCTGCTGGCTCTTGTTGAAGCGGTGCACCTCGTCGACGAAGACGACCGTGCGCCGGCCCTGCGCCCGCGCCGCCTGGGCGCGCTCGACGGCATCGCGAATGTCCTTTACGCCGCCGAGGACGGCCGACATGGCGATGAACTGGGCATCGAAGGCATCGGCCATGAGGCGCGCCAGCGTCGTCTTGCCGACGCCGGGCGGACCCCAGAGGATCATCGAATGCAGGCGCCCCGATTCGAAGGCGACACGCAGCGGCCGGCCCGGGCCGAGCAGATGCTGCTGGCCGATGACCTCGTCGAGCGTCTTCGGGCGCAGCCGCTCGGCGAGCGGCGCCGCGATGTCAGCGAAGGGAAGTTCGAGCGAAGGAGTCGGCACGTTGGATCGACGGCGCAGGCGGCGGGCGTCGCGCCGATTCTGCCGTGGCCACCCGCGGCGCGCTGGGCCGGGGACATAAGATGCGCCATCGCTCACCTCGGCCGATGCGCCCCTGCCGCATGAATCGTTCGACCTTCGATGCCGTCTCGACCGTGCTCGTCGACAAATTCCACGTCGAAAAGGAAAAGGTGCACCCCGATGCGACGCTCGAGCAGCTCGGCCTCGATTCGCTGGCGCTGATGGAATTCGTCTTTGCGGTCGAGGATCGCTTCGACGTCCGCATTCCCGAAGATCGGCTCGACCCGCGCCAGGCAGGCGTCACGCTCGGGCAGCTGGCCGGCCTGCTCGACGAAGCGATGGCGGCCCGGCCTGCGAAAGATGGCGCCGCGCCCTAGCCCGCGCTCGGCGCCTGTGGCGGTCACCGGCGCCGGCGTCGTCAGCCCGATCGGCAACGACCTCGCGAGCGTCGACACCGCGTTGTTCGGTGGCGTGTCCAGCGTGCGCGCGCGCGAGCTCGATCTGCCGGGCATCCCGCTGCCGCCGGTTCCGGTCGCGGCCGCCGATTTCGACGCCGATGCTGAAGTCGCGCCTTCGCGGGTGCCGCTCGATCGCGGCACGGCCATGGCGCTATCGGCGGCCCGCGCCGCGGCTCGCGCCGCGCGTCTCGAGCCGGGGAGCTTCGACGCCGATCGGCTGGGCATCTTCTGGGGCAGCGGCATGGCCGGCGCCGCGACCTTCGAGGCGACCTGTCGCACCGTCTACGCCGATCGCCGCCGCATGCGGCCGACCAGCGTCGTGACGACGATGCCGAACGCGCCCGTCGCCGAGATTGCCCTCCTCTTCGGCGCGCGCGGCGCCGCGCTCGCCTATGCCTGCGCCTGCGCTTCGTCGGCGGTGGCGATCGGCGAGGCGATGCGGGCGATCCGCGCCGGCTGGATCGACGTCGCCATCGCCGGCGGCAGCGAAGCGATGCTGACGCCGGGCGTGCTCGCGAGCTGGCAGGCGATGCGCGTTCTCGCGCCTTTGGGTGCGGCGGCGGCGGGCAGCGACGCAGCCGTCATTGCCGCCGTGTGCCGGCCCTTCGCCGCCGACCGCGCCGGTTTCGCGCTCGGCGAAGCGGCCGCGGCGTTCGTGCTCGAGTCGCCGGCGCATGCCCGGGCCCGCGGCGTGCCTGCGGAGTCGATGCTCGTCGGTTACGCGACCAACTGCGACGGCATTCACATCACCCAGCCAGACGCTTCGGGCCAGGCCCGTGCGATGGCCGCGGCGCTGGCCGACGCCGGCCTCGCGCCGCACGAGATCGGATACATCAACGCCCACGGAACGGCAACGACGGCAGGCGACGCCGCCGAGGCCGAATCGATCGCCGCAGTGTTCGGCGCGAAGGCCGTTGCGGTGAGTTCGACGAAGGCGATCCATGGCCACCTGCTTGGCGCCGGCGGCGCGGTCGAGCTGCTGGCGACGCTGCGCGCGTTGCATGCCGGCTTGTTGCCGCCGACGGCGAATGTCGTGGCGGCCGACCCGTCGTTCGCGATCGACCTGGTCGTCGGCGAAGCGCGGAAGGCGAGTACGCTGCGCGCCGCGATGTCGAATTCGTTCGCCTTCGGCGGCACCAACGCCGTGCTGGTCGCGCTTCGCGCCGATCCGCGTTAGGCCGTCACTTGGCCGCGTGCTCGACGACGAACTCGGCGAACAGATCGATGGCTTTGCCCTTGGCGAGCTTGGCCGCCGCCTTCTTCACGAACTCCTCGATGCCCGTGCTCGGGTCGCTTTCCTTCTTGCTCTTGATCAAGTCCTCGACGACGCCTTTCACCAGATTCTCGGCACGCGTCATGAGGAAGTCCTTGACGAGCTTCTGACCCGTGGAGGTGAAGTAGTCGCGAGGCAGGGGAACGGTCAAGCCGGCGGCTTTGCCCATCTCTAGCAGCTCCTTCTCGCTGAAGCTGGCCTTCTTCAGGTAAGCGCCGAAGAAGCCGGAAAACTTTTCGGCCATGAATCCGTGGAGCAACAGCCCGACGAGCTCCGACACGAAGTTCGCCACGCCTTCCTTGGCCACGGCGCCCCAATCGATCTTCTTCTTCGTCTTGGCGATGTTGACGGCGCTCCATTCCTCCGCCGCCTGGAACAGCGCCTTCGCGGCCGACCCGGCCGCCACGCCGGCCCCCTTGCCGCCCATCTTCTCGGCACTTTTCGAGATCACGGTCGCCGCGACGTCCTCGGTCTTCTTGGCGACTTCGACCACCTGGCCGGCCGCTTCGATCACGTCAGCGTTGTATTTCTTGATCTGCGAGATGCCACGCTTCGTCGAGCGGGCGATGAGGGGAAACATCGGCACCAGGGCGTCGATGTCCTCGCGCTTGAGCGCCTGGCGCGCCTGGATGACCAGGTCACGCGCGTCGTCCCAGATCTCGAGCTCCGGCATATCCTGCCCGCCGGTCAGATGCGACACACCTTGCGAGATCCAGGCCGCGAACGGTTCCTCGCGGGCGATCTTCAACTCTTCGCAATGCGACTCGAACCCGCCCTGCAGGGCCCGCTCCAGCTCATCGAGTTGCTTCTTGAGCGCGACGCAGACCTGGGCCTTGGTCGCGTCGGTCAGCTGGCGGGAGCCGACCTTCATGTTGTAGAGCTGTTCCTTCGGTGCTGCTGCGCGCCGAGCCGACTTGTCGGCGTCCGCGTTGCCCTGTGCGACCTGCTTCTCGATGTCTTGCAGCTGCGCCGTGGCCATGGCTCTGCTCTTCGAGTGCTGCCCGAGCTTCGCGGCCTCGATGGCGGCTTTCTTCAGCCGCTGCGCGTCGGGTGACTTGGCAGCCTCGAGCATCGCGATCTTGCCCATGACCACTTTGACATGCTTCGTGAACCGCACCGCCTCGGGGGACGGGACGTACTTCTGCGCGGGCTTGGCCGGCTGACCGGCGGCACCGCCTGCAGCCGGCAGCGCTTCGTGCACCACCATCTGGACGACGTCGACGGCGCGATGCGCCTTGTCGACCGCGGACTTATCGCCCGTTGCCGCAGCGCCGATGGCCGCTTCGGCGTCAGCGACTCGCTTCTTCAGGTCGGGGGCGACCTTTGCGCCCGTTGCCCCTGCCGCGGTGACGCGCGCCGTCAACGAGTCGAGGCGCCGCCTGAGCTCGGCACCCGCCGAAGCGGGCGTCCCGCCCGCCGACTTTGCCGATTGGGGAATTGGTGGCAATCCCAATCTCGCCAGCAAGCTTCCCATGCGCTGTCTTCCGCTCGATCGTTTGCATCGATCTTATCGAACGCGGCCCGGGCTGGCCTCCTCCGAGAGCGGGGGACATGCCGCCTCGCGATCGCCGCTGCCCAGCCCGATCGACGCAACTTACTGCTCGATCACATCGGCGCCCGCGGGCGGCGTGAAGTGAAACGTTGCAGCGGGCACGGATACGTTCGGCGCAAAAGCGCTGAAGGTCAGCAGCGATTTCTGGCCGAAGCTGTCGATGATCTCGAGCGCGGCCAGATCCTTGCCGCGAAAGCCGACACGCACCGACTGAAAGGCACCGTCCTTCGCCTTGGGCTTGGCCTCGGCCCAATCGAGCCCGTCGCGCGGCGGCAGGTCGGAAAGATCGAAATCCGTGTCGAGCGAGCCGCCGGCGAGCAGCGCCGCCGGCGTCGCACCGAGCGCCGACGAGAACTTGCGCGAACTCACCTGGTTGAGGTCGGCGTCGTAGATCCAGACCTTGTCGCCATCGGCGATGATGGTCTGCTCGAAGGGCTTGGCGTAGACGAAGCGGAAGCGGTTCGGCCGCAAGAACTCGAAGCTGCCGCTCGACATCTTTTTCTTCTTGCCGTCGGGCGAGCTCACCGTCTGCGTGAACTGGGCACTGCCGCTCTTCACATCGCGGACGAAATCGCGCAGCGTATCGACCGGCGCGGCCTCGGCGACGAACGACGCCAGAGCCGAGCAGACGACGATTGCAGCAGCGATCGACCGCCGCGTCATTGCGCCCGCGCCGGAACGAGAATGTCCCGGTTGCCGTTGGTCGCCATGGCCGATACGAGGCCGGATTTCTCCATTTGTTCCAGAAGCCGCGCGGCGCGGTTGTAGCCGATGCGCAAGTGGCGCTGCACAAGCGAGATCGAGGCACGCCGGTGCTGCAGCACGATGCCGACCGCCTGGTCGTACATCGGATCATTCTCGCCGCCGCCGACGCCGGCTTCGCCGGCGAGCGCATCGCCGCCCTCGCCATCGAGCGTGCCGCCTTCGAGAATGCCTTCGATGTAGTTCGGCTCGCCTTGCGTCTTCAGGTAGGCGACGACGCGATGTACCTCGTCGTCGCCGACGAAAGCGCCGTGCACGCGCACCGGAATCCCGCTCCCGGAAGACAGGTAAAGCATGTCGCCCATGCCGAGGAGGGCTTCGGCACCCATCTGGTCGAGGATGGTGCGCGAATCGATCTTGCTCGAGACCTGGAACGAGAGCCGCGTCGGGATGTTGGCCTTGATGAGGCCGGTGATCACGTCGACGCTGGGCCGCTGCGTCGCCAGGACCAGATGCACGCCGGAGGCGCGCGCCTTCTGCGCCAGTCGCGCGATCAGCTCCTCGATCTTCTTGCCGACGACCATCATGAGATCGGCAAGCTCGTCGATGACGACGACGATATAGGGCAAGCGCTCGAGCGGCTCAGGCGAATCCGGCGTGAGGCTGAACGGATTCGGCAGCGACTCACCGCGCTCGGCCGCCTCGGCGAGCTTCTTGTTGTAGCCGGCGACGTTGCGCACGCCGAGCTTGCTCATCAGCTTGTAGCGCCGCTCCATCTCGCCGACGCCCCAGTTGAGCGCGTTGGCCGCCTGCTTCATGTCGGTGACGACCGGGCAGAGCAGATGCGGAATGCCCTCGTAGGCGCTCATCTCGAGCATCTTCGGATCGATGAGGATGAGCCTCACGTCGCGCGCCTCGGCCTTGTAGAGCAGGCTCAGGATCATGGCGTTGATGCCGACCGACTTGCCGGCGCCCGTGGTGCCGGCCACCAGGCAATGCGGCATCTTCGCGAGGTCGGCGACGACCGGATTGCCGACGATGTCCTTGCCCAGTCCGAGCGTCAGCTGCGAGCCGGAATCGGCATAGACC
This sequence comes from Burkholderiales bacterium, assembly GCA_003152055.1. Classification (GTDB taxonomy): domain Bacteria; phylum Pseudomonadota; class Gammaproteobacteria; order Burkholderiales; family Burkholderiaceae_C; genus Schlegelella_A. The sequence continues at coordinate 32,388 of PLZH01000105.1, forward strand.
TGCGAGCCGAGCACCTCGGAAAGGCGGATCGTCTGCCGCTTGGCATTGGGCAGCTCGAGCGCCATCGTCGTCTTGCCAGGAATCGTCTCGACGACGCGGATCGAGACGAGGCTGAGGCTGCGCGCCAGATCCTTCGCGAGGTTGACGACCTGCGCGCCTTTGACGCCGACGGCCGGCTCGATCTCGTAGCGCGTGATCACCGGCCCCGGCGACGCCGCGACGACGCGCACCTCGACGCCGAAGTCCTTGAGCTTTTTCTCGATAAGCCGCGAGGTCATCTCGAGGGTCTCGCCGCTCACCGTCTCCTGGCGCGGCGGCGCCGAGTCGAGCAGGTCGACCTGCGGCAGCCGGGTGTCGACGAGCTCGCTGAAGAGCGGCTTTTGCCGTTCCTTGACGACGCGCGTGCTCTTCGGAACGTCGATCAGCGTCGGCTCGATGACGATCGGCAGATGCTGCTCGTGCAGCTCGTGCTCGACCTCGACCGTCTCCTCGCGCTCGCGGATTGCTTCCTCGCCGAGGCGCGCGTCTTCTTCGCGCTCGATGCGCGAGACGCGCCGCGAGCGCAGCGAGTCGATGGCCGCGCCGATGGCCTCGGCCACGTGCAGCCAGGAAAAGCCCAAGCCCAGCGACACGCCGGCGACGAGCACTGCGATCCAGAGCACGCCCGAACCGGCGAAGCCGAGAAAAGCCTGGCTCGCTTTGCCTAGCGCATAGCCAAGCACGCCGCCGGCGTTGCCTCCGGCAACCTGTGCTTCGAACGAGTAGAGCCGCGTCCATTCGAGCGATGCGCTCGACATGAGGAGCAGAGCGAGGCCGAGCCAGATCGGCCACGTTCTGGGACTCTCCGGCGCGACAGGACTGGCCGCGCTCGCACGCAGCACCCGCGCGAGGCTACCGAGCCAGGCGCGCCCGCCGACGAGCACGGCCCACCAAACAGAGTAGCCGACGAGGAAGAAGGCGAAGTCCGAGAGCCAGGCGCCGACGAGGCCGGCCTTGTTCTGCACCGGGGCGCCCGAGCCCGAGGTCGAAAAGCCCGGGTCGGCGCTGGTGTGCGTCGTCAGGGCGATGACCGCGAGGACCCAGACGACGGCGCCGACGAGAAGGGCAAGCTGCGCGCGCCAGGAGGGTGCCGTGCCGACCCGCGCCGCCTGCAGGGCAGCGTCCGGCCCTTCGATGCGGAGCGATCCGAGAGGAAACGTCATCCGCGAATTGTGCGGGAACGGCCGGCCCGTTTTCGCGGCCGGCCGGGCGCGTTCAGGCCGTCAGCTGTTCCTTGATCACGACCCAGCCATTCTCCTGCGTCTGCACCATGCCACGGCCCTCGAGGTCCTTCATGACGCGGCTCACCATCTCGCGCGAAGCGCCGACGACCTTGGCCAGATCCTGGCGCGAGACCTTGTTGCGGATGATCTTGACTTCGCCTTCCATCTCCGACATGTCGAGCAGGGTGCGGGCGACACGGCCGTAGACGTCGAGCAAGGCGAGCGACTCGATCTGCCGGTCGGCGCTGCGCAGGCGCTGCACGAGGCCGCGCATGATGGCGTAGGACAGGCTCGAGTTCTCCGGCAGGCAGCGCGCGAACTCGGTACGGCCGAGGATCAGCATGTCGGTCTGCACCTCGGCGCGAACTGTCGCTGAATGCGGCTCGTTGTCGATGAGGCTCATCTCGCCGACATAGTCGCCCGACTGCAGGACCGCGAGAATGACCTCTCGGCCGCGCGAATCGGCCGTCAGCACGCGGGCGCGGCCTGTCAGCAGGATGAAGAGCGCATTCGATTTCTTGCCGTGCTCGACGACGATCTCGCCCCGCCTGTAGCGCCTCTTGACGACGCTGTCGGCAATGCCCTGGGCTTGGTCGTTCGTCAGAAGCGAGAACAGCGGCACTCGCCGGATGAGATCGAGATTCGAGAGCATCGCCATCGGGGTGCCTTTCTGTTCAACAAGCCGCGCCGGGCCGCCCGCGTGAAAATCTCACGCAGACCCCGGCCCGGCTATTGTCACCATTAAGCGCGTTGATGCCAGCTGGTTGCAACCCCATGTCAGACTTCAGCGACGCATCGCATTGCGTTCCAGCTTCCCGCACCCCATGACTTCCACCCCCCAACACGCTCGCGTCCTCATCCTCGGATCCGGCCCGGCCGGCTACACGGCGGCCATCTACGCAGCCCGCGCCAACCTCAGGCCGATGCTTGTCACCGGCATCGCCCAGGGCGGCCAGCTGATGACGACGACCGATGTCGACAACTGGCCTGCCGACGTCGACGGCGTGATGGGTCCGGAGCTGATGCAGCGCTTTCTCAAGCATGCCGAACGCTTCGACACGCAAGTGGTGTTCGACCACATCGACGAGGTCGACCTCGGCAAGCGCCCGTTCACGCTGCGCGGCGACTCCGGCCGCTACAGCTGCGACGCGCTGGTCATCGCCACCGGCGCGTCGGCGAAATACCTCGGCCTGCCTTCGGAGCAAACCTTCATGGGCCGCGGCGTCAGCGGCTGTGCCACCTGTGACGGCTTTTTCTACCGCGGCCAGGACGTGTGCGTGGTCGGCGGCGGCAATACGGCAGTGGAAGAAGCGCTCTATCTTTCCAACATCGCCTCGAAGGTGCATCTCATCCACCGGCGCGACAAGTTTCGCGCCGAGGCGATCCTCGTCGACAAGGTCATGGCCAAAGTCGCCGACGGCAAGATGCAGCTTCACCTCTGGTCGACGCTCGAAGAGGTGCTCGGCAACGAGAGCGGCGTGACCGGCGTTCGCGTCCGCAGCACCCAGGACGACGCGACCGAGGAGATCGCCCTCACCGGCTGCTTCATCGCCATCGGCCACCAGCCGAACACCGACATCTTCAAGGGCCAGCTCGAGATGCGCGATGGCTATATCCTGGCCAGGAGCGGGCTCGACGGTTTCGCGACGATGACGAGCGTGCCTGGCGTTTTCGCGGCGGGCGACGTGCAGGACCATGTCTACCGGCAGGCGATCACGAGCGCGGGCACGGGCTGCATGGCAGCGCTCGACGCGCAGAGATTTCTCGAGCAGGCCTAGAGATTCAGCGTTCGCGTAGGGCGTTCGACGTTTCGTCGTTCGGCGCGAAGGGTTCCAGAGCGTCTCGCGGCAGCGGCGGCCCCCGCAAACAGATCTTGAATCCGCACCCAGCTATAATTATTAGCTTTGCTGCTCCGGCCTCCGGACTCGGCACATCGCTACATCAAGCACGGAGAAGCGTCATGGCACGCGTCTGTCAAGTCACGGGCAAGCGCCCGATGGTCGGGAACAACGTTTCCCACGCCAACAACAAAACGAAGCGTCGCTTCCTGCCGAACTTGCACTACCGCCGGTTCTGGGTCGAAGGCGAGAACCGCTGGGTGCGCCTGCGCATCACCAACGCGGCGCTGCGCCTGATCGACAAGGTGGGCATTGAGCAGGTCGTCGCCGACCTGCGCGCCCGCGGCGAAATCTAAGAGGAGTCGGCCATGGCCAAGGGTGGACGCGAAAAGATCAAGCTCGAATCGAGTGCCGGCACCGGTCACTTCTATACGACCGACAAGAACAAGAAAACGACCCCGGAGAAAATCGAGCTGATGAAGTTCGATCCGAAGGCACGCAAGCACGTGACCTACAAAGAGACGAAGTTGAAGTGACGTTGCGCTGAACCCAGCGAGGTCAGCCAAATTCAAAAAGGGGTCGCGATGCG
>PLZH01000074.1 GCA_003152055.1 Burkholderiales bacterium
TGTGAGCTCGATCCGACGTCGGCCGTGTTTTTCGCGCAGCGCGGCGCCATTCAAGAGGCGCTCAAGCGCCCAGCGAAGGCGCTGGAGGACTTCGACAAGGCCCTGGAGCTCGGCCCGACGCAGGTCGACGCACGCTTCCGACGCGCATGGCTGCGTTTCTACGCGAAGGATCGCGACGGCGCGAAGGCCGACCTCGACGCGCTGGACAAAACGCTCGCCTCGCAGGCGCAGATGCGTCTCCCGATGGCGCGCCTCTACCTGGATCTGGAACAGCCCGCGCAGGCGCTCGCTCAGTTGAACCTGTGGCTTCCTGCCCATCCGAACGAGTTCAAACGCGACGTCGCGCTTAACAGCCGTTGCTGGACCCGCCTGTTGCTGGGGATCGAGCTTGACGACGCCCTCGATGACTGCGACGACGCCGTCGACAGCGACTCGAAGAACCCGGCCTACCTGGATAGCCGCGGCTGGGTCTACCTGCGCCTGGGCAAGTACAAGAAGGCACTTTCCGACTTCGATCGCAGCATCGAGTACCGGCCAGAGAGCGCCTGGTCGCTGTATGGCCGTGGACTGACGAAGACGCGCCTGGGCGACGCCGCGCAAGGCGAGGCCGACCTCACGGCCGCGCGCAAGGTGCAGCCGGACATCGATCTCAAGGTGGCGCACGCCGGCCTGATGACGGAGCCGGCGCCGAAGCCCTGAGCTCACGCGCCAGAATCGGCGCATGGGACTTTCAAGCGCTTTTGTCTCTGGGTTGGCGGCACCGATTCGCCCGGCTTGGCGTGCCCGACATGGGCATTTCGATTCGCAAAGCTGCCAGTCACCAACGACGGGTTGTGGCCGTTATGCAAAGCTTTCCATCGGCCATTATGGAGAGCTCTCCAATGGCCGATCCCCGTAAGTCACCGCGGGCCGCTATCAAGCTGCCGCCCCGCGCAGGGTAAGCTGCCGAGATCGCTCTCCGCCGGCCGTCGTGGGCTTGGTACCCGTCTCCGGTCCCGCTTGGCGCCTCCTTATGCAGCCTCCTTCGACTCCCTCTCTCGGCCCCACACCCGGCCATCGATTCGGAAGGGCACAACCTCTGCATCCAGATCGGACCGCTTTAGGTCGTTACCCGAGCGTCTATCCGCGCGAAGTCGCCAAGCGCGAGCTCGACCTGCACGCCGCCGCCGTGATCCTCGCCCACAACCACCCCTCGGGCGCGGCCGAGCCGTCGCGTGCCGACGAGTTCCTGACGCAGACGCTGAAGAGCGCGCTCGGCCTCGTCGATGTGCGCGTCCTCGATCACCTCGTCGTCGGCAGAGGCGCCGTCGTCTCCTTCGCCGAGCGGGGTCTGATGTGAAAGGCGACACGGTGAAGGCGAACCATCTGCACGATCTCATCGCGATCCGCGCCGCGCTCGCCAAGCAGCGCCGCGCCGCCGTCACCGCGGCCGACGCGGCCGCTGCGGCCGAGCGAGAGCACCCGGGCAGGGAGAGGCACGAACGATCGCTGTTCGCGTCGAGCATCGGCAACGTCCTGCCCTTGCGCAAGCCCGCGCCCGTGTTGCCCGAGCGGCCCCGGCCGCCGGCACAGGCACGGCAGCGCGAGCGCGACGAGGCCGCGGTGCTCATCGAATCGATCTCCGACGAATTCGATGCCGAGACGCTGCTCGACACCGACGACGCGCTCTCGTTTCGCCGCCGCGGCGTCGGCATCGACGTCGTACGCAAGCTCCGCCGCGGCGTCTGGGTGCTGCAGGCCGAGCTCGACCTGCACGGCCTGCGCCGCGNNGAACCCGTGCTGAAAGCGAAGGTGAAGAGTTGGCTCGTTCAGCAAAGCGCCGTGCTCGCCTTCACCTACGGGCGCCCCGCCGACGGCGGCCATGGCGCGCTGGTCGTGCTGCTACGGCCGGGAATCGACCGGCGGGCCGGCTGAGCCGCGCTTTCAGGCCGTCGTCATCCGCAGCGCGATCGCGTTGACAGCCTGAGCCGCAGGGCTGCCGGGCAGCGTGGTCAGCAGGAGGTTTCGCTTCTGCACCGCTTCGCGGACGGCCGGGTCGCTACCGATCTCGCCGAGCAGCTCGAGAACGAGTGGCTCGGCGTCGTTCTCGGCCTTCAGCTGTGGCGCGACGAAGCGATCGATCACGAGCTGCAGCTGGTTGCGAATCGTGCGCCCCTCGCCGGCCGCGCTCACCTGGTTGACAACGAGGCGAATCTTGCGGCGCTTCTGCAGCACTGCCAGCACCTTGATCGTCGCGTAGGCGTCGGTCATCGAGGTCGGCTCGGGCGTGACGACGACGAGCACGTCGTCGGCGAGCGAGATCGCGTGCAGCACAACGTCGGAGATCCCCGCGCCGGTATCGAGGAGGATGCGGTCAAAGCGCGGCGCTATCTTGTCGATGATCTCGATCAGCTGCTCGCGCACCTGCGGCGTCAGGCGCGAATACTCGACCAGGCCCGAGCCGGCGAGCAGCACCGAGAAGCCGCCGGGTGCCGCGAGGATCGCCTCGTCGAGCGTCGCCTTGCCGGTGAAGACATCGTGCAGCGTCAGCTTCGGATGCAGGTTCAGCACGACGTCGAGATTGGCCAGGCCGAGGTCGGCATCGAGAACGAGAACGCGCTCGCCGCGCGCGGCGAGCGCGGCCGCGAGATTGGCCGAGAGGAACGTCTTGCCGACGCCGCCCTTGCCGCTGGTGACGGCGAGGATGCGCGCGCGGGCGCTCATTCGAGTTCCTGGAACTGCGAGGTTCCGAAGAGCAAGCCCTTTTCCGCCGGGCTGACGAGAGACAGCGTCGGCTGTTCAAGGCAGGCGCGATTGCGCCCCTCGCTCTTGGCGCGGTAGAGCTGTTGATCGGCGCGCTCAACCCAGAGCAGCGCCGACGAGCGCACCCATTGCGGCGCGAACGCACCGCCGATCGAGACCGTGACGCGCACGTCGATGCCGGGGCCGATGGCGATCGTCTGCGCCTGCACGCGCAGGCGGATGCGCTCGGCCACCGCCTGGCCGAACGACGGCGCGCAGTTGGGCAGGATCATCGCGAACTCCTCGCCGCCAAAGCGCGCGACGGTGTCCATCGGCCGGATGCAGTCGTGCAGGACGTGGGCAACGGCTTTCAGCACGCCGTCGCCGGCCGGATGGCCGTGCGCGTCGTTGACCTTCTTGAAATGGTCGACGTCGATCATCAGCACGAGGGCAGGCTCGCCGGCGCGGGCGACGCGATCGACCTCGCTGGCCAGCGTGAGCTCGAACTGGCGGCGATTGGCCAGCCCGGTGAGCGGGTCGCGACTCGAGAGCTCGCACAGGCCATCGATCACGGCCTGCAGCCAGGCCGCCTTGCCGGCGATCTGCGCCTCGGGAAGCCGATGCCCGGACTGCTCCAGCAACTGCAGCGCTCCTTCGAGGCTGAGCGCGTTCGAGTCGGTGGCGGGAGTGTTGATCCTGGAGGGCACGAAGCAAGGGCGTGGGTTCGCCTCAGTCTAGCAGCGGCGTTTTCGGGCATCGACGCGATAAAGCCACGTCCAGCCCGCCAATTCGCGGCGAATGCACGGCACCAGGCGGTGCCACGCTACGCCGAGCGCGGGAGGAACAGCTCGAGCAAGTCGTTGAGGAAATCGAAGCCGCGCGGCGTCGGAACCACCCGCTGCAGGTCGCGCCTGAGGAGGCCGCGCCGCTCGGCCTCGGCGAGCGGCTTTTCGATCGAGCTGAGCAGCAGCCCGGTGCGCTCGCCGAAGCGGGCGATCGCAAAGCCTTCCTTCAGGCGCAAGGCGTTGAGCATGAATTCGAAAGGCAGCTCGGCGCGCGCGACTTCCGACTCCGAAGCGACGGCCTGGCCCGCTTCGGCGCCGGCCATGTACGCGGCCGGGTCACGCAGGCGCACCTGGCGGACGACGCGATGCGCGAAGCTGAGCTTGCCGTGCGCGCCGGCGCCGATGCCAAGGTAGTCGCCGAACTCCCAGTAGTTGAGGTTGTGCCGCGAACGATGCCCCGGCTGCGCATAGGCTGAAACTTCGTAGCGCTCGAGGCCTGCTTCGGCGGTGCGCTCGGCGATCCGGTCGAGCATCGCGAAGGCGAGGTCGTCGTCGGGGAGCGGCGGCGGATGCTTCGCGAAGAAGGTGTTCGGCTCGATCGTCAGCTGGTAGATGGAGAGATGCGGCGGATCGAAGGCGAGCGCGGCGGCCAGGTCGGCTTCGCAGTCGGCGAGTGTCTGCCCCGGCAGCGCGTACATGAGGTCGATGTTGAAGGTCTCGAACGCGCCTTGCGCTTCGGCGATCGCGGCGCGCGCCTCGGCCGCGTCGTGGACGCGGCCGAGCGCAGCGAGCCGCGCGTCGTCGAAACTCTGCACGCCGATCGACAGGCGAGTCACGCCGGCGGCACGGAAGGCGCGAAAGCGATCGCGCTCGAAACTCCCCGGATTGGCTTCCAGCGTGACCTCGCAGCCTGGCTCGAGCGGCAGGCGGGCACGAATGGCGGCGAGCAGGCGTTCGACCTGCGCCGGCTCGAACAGACTCGGCGTGCCGCCGCCGATGAAGATCGTGTGGATGCGCCGGCCCCAGACCAGAGGCAGCGCCGCCTCGAGGTCGGCGACGAGCGCATCGACGTAGCGCTGCTGCGGCAAATCGTCGCGAGAGCCGCGCACGGCGTGCGAGTTGAAGTCGCAGTACGGGCATTTTCTGATGCACCACGGCACGTGCACGTAGAGCGAAAGCGGCGGCAGCGCGGCCAGCGTGAGCGCGCCCGGCCGCACGAGGCGGACGAGGCGCTCGGCAACGCTGCCGGTGGGAACCGACAGGGCCTCGGCCGGCGCCGCGACGATGCGCGGGATCGCATCCATGTCAGTCGAGCCGCCAGACTTCGCGCATCAACACCAGCATCCGGCGCGCCGCGAGAGCGCGGTGGCTCGCGGCGTTCTTCGCCGCCGCATCGAGCTCGGCAACAGTCCTTCCGAGCGCCGGAATGAAGACGAGCGGGTCGTAGCCGAAGCCGCCCTCGCCTCGCGGCGATCGCGCGATTTCTCCCGACCAGCGACCGACAGCGACGAGCGGCTCCGGATCGGCGGCGTTGCGGACAGCGACCAGGGTCGAAACGAAGCGGGCGCCGCGGTCGCTGCGACCGGCCATCCGCTCGAGAAGCAGCGCGTTGTTCGCAGCATCCTGCGCCCGGCGCTGCGCTTCGCGGTCGCCGTCACCGCAAGCGATGGCCGCGAAGTGCGCCGACGCGACGCCCGGGGCGCCGCCGAGCGCATCGACGACGAGGCCGGAGTCGTCGGCGATCGCCGCTTCGCCCGCGGCCGCGGCGGCGTGGCGGGCCTTGGCGAGTGCGTTCTCGACGAAAGTCGCGTGCGGCTCTTCGGCCTCCCCGATGCCCAGACGCCCTTGCGCCACGAGTTGCAGGCCGAGCGGCGCGAAGAGGCTTTGCAGCTCGGCGAGCTTGCCCGGGTTGTTCGACGCGAGGACGAGCCGCATCGCGCGACGTCTCGTTCCGCTCAGACCGATGCCATCCCGAGAGCGCGTCGCTGCGCTTCGACGAGCTCGCCGATGCCCTTGCCTGCGAGCGCGAGCAACGCATCCATCTCGGGACGAGAGAAGGTCGCGCCTTCGGCCGTGCCCTGCAGCTCCACGAAACCGCCGGACGCCGTCATGACGACGTTCATGTCGGTGTCGCAGGCCGAGTCTTCGATGTAATCGAGGTCGAGCAGCGGCGTCGCCGCGACGATGCCGACCGAGACGGCGGCGACGAATTCGCGGATCGGCGAGCGCTCGATGCGCCGCTGCGCGATGAGCCAGCTCACGGCGTCATGGGCGGCGACGAAGGCACCGGTAATCGCCGCCGTGCGGGTTCCGCCATCGGCCTGCAGCACGTCGCAATCGAGGGCGATCGTTCGTTCGCCGAGCGCCGCGAGATCGAACACGCAACGCAGCGAGCGGCCGATCAGCCGCTGGATCTCCTGCGTGCGCCCGCTCTGCTTGCCGCGCGCCGCTTCGCGGTCGCTGCGTGTGTGCGTTGAGCGCGGCAGCATGCCGTATTCGGCGGTGAGCCAGCCTTCGCCGCTGCCACGCTGGTGCGGTGGCACCTTCTCCTCGACCGACGCGGTGCACAGCACCTTGGTGTCGCCGAAAGCGATCAGCACCGAACCTTCGGCGTGGCGGGTGAACGAGCGGGTGATCGAGATCGGGCGCAGCGCGTCGGCGGCGCGGGCCTGTGAACGTTGGAAGGTCATGACCCGATTGTCCACGGGCCGCGGCAGAGTTTAGACAGGCCCGGACTTCTTGTGCTTCGACGAGCGCTGGATCGCCTCGTTGATTTCCTTGATCGAGCGCTCGATTTCGGCGTCGTCGAGCTCGTCGGGCGAAACGTCGGTGCCGAGAACGCTGGCCTGGATCGTCGATGCGAACACCGCTTCGCCGAGCGCCGTCGTCTGGATATCCTGGCCGCTGTCGCTGTTCTCGACGCCTTCCCACTCGACGGCGAGCACCGAAACGTTGTCGCATTTCGGTCCGCCGTTGCGCAGCGCCTGCTCGACGAGCTCGGGCACCGAATCGGAAAGCGGCAGCGTCGCGAGCTGGTCGGTGATTTCGCTGTCGCTGACCGTGCCCCAGAGGCCGTCGGAGCAGAGCAGCAGCCGGTCGCCGGCCTGCATGAGGAGCGGCCCGACCGTGTCGACCACCGGCTTGCCCGGACTGCCGAGGCAGGTGAAGAGAACGTTGCGATTGAAGCGATCGCCCATCGGCACGACCTGGCTCATCGTCTGCTGCAGCTCGGAATACGAATGGTCGCGGGTGCGCGCGATCAGCTTGTCGCCGCGCACGAGATAGAGGCGCGAGTCGCCGCAGTGCGCCCAGTACGCGGCGTTGCCCTGGAGCAAGCAGGCGACGACCGTCGTTCGCGGCGTATCGATCAGCGCCTTCTGCGTCGCGTAGCGCAGCAGCTGATGATGGCCGGAGACGATCGCGTCGTGAAGGAAGCGCAAGGGGTCGGGCAGCGTCGGCTTGCAGTCGCGCTGGAACATCGCGGCGAGCGTCTGCAGTGCGAGCTGCGAGGCGACTTCGCCTTCGGGATGGCCGCCCATGCCGTCGGCCAGCGCGAACAGACCGGCGTCGCGCGTGTAGCAATAGCCCATGCGGTCTTCGTTCTTCTCGCGACCGCCCTTGCGGCTCACCTGGTAGACGGAGAAACGCACTGCTCAGTCCGCCCGCGCGCCGGGCCGCCCCAAGCCGGGCGGCGCCCCCTCGGGGGGCAGGAGCAAAGCGAGCGCCATCGGGCTCATGTCTATGCCTTGCTCGTCGTCAGGTTCTCTAGCTGCAGCTTGAGACGCTCGCTGAAGCTCAGCTTCGTGTACTGCCGTTCCGTCTCGCGCGACAGCTCCTTCTGCAACGCGAACACGCTCTGCGGACGCGACAGCGGATCAAGCGACATGCACCACTCCGTGACCTCGATCAGGTTGTCGCTGTAGACATTCCTCAGGCGCGAAAGCGAGAGCGCGAGGCGATCCTTCTCGATGCGCTGGGGCGCATCGTTCGGCGGGTAGCCCTGCATGCAGGCATAGATGCAGGCGCCGATCGCGTAGATGTCGGTCCACGGCCCGAGCGTGCCGTCTCTTCGGTACATCTCGGGCGCGGCAAAGCCCGGCGTGTACATCGGCCGGATGAAGTTGCCTTCCTTGCTCAGCACTTCACGCGCCGCACCGAAATCGAGCAGCACCGCCTTGTTCTCGTTGGTGATGAAGATGTTCGCCGGCTTGATGTCCAAGTGCAACATCTTGTGCTGGTGGACGATGCGCAGGCCGCGCAATATCTCGTCGAAAAGCGAGCGGATCGTCGATTCCCGAAATACCTTGTCACGTTTGAGATCGCGCGCCGTGACGATGAAATCCTGCAAGGTATCACCCTGCAGGTAGTTCATCACCATGTAGACGGTTTCATTCTCGCGAAAGAAATTGAGCACCGAAACCACGCTCGTGTGCGAAATCTGCGCGAGCGATCGGCCTTCCTCGAAGAAGCTCTTCAGGCCGAGGCGATAGAGGGGCTGCTTTTCCGGCTTGACGCGCGGCGTCAGCTCGCCGGGCGAGCGCTCGGCGAGCGAGGAAGGCAGATACTCCTTCAGCGCGACGAGCTTGCGATCGGCGTCTTCGCAGAGATAGACAACGCCGAATCCACCTGCCGCGAGTTTCTTGATGACCTGATAGCCGCCCACCACCGTGCCCGAAGGCAAAGGTGCTGGTTTAGGCTTTGACATAATGGAAAAAACAGGGGGCAAAAGCGCGTGGCAGTTTACAGCATGACCGGCTACGCGAATGCCTCCGCGAGCCCTGCAACGCCGGCCGCGGCAGCATTGCACGAACCGCACGCAGCGCCGGCCGCTGCCGCGTCGATCAGCGTCGAGATGCGCTCGGTCAACAACCGTTTCCTCGATCTCTCGCTGCGCCTGCCCGACGAGTTCCGCAGCCTCGAGCCGGCCCTTCGCGAGCTCGTGACCGGGCGCTTCAAGCGCGGCAAGTTCGAGTTGCGACTGAGCNNCGAGCATCTGCCGGACGCGCGCGCGCTCTCGGTCCACGAGGTCCTGCAGTGGTGCCGTGGCGGCACACGCCAGGACGATGCAACCGGCGCGGTGCTCGATGCGGCGAAGCGCTGCGTCGAGGGGCTGGCCGAGGCGCGGGCGCGCGAAGGCGCGCGGCTGGCGGCCATCCTCGGCGAGCGTGTCACGCATCTGCGCTCGCTTGCCGCCGCCGCCGAGCCGCTGGTGCCGGCGGCCGTGAGCCGGCAGCAACAGCGCTTCATCGAGCGCTGGAACGAGGCCCTCGACAAGGTCGGTGCCGCGGGGACGGTGTCGCACGAAGCGATCGCCGAGCGCGCCCTCAACGAAGCGGCGGCCTACGCAATCCGCATCGACGTCGCCGAAGAACTGGCGCGCCTGCGCTCGCACCTCGACGAGATCGCGCGCCTCATCGACAAGGGCGGCGAGATCGGCAAGCGCCTCGAGTTCCTGATCCAGGAGCTGCTGCGCGAAGCCAACACGCTCGGCTCGAAATCGACGTCGATCGAGATGACGGCGATCTCGGTCGACATGAAAGTCGCCATCGAGCAGCTGCGCGAGCAGGTGCAAAACGTCGAGTAGTCGTCGCGGCAGTCAGGCGTCGGCGCTGCGGCGCCACGTAAACTGACGCAAGTTCCCCAACCCGCGCCATGGACTACCCCGGCAACCTCTTCGCCGTCGCCGCGCCGAGCGGCACGGGCAAATCGAGCCTCGTCAAGGCGCTCCTCGAGCTCGATTCGCACCTGGTGCTGTCGGTCTCGCACACGACGCGAAAGCCCCGCGGCCAGGAACAGCAAGGTCGCGAATACCATTTCGTCGACGAGCCGACCTTTCGCGCCATGATCCAGGCCGGCGATTTCGTCGAGTGGGCTGAGGTGCACGGCAACCTCTACGGCACGTCTCGCGGCGCCATCGAGGATCGAATCGTGGGCGGTCACGACGTGCTGCTCGAGATCGACTGGCAGGGCGCGCTGCAGATCAAGACGCTCTTTCCGAACGCCGTGCTCATCTTTCTTTTGCCGCCGAGCTGGGACGAGCTGCTTTCACGCCTGCAGCGCCGCGGCGAGGACGATCCACAGGTCATCGAGCGGCGCATGGCGAACGCGAGAATCGAGGTGTCGCAGGCCAGGCACTTCGACTTCGTTATAATCAACGCTCTGTTCGAGATGGCGCTGTTCGATCTCAAGGCGATCGTTCACTCGCAGCGCCTCAAGTACGCGGCACTGAAGCGGGCCCGGCCCGCCGTCTTCGCGGCTCTCGATCTGCTCTGACGTCCGCCTCCACGCATCGGCCCTTTGGCCGGCGTACCCGAAAGAACACATGGCCCGCATCACCGTCGAAGACTGCCTCGTCAAGATCCCGAACCGCTTCCAGCTCGTGCTCGCCGCGACCTATCGCGCGCGCATGCTGAGCCAGGGCCACGCGCCCAAGGTCGAGACCAAGAACAAGCCCGGCGTGACGGCGCTGCGCGAGATCGCGGCCGGCGAGATCGGCATCGAGATGCTGCGCAAGGTGCCGGTCTAGCGGAGGCGGGACTTCCGCGCGCCGGTCCATGCCCGGGCCGGTTCCGCGCTAAATTCGGGCATGGCCGCGCGCTCGTCCAACGCCCTCTCCGACGCCAAGCCGGCGCCGCGTAAGCGGCCGCCTCCCGAAGCCGCGCCCGCGGCGGCCGATGCGGCGGCAGCTTCGTTTGCGGCGCTCACCGTCAAGCTCGACTATCTCGACGCCGCCGACATCCGGCGCGTCCGCGACGCTTATCGCTTCGCCGACGAGGCGCACCTCGGCCAGTTCCGCGCCAGCGGCGAACCGTACATCACGCACCCGATCGCGGTGGCGGGCCTGTGCGCCGAGTGGAAGCTCGACGCGCAGGCGATCATGGCGGCGTTGATGCACGACGCGATGGAAGATTGCGGCATCACCAAGGCCGAGCTGATCGAGCGCTTCGGCGCGCCGACCGCCGACCTCGTCGACGGCCTGACCAAGCTCGACAAGCTGCGCTTTTCGACGCAGGAGGAATCGCAGGCCGAATCGTTCCGCAAGATGCTGCTGGCGATGACACGCGACGTCCGCGTCATCCTCGTCAAGCTCGCCGATCGGCTGCACAACATGCGCACGATGGACGCCGTCGAGCGCGCCAAGCGCAGCCGCATCGCCGCCGAGACGCTCGACATCTACGCGCCGATCGCGCATCGCCTCGGCCTCAACCAGACCTACCGCGAGCTGCAGGATCTCTCGTTCAAGAACCTGAAGCCCTGGCGCGAGGCCGCGCTCTCGAAGGCGGTGCTGAAAGCGCGCGGTTACCGGCGCGACATCGTCGAGCGCATCCAGAAGGACGTCGAGAAAGCGTTCGTCCAGGCCAAGCTGAAGGCGCAGATCTTCGGCCGCGAGAAGACGCTGTATTCGATCTACGCGAAGATGCGCGAGAAGCACCTGAGCTTCGCCCAAGTCAACGACATCTTCGGCTTTCGCATCGTCGTCTCGACGCTGCCGGAGTGCTACATGGCGATGGGGGTGCTGCATCAGCTCTACAAGCCCGTACCCGGCCGCTTCAAGGACTACATCGCGATCCCGAAGGCCAATGGCTACCAGTCGCTGCACACGACGCTGGTGAGCCCGCTCGGCACGGCGGTCGAGTTCCAGATCCGCACCGAGCCCATGCACGCCGTTGCCGAAAAAGGCATCGCCGCTCACTGGCTTTACAAGGAGCACGACGACGGGCCCGGCCAGGGCCAGGAAGCGCAGCGCCTCGGCGCGATGTGGCTGCAATCGCTGATCGACATCCAGGACGAGACGCGCGACGCCAACGAGTTCCTCGAGCACGTCAAGATCGATCTCTTCCCCGATGCGGTCTACGTCTTCACGCCGATGTCGAAGATCCTGGCGCTGCCGCGCGGCGCGACGCCGGTCGACTTCGCCTACGCGATCCACTCCGACGTCGGCGACCACTGCGTCGCCGCGACGGTCAACGGCGAGCCGGTGCCGCTGCGTACGGAGTTGAAGAGCGGCGACGTCGTCGAGATCGTCGGCGCGCCGAACGCGCGGCCGAATCCGGCCTGGCTCAACTTCGTCTCGACCGGGCGGGCCCGCTCCAGGATCAGGCACTACCTGAAGAACATGGAGCAGGAGGAGTCACGTGACCTCGGCGCCAAGATGCTGGCCCAGGCGATGCGCGCCGAGGGTCTCGCCCTGCCCGGCGACGATTCGCAATCGGCGACGGTCTGGCAGCAGCTCATCCGCTGGAGCGGCAACAAGACGCGCGACGATCTCTTCACCGACATCGGCCTCGGCCGCAAGATCGCGACGATCGTCGCGACGCGGCTGGGGCGCCTGCTCGCCGAAGACGGCATTCGCCCCGATGCGCTGGCCCTGACGATGGGCCGCTACGCGGTCGACGACGCGACGCCGGCGCAAGGCCTGGTCCTCATCGACGGCAGCGAGGGTGCCTCGGTGCAACTGGCGACGTGTTGCCGGCCGATCCCGGGCGACACGATCGTCGGCAATCTTGGCCGTGGCGAAGGCCTCGTCGTCCACACTGCCGACTGCAGCGTCGGCAAGCGCCTGCTCGAGCGCGACAGCGAGCGCTGGATGGGCGTCGAGTGGGCCGAGCAGCCGATTCGCTCGTTCGAGACGGCGATCTCGCTGCTCGTCAGCAACGGCAAGGGCGTGCTGGCGCAGGTCGCCTCTGCCGTGAGCCACGCCGAAGCCGACATCACGCACATCGACATGGGCAACGAGCCGGCCGCCGAAACGACCGAACTGACGCTGCTCCTGAGCGTGCGTGATCGCCTGCATCTGGCCGAGGTCATGCGTACGCTCAAGCGCTCGCCGGCCGTGCTTCGCGTCGCGCGTGTCAAGCCCTGAGGCCGCAGCGGCGCGCCACGGTCCGACGCGGCCCTACGGTGCCGGGTAGCTCACCTCGAGAATCTCAAGCGTCTCCGGGCCGCGCGGCGTCACGAGCCTGACTTCGTCGCCGGCGCGCGCCTTGAGCAGGGCACGTGCGACCGGCGAGATCCAGCTCACATCGCCGCGGGCGCTCTCGGCCTCGTCGACACCCATGATACGCACCGTCCGCTCCTCGCCGCGATCGCTGGCGTAGCGCACCGTCGCGCCGAAGAATATCTGCTCGTTGCCGTGATGCAGCGACGGGTCGACGACCTCGGCGATGTCGAGCCGCTTGATGAGGAAGCGGATGCGGCGGTCGATCTCGCGCAGGCGCTTCTTGCCGTAGAGGTAGTCACCGTTCTCCGAGCGGTCGCCGTTCTTCGCCGCCCAGGAGACGGTCTCGACGACCTTCGGCCGCTCGTCGTCGAGCAGGCTCATCAGCTCGGCGCGCAGGAGGCGAAAGCCTTGCGGCGTCAGGTAGTTCTTCGCGCCTTCGGGCAGGGGCGGCGCAGCGAGCTCGTCGCCGCCTTCGTCATCCTCGGGGGCATCGGTCTCGCGGGTGAAAGCCTTGTTCATCTCGCTTCGTTCGTCTGGATCGAGTGCGTGAAAAGCTCAGCGCGGGCATGATCATCGCTCCACCCGCAAATCCTCACACGAAAGGACTCGTTCCATGGCCGCAACCCGAAACGTCGCCGTGCTCGTCGGCAGCCTACGCAAGGATTCCTTCAACCGCAAGCTCGCCATGGCCCTGAAGACGATCGCCCCGGCGCCGCTCGCCCTGGAGATCGTCGAGATCGGCCAGCTACCTCTCTACAACCAGGACGACGACGCCAACCCGCCGGCTGCGTCGGCCACCTTCAAGAAGCGCATCGCCGAGTCCGACGCCGTGCTCTTCGTGACGCCCGAGTACAACCGGTCCGTCCCCGGTGTGCTGAAGAACGCGATCGACATCGCCTCGCGTCCCTACGGCAAGAGCGCCTGGGATGGCAAGCCCGGCGCCGTGATCAGCGTCTCGCCCGGAGCGATCGGCGCGTTCGGCGCCAACCACCATCTGCGTCAGTCGCTCGTCTTCCTCAACGTGCCGACGATGACGCAGCCCGAGGCCTACATCGGCGGCGCCGGCGATCTCTTCGACGACCATGGTGCGATCAAGAAGCCGGAGACGAAACAGTTCCTCGAGAAGTTTCTCGCCGCATTCGCGCACTGGATCGAGAAGACGGCGAAGACACCGGGCTGAGGCAAGCCAGGCACCCGGGGGAAACCTCTGCCCAGGTCGGCGCGGGCCGCTTGAGTCAGCGCGTCGTATCCATGCGCGCGACGGCGGCGGACGGCGACTCGGCGCCCGGTGCCGAGACGTGCTTGCCCGAAATCCATAGCGCCAGCACGAGGATCGAGCTAGCGCTGACCCATGAGCCGATGACGCGCACGAGGATCGACAACCAGGGCTTCTTCAGCAGGTTCACGATCGCCGCGATACCGAACAACCACACGATGGCGCCGATGCCCGCACCGCCGAGTGCCGCCACCAGCGCCGTGCCCGTGAACGCCTCCGGATTCGAGCCCATGCCGATGCCGGCGCCGAGCAGCCCGGCGATCCCGCCGTAGACGACCTCGGGCAGCGCCAGCGACATCGCGACCCAAAGCCCCGACAGCGTCGCGATCACGAGCAGCGGCACATCGGCATCGATGCTCCGGCCGAAGGCGGCGCAGATCAGCCCGGCGGCGACGCCCGTGGCAAAGCAAAAGAGTGCAGCTTCGGCTTTCGCGATCCCACGCTGGCCGACCAGGAGACCGAGGGCGACGAGCGATATCAGGTGGGTCGGCTCGACGAGCGGGTGAAGCAATCCGCCGGAGAAGTGATCGATCCCTTGGATCGAGCCGTGCGCCGACGCTTCGCCCGACACCGCCAGCAAGACGGCCAGCAGAAGGCGACGTCTCATGCTGAAGCGTACCCGGTCAGGAATGCGACGCCGGCCAGCGCGATCGCGGCGCCGACAGCGCGAACGGCGACCTTGCCGGCCGGCCAGCGGACGACGAGTCCGATCGCGATGCCGAGAAGGTGCAGCGTGCCGGTGGCGATCACGAAACCGAGGCTGTAGGCCAGCGGGTCGGCGGCCTTCGGCAGCTCGACGCCGTGGGCATAGCCATGAAAGATGGCGAACGATCCGACGATGACGACCGCCACCCAGATCGGCGGTCGGACTGCAAGAGCGACGACGGCGCCGAGGACGATCGCCGAAAGCGCGATGCCGGTTTCCACCGCCGGGATGTGCAGGCCGCTCAAGCCGATGGCGCCGCCGAAGGCCATCACCATGGGAAAGACGATCGGCAGCACCCAGATGGCGAGCCGCCCGAGAAACGCGCCCCAGAGCCCGACGGCGACCATCGCGACCACGTGATCCCAGCCGAGGATGGGATGCATGAAGCCGCTCGCGAAGCCCCCGGCGACGCCGCCGCCTTCATGGGCGAACGCGGAACCCGCGAGGACGACCCCGACCGCCGCCAACACCGCCTTGGACATATGCCGCATCCGCTTACTTACGGATCGAGGCACCCACCGGATGCGAACTCGACGCACGAATGAACGAACCGGGCCCTCAGGCGTGAATTTCTCGCTCCGGGCGCGGCTGCCTGCCGGAAGCAGCGCCGCCGGCGAGCGGCACGCTGAAGCCGATGGTCGTGAGGCCCTCCGCGCTCGAGGCGCTGACGCCGCCGGAATGCATGGTCGCCACCGCCTTGACGATGGCCAGGCCGAGACCGTGACCGTGCGGCCGGCCGGGAACGTTGCGCGCCGCGTCGACCCGATAGAAGCGGTCGAACAGGCGCTGCACGTGGCTCTCGGCGATCGGCTCGCCGGAGTTGGTGACGCAGACCCAGACGTCGCTGGCGCCGCGCCGGATCTCGACCGAAATCCGG
>PLZH01000121.1:0-13347 GCA_003152055.1 Burkholderiales bacterium
AATAGCACGGGCGGACCCTAGACGAGCCGGGACGGCCGACGCTTGCCGCTGAACAGCGGTCGCGAGGCGGCGAATCGAGCGGCGGCCGGCGCACTCACCCCTCGGAGGGCGCCGGCTTCGCTCCTCCCGGGGAGGGCGCGAATATCGGATCCGGGCTACTGTACAAACATCCAGCTATTTCGGATAATCCCCGCACCCTCAGGAGCACCGCCATGGACACGACCGTCAAAGCCCTCAACACCGAGAAAGCCAAGGCCCTGCAGGCCGCGCTGGCGCAGATCGAAAAGCAGTTCGGCAAGGGCGCGATCATGCGCCTGGGCGTCGGCGAGGTGATCGACGACATCGAGGTCGTCTCGACCGGCTCGCTCGGCCTCGACATCGCGCTCGGCGTCGGCGGCCTGCCGCGCGGCCGCGTCGTCGAGATCTACGGGCCGGAGTCGAGCGGCAAAACGACGCTCACGCTTCAGGTCGTGGCCGAGATGCAGAAGCAGGGCGGCACCTGCGCCTTCATCGATGCCGAGCACGCGCTCGACATCCAGTACGCGCAAAAGCTCGGCGTCAACCTGCAGGAGCTCCTCATCAGCCAGCCCGACACCGGCGAGCAGGCGCTCGANNCAGCCGGACACCGGCGAGCAGGCGCTCGAGATCGTCGATGCGCTGGTGCGCTCGGCCTCGGTCGATCTGGTCGTCATCGACTCGGTCGCTGCGCTCACGCCGAAGGCGGAAATCGAAGGCGAGATGGGCGACTCGCTGCCCGGCCTGCAGGCGCGTCTCATGAGCCAGGCCCTGCGCAAGCTCACCGCCTCGATCAAGAAGACCAACACCATGGTCATCTTCATCAACCAGATCNNTCGCCGGAAACGACCACCGGCGGCAACGCGCTCAAGTTCTACGCCTCGGTGCGGCTCGACATCCGGCGCATCGGCTCGATCAAGAAGGGCGAGGAAGTGATCGGCAACGAGACCAAGGTCAAGGTCGTCAAGAACAAGGTCGCGTCGCCCTTCAAGACCGCCGAGTTCGACATCCTCTACGGCCAGGGCATCAGCCGCGAGGGCGAGGTGATCGACATGGGCGTCGAGGCCAAGGTGCTCGAGAAGAGCGGCTCCTGGTACGCCTACAACGGCGAGAAGATCGGCCAGGGCAAGGACAACGCGCGCGATTTCCTCAAGGAAAATCCCGATCTCGCCATCGAGATCGAGAACAAGGTACGCGAAGCGATGGGCATTCCTCTTCTGCCTGGCGCCCTGGCCGCCGACGAGGCGCCGGCCAAGCTCAAGGTCGTCAAGGACTGAGCGGGCCGCGCCGCGCCGGTGGGGCGCATGCAAACCAAGCTCTCGCTCAAGGCTCGGGCGCTGCAACTGCTCGCGCAACGCGACCAGAGCCGCGTCGAGTTGCGCAAGAAGCTCCTTGGTCATGCATCGCGCGTCGCCAGCGAAAGCGGCGCCGAAGAAGATGACGGCCAAACGCGGTGCGAGGAGGTGGAAGCGGTGCTCGACTGGCTCGAAGCCCACCGCTATCTCTGTGCCGAGCGCTTCGCCGAGTCGCGCATCCATGCGCGCGAATCGCGCTTTGGCAATCTTCGCATCAAGGGCGAACTCGCCCGCCACGGCGTGACGCTGTCGACCGCCGCCGCGCGCGCGCTGGCCGACACCGAGTTGCAGCGTGCCGCGGTCGTGCGCGAGCGGCGTTTCGCGACAGCGCCGTGCGATGCCTCCGGGTGGGCCGCTCAATCGCGATTTCTCGCCGCGCGCGGCTTCTCGGCCGAAGTCATCCATCGGTTGATGCGCCAGGTGCGAGACGCTGCCCGCAGCGCCGGCCAAAGCGAACCCGGCGAGCCCGCCTGAGCGGGGCGTCTTGCGGGCCCGGGCGCCGCGTCGCGCCGGGGTCGCGTGCTACATTCATCGCCCGATCCGCAGGGCGCGTTGCGGCCTTGCTCCTGTCTTTCGAGCACTCGCCTCTCCGATGAAGATCCATGAATACCAGGGCAAGGAAATCCTTACGCGCTTCGGCATTCCGGTGCCGCGCGGCTATCCCGCGTTCAGCGTGCGCGAAGCGTCGGAAGCGGCACAAAGGCTCGGCGGCTCGATCTGGGTCGTGAAGGCGCAGATTCATGCCGGCGGCCGCGGCAAGGGCGGCGGCGTCAAGGTCGCCCGGTCGCTCGGCGAGGTGGCCAAGCTCGCCGGCCAGATCCTTGGCATGCAGCTGAAGACGCACCAGACCGGCCCGGACGGGCAGCGGGTGCGGCGCCTTCTCATCGAAGAAGGCGCCGACATCAAGAAGGAGTATTACCTCGCGGTGCTCACCGATCGTGCGACGCAGAAAGTCGCGCTGATGGGCTCGAGCGAAGGCGGCATGGACATCGAGCAGGTGGCGCGCGATACGCCGGACAAGATCGTCAAGATCTTCGTCGATCCGATCGAAGGTCTGGGCGATGCCGCCGCCGCCACGCTCGCCGCCGGCATGGGCATCCCGAAGGAGGCCCAGGCGCAGGCGATCGACGTCTTCAAGAAGCTCTACGCCTGCTACATGGAGACGGATGCGTCGCTGGCCGAGATCAACCCGCTGATTCTCGAGGGCGGCAAGAACGGCGCGCCGGCCTCGATCAAGGCGCTCGACGCGAAGTTCAACTTCGACGCCAACGCGATGTTTCGCCACCCCGAGATCGCCGCCTATCGCGACCTCGACGAGGAAGATCCAGCCGAGATCGAGGCGAGCAAGTTCGACCTCGCCTACATCCAGCTCGACGGCAACATCGGCTGCCTCGTCAACGGCGCCGGGCTGGCGATGGCGACGATGGACACGATCAAGCTCTTCGGCGGCTCGCCCGCGAACTTCCTCGACGTCGGCGGCGGTGCCTCGGCCGAAAAGGTGACCGAGGCATTCAAGATCATGCTCGGCAACCCGAAGGTCAAGGCGATCCTCGTCAACATCTTCGGCGGCATCATGCGTTGCGACACCATCGCCGAAGGCGTGATCGCCGCCTGCAAGGCGGTGAAAGTGAACGTGCCGCTCGTCGTGCGCATGAAGGGCACGAACGAGGTGCTCGGCAAGAAGATGCTCGCCGATTCGGGCCTGCCCATCATCAGCGCCGATTCGATGGCCGAGGCTGCGCAAGCCGTCATGGCCGCGCTCAANNCGCGAGTATGCGAACGGCCGCGAGTGCTTCGTCGCCGGCGTCAACCCGAAGAAGGCCGGCGAGGATTTCGAAGGCATCCCGATCTTCGCGACCGTGAAGGAGGCGGCGCAGCAGACCGGTGCGACGGTGAGCGTGATCTACGTGCCGCCGGCCGGCGCCGCAGCCGCTATCTGGGAAGCGGTCGAAGCCGAACTCGATCTCGCGATCTGCATCACCGAAGGCATTCCGGTGCGCGACATGCTCGAGGTGAAGAGCCGCATGCGCGCACGCGAGGCCGCCGGCGCCAAGAAGACGCTGCTGCTCGGGCCGAACTGCCCGGGGCTGATCACGCCCGACGAGATCAAGATCGGCATCATGCCGGGCCACATCCACAGGAAAGGCCGGGTCGGCGTGGTCAGTCGCTCGGGCACGCTCACCTACGAGGCGGTGGCGCAGCTGACCGAGGTCGGGCTCGGGCAATCGACGGCGGTCGGCATCGGCGGCGACCCGATCAACGGCCTCAAGCACATCGACATCATGAAGCTCTTCAACGACGACCCGGGCACCGACGCGGTGGTCATGATCGGCGAGATCGGCGGCTCGGACGAGGCCGAAGCGGCGCGCTGGTGCAAGGAGCACATGAAAAAGCCCATCGTCGGCTTCATCGCCGGCGTGACGGCGCCGCCGGGCAAACGCATGGGCCACGCCGGCGCGCTGATCTCGGGCGGCGCCGACACGGCCGATGCCAAGCTCGCCGTCATGCAAGAGTGCGGCTTNNGCATCGCCGCGGGCGGCGGCAGAAGGCGCCTTGAACCGAGGCACAATCCGCTGCGCCGATCGCCCCCGCGCCTTTCACTTTCGTGCCGATGATGACGCTCGAGTTCCACTGCGCTTCCGACACCGGCCGGGCGCGCAATAACAACGAGGATTCCGCCGCTGTCGACGAAGTCTCGTCGCTGGTCGTGCTGGCCGACGGCATGGGCGGCTATAACGCCGGCGAGGTGGCGAGCGGCATGTGCACCTCGTTCATCAAGACCGAGCTCGGCCGCTGGCTCTCCGAAGCTTCGGAATCGGCGACCGATACCGACGTGCGCCGGGCCATGGACATCTGCGTCGACAACGCCAACCGCGCGATCTTCAACGCCGCGAACTCGAACCCGCAATACGCCGGCATGGGCACGACGCTCGTCGTCGGCGTGTTCCGCGAGAACCGGCTGCTGCTCGGCCACGTCGGCGATTCGCGTTGCTATCGCCTCCGCTCAGGGCGGCTCGCCCAGATCACGCACGATCATTCCCTGCTGCAGGAGCAGATCGATGCGGGCCTGATCACCGCCGAGCAGGCGGCGTTCTCGGCGAACAAGAACCTGGTGACGCGCGCCGTCGGCGTCGAGGACACCGTGCTGCTCGAGACGCATCTGCACGATGTGCTGCCAGGCGACGTCTACCTGCTGTGCTCGGACGGCCTCTCGGACATGCTCGACGACGAAACCATCGGCCAGCTGTTGCAGAGTTGCGAATTACTGCCGGAAGCGGCGAGTGCGCTCATCGACGCGGCCAACGAGGCGGGCGGAAAGGATAATATCTCCGTCGTACTCGTCCGGGTGAGGGGCCCGGCGGGAGCCGCGCGGTCGTGGTGGCCGTTCCGCCGCTGAAGCTTCCGGCGCCGCCGCCGCCCGCTCAAGCCCGGCGGGCTGTCATATAAAGACAAGGACACTCGAGGTCGCAAAGCATGGGCAAACTGGTCGTATCGCTCGACGGGGTCGTGATCAAGGAAGTTCAGCTCACGAAGGACAAGACCACGCTCGGCCGTCGCCCCTACAACGACATCGTCATCGACAACCTCGCCGTCAGCGGCGAGCACGCGGTGCTGCAGATGGTCGGGCAGGACGTCTTCATCGAAGACCTCAACAGCACCAACGGCACCTACATCAACGGCAAGGCCGTCAAGAAGCAGTTGCTCGCCCACAACGATACGGTCGAGGTCGGCAAGTACAAGATCAAGTACATGGTCGACGACGGCACCGACTATGAAAAGACGATGATCATGAAGCCGGGCACGATGTCCGGTGGCGCCGGCTATACCTCGAGCGGGCGCACTTCGGGCTTCGGCGCGCTCGTCGGCGGGGGCGCCCCCACCCCGGTCGGGCCGGCGACGATCCGGGTCATGAACGGCGCGGCAGCGGGCCGCGAAGTCATGCTGACCAAGGTCGTGACCACCGTCGGCAAGCCCGGCGTCCAGGTCGCCTCGATCACCAAGCGCCCGACCGGCTATGTGCTCGCGCACGTCGAGGGCGCCTCGCGCCCGTCGGTCAACAACACGCCGCTCGCCGGCGAAACGGTCGGCCTGAAGAATGGCGACGTGATCGAGCTCGCCGGCACGCAGATGCAGTTCGTCCAGGCGGCCTGAGGCCGTCGCGTTTCACTGGCGCGAGCAGCTCGGCAAGGTATCCGGCGTGCCGGAGGGCGCCGCGTGACGCATTTCACGCTCCACGCCGGGCCAGACTCCGAAACACCCTCTGCCCGCCGCAAACGCGACATTGGGCGCTTGTGCGCCGCCCCTTCTCACGGGAACATCGTGCCCGGCATTCGATTTGCCCCAAGACTCGCCGCCGCTTCGCGACCGCCCTCCACTACGGCAGATCCATGATCATTCAGGTGCTCGGCTGCTCCGGCTCCATCGCCGCCGGCAGCAAGACCACATCGTTCCTCCTCGACGACGACGTCCTGGTCGACGCCGGCACGGGCGTGGGCGATCTCTCGCTCGAGGCGCTGGTGAAGATCGAGCACATCCTCGTCAGCCATTCGCACCTCGACCATGTGCTGTCGATCGGGCTGCTCGCCGATAGCGTGATACGGGCGCGGCGCATCGAGGCGCGCGGGCCGATCTGGGTGCACGCGCTGCCCGAGACGCTGGCCGCGCTGCGCACGCATATCTTCAACGGCGTCATCTGGCCCGACTTCACGCGCCTGCCGAGCGCCCAGCACCCGGTGCTTGCCTTCGTGCCGATCGCCGTCGGCGAGACGCTTTCGATCGGCGGCAAGCGGATCGAGGTGCTGTCCGCCTCGCACACCGTGCCGGCGGTCGGCTTCGCGGTCGACGGTGGCGAAGCCGGCTGGTGGGTCTACACGGGAGACACCGGCCCCAACCCGGCGCTCTGGCAGCGCCTGCAGAGCATGAACGTCGCCCACCTCGTCATCGAGACGGCGTTCGGCGACGACGAGCGCCAGCTCGCGCGGATCAGCCGCCATCTCTGCCCGGCGGCGCTCGGCGAAGAGCTGCAGCATCTGGGCGGCAGCGTCGACGTGCACATCACGCACATCAAGCCGGGCGAACTCGACGCGGTGATGGCCGAGATCGGCCGTCTCGAGACGCCGCACCGGATCCGCGCCCTCGAGGCCGGCGAAGTGATGACGCTGGTGCCCGTGCCGGCGCGTGCCTACGCTTGAGGGCCGGTTTGTCGCAGGCGGCCCACGATCGTGACCAAATGCGTCAGCCCTGACCCGATCGGCGCAGTGCCGGCACCAATTGGTGACTGTTTGTGTCAGCTCCCCGGTTGCAGTTCACGCTTTTCGGCACTTCGGGCGTGGCACGGCCTCTGCAATGAATAGAGGGTCTTTCCACCCCCAGTTCCAACAGGAGCATTTCATGAAGCGTTCTATCCAGCAGGGTTTCACCCTGATCGAATTGATGATCGTCGTCGCGATCATCGGCATCCTGGCAGCGGTCGCGCTGCCGGCATATCAGGACTACACGGTCCGGGCGAAGGTTTCGGAAATCATCCTAGCGGCCTCGCAGTGCCGCACCAGCGTCACCGAATCACTGCAAACAGCCACGGGCACTGACGCGACAGTGGCGTTGGCCGCTGCATGCCCGCTGGTGGCCAACCCTTCAAAGTTTGTTGCTTCGGTGGCGTCTGACAACAACGGCGTTATCACCGTTGTCGGAAACGCAGTCAACCTGACGCAACTCGCCCTCGGTACCAGCATGATGCTTGAACGCTCTACGCTCCCGAGCGTGTTCACTGCAGTTAATGGCGCCGCAGATGGCGGCAAGTCCGTTGCAGGATGGAGGTGCGGCCCTACCGCCGCTGCAGGGATCGTTCCTAAATATCTGCCCTCTTCGTGCCGCGGCACGTATCCGTAAGTGCTCGTCCCGGGGCCGGACGGCCCTGAGCGTGTAGTCAAGAAGGCCGCTTCTGCAAAGATGCGGCCTTCTTCATTTATCGATGCCAGCAGGGCGTGGTACCGACTTTCCGTGCCGTTAAGTGAATCCGATGTCTAACATGTTTGGCAGGTTTTCGGCCAGCGGCCGCCGCTTAAAAGCCGCGGCTTTGCATTTCATCGTCAGTGCGTCGATCGCGGCCATCGCTGCAGCGCTGATCTTCACCTTCTGGTATTCGCCGCCCTTCGCGCAGATGGCCGGCGGAATTAGTCTCTTCATGCTGCTGGTCTCCGTGGATGTCACGTTGGGCCCCGTGATGACCGCCATCGTCGCCGCGCCCAGGAAGCCGGCTCGCGAGCTCGGGCGCGACATCGCCCTGATCGCTCTGGTGCAAGGCCTCGCGTTCGCCTACGGCATCTACGCGATATCTCTCGGCCGGCCCGTGCATCTGGCGTTGGAGGGCGACCGTTTTCGCGTCATCACGGCCGCCAATATCGATCCTACTCTGTTGCCTGAGGCGCCAGCCGGGCTGAGGCAGCTTCCGTGGTCCGGGCCGACGATCATCGCCGCCGCGCAACCCCTCGGCGCTGACGAGAAACTGAAGTCCATCGAACTAGCTTTTGCCGGCTTCGATATCTCGCTGATTCCGCGGAACTGGCGCAGCTACGAATCACAAAGTGGCGCCGCCTGGAACGCCGCGCGACCGCTTTCCCGGATCGTTGAAAAGTACCCGGACCAAAGCGCCGGGGTCGAGGCGTTGGCGCGCAAGTCGGGTCACGCCATCGGCGACCTGCGCTTCCTGCCCATCATCAGCCGCCAAGGGAACTGGATCGCCGTCATCGCACTGCCGGACTCGTCCGTGGTCGGCTATCTGCCCGTCGACGGATTCTTCTGACGCAGGCTGCCGACCAGAGCCAGGCACGTCCCGAATCGTACCGGCCGATCAGGGCGCTTGCTTCACCATCGCGTCCACGACCGCGATGCTCCCCTGCAGAGAAAGGTGGTTGGCGTCGCGGAGAAGGTTCCAGCGGCACCACGAAGGACTGCACATCACTTGCATCGGATCGAACAGGCTCATGTTGGGATGACGCGCTGCGAGATCGACGATTGCCTTGCGCAATGCTGCCTGCCGCTGCCGCTGCACCTCCACGGAAACGCCACGGCGCGGCGTGTCGAGCACGAGGGTGACGGGCAGGCTGCCGAAGTGTCCCAGTTGCCGCTCGAGAGCGGAAACGAACGATTGAAGTGGTGTCCCGTCGACGGGGCCAAATCTCGAAACGACTCGCCCGGACCAGTAGTCGATCTCGTTGCCGGCCGCATCGAAGGCCGGCCACATCGCCGAGACGACGACGCGCTTCAAGGTCGGCGTGCCGACGACGTGGCTGTTCAGGTAGCCGCTCTGCTCGGCGAAGTGCTCGTTCGTACATGTCGACGCCGTGCTCTTCGGCGCCGGGAAGACGAGCCCGATCGTCGGCAGGCAGGCGCCGATGGACAGGATCGCTTCGGCCGGAAGCGCTCGCACCAGGCCGCCATACAGCTGATTCGCATGGCTGTCGCCGAGCAGCAGAAGGGTCGGGTCGGCATCGCGGCTGAGCGAACAGAACCACAAGGAAGGCGCTCGGTAGGGATACCGGGTCATGCACGCGGCATTGACCAGTGCCCGGGCTTCGACCGGGGCGGAGGCAAAGGTCGCCGCGACGAGGACCACCGTCGCGACCATGCACGCTGCCAGGCCCGCTGCAACCGGCGCGAGGCGCATGGTGGACAGCGGCTGCTCGACGAGGCGTCGCGTCGCTTCTGCGAGGACGAACGAACCGGCGACCACGGCGCCGATGGCCAGAGACGAAGGTGCGCGCTCGAAGTTTCGCAGCAAGGAGAGCAAGGGCCAGTGCCACAAGTACAGCGGATAGCTGATGAGCCCGACCCAGACGGCTGCGCGGCTTGAGAGCACCCACGTGTTGACCGGTGCGCCTGGCGACAGGATGATGAGCGCGGCACCGCAAACAGGAAGCAGCATGCTCGCTCCAGGAAACTCGGTCTCGCTACTGATGAAGGCAACGCTTGCAGCGATCAAGGTCACGCCAGCCGCCGAAGCCAGGCCGNNCGCGAAGGCAGCGTGACCTTGACCAGCAACGCGCCGGCGAGGAGCTCCCAGAATCGGGGTGGCGACAGGTAGAACGCCGCGCGTGGCTCGGCTTCCGCGAGCCAAAGGAACAGGACCAGCGAGGCGCTCGCCATGAGAGCGATGGGCCGCCATGGCCTGCCATGCTTCATCGCCGCCAGAGCCATGATCGGCCAGAGCAGGTAGAACTGTTCCTCGACGCCGAGGGACCAGAGGTGAACCAGGGGCTTCAGATCGGACACGCCGTTGAAGTAGCCCGCATCTGCATACGCGACGAAGTTCGCGACGAAGAGGCAGCCGCCAACGGCGTGCTTCAAAAGGTTTCGAAAATCGTCCGGCGGTAAAAGCGAATGACCGAGGGCGAGGGTCGTCGCCAGCACGACGAGCAAGGCCGGGAAGATGCGCCGAATCCGCCTCTGGTAGAAGTTGGCGAAAGTAAAGTCGGGCGCGAAGATGATGCGAGTGATCAGGAAGCCGCTGATCACGAAGAACACGTCGACGCCGACGAACCCGCCCGGCATCAGCGCCGGCCAGGCGTGAAAGCCCAGCACCGACAAGATCGCGAGGGCGCGAAGACCGTCGATATCGGGCCTGTAGGGCGTCGAGTGGGAGCGGATCGGCGATTTCCAGAGTGAAGTCGTGATGCTATTTCTGCGCGAGACGCGCCGCCAGCGATAACCGGCGCGGCGCTGGTGATGCCTCGCGCGGCCGCCGAATATTCCCGTTCCCGCCCTTATGATCTCGCGCACTTCCCGCCGGATGACTTCGCACCCTTGCACCTCCTTGCCCGCAATCTGATGGTCTGCGGACGCGTGTAATGCACGCAGAAGCGTCTGTCCGCCGCGGCGACGAGCCCGGCCATGCGCCGCGGAGCCTGTCGCTGACGGTCACCGCCTGTCTCGCGGTCGCGTTGCCGACCCTCATCGCGTTCAACGTTGCGCCTTCGGCGACCTTCTTCAACCAGGCCGCTGCCTTGGTGGGCTGGGGCGGATTCCTGCTGCTGCTCTCCACCCAGGGCCCGAGGTGGCCGCATCGCTGGTCGCAAGGCACGCTGGCCCTGTCGGGCGCACTGGCCGTTCTGTTCATCGCCGCGCTCGCGGCTTCGGTATGGGCGTCTGCGCCTTGGTCGTTGTCGCTGTCTTCCGCCGGAACGATCGCGAGCGCGATGCTCGCCGTCGTGATCGGCGCCCTTGCCGCGCGTGCGGGCTACGGCGGCCGCGCCTTTCGGGCTTTCTGCATCGCTCTCGTCGTTGCCGGCATCGCGAGCAGCGCGATCGGTCTCGTTCAGGTTTTCGCACCCAACCTGCCCGATGGCGACTGGGTCGCAATCTCCGCCATTCCCGGTCGCGCGACCGGCAACCTTCGTCAGCCTAACCACTTGAGCAGCTTGCTGCTGTGGTCGATCGTGGCCGTCGTCTGGCTCGGCGAGGTCGATGCGCGCTATCGCAAGGTGTCCGCCGTCCTGGCGGTCATCTTCATCTACGTCATCGTCCTCAGCGCCTCGCGCACCGGAGCGCTCGGCATGCTGACGCTGGCGGCCTGGGGGCTGCTCGATCGCCGCCTGTCGCGCAGGGCGCGCGGGCTCCTGATCCTTGCGCCCATCGTCTACGGCGCCTGCTGGTGGGGCATGACGGTGTGGGCCAACGACAGCCACCATCTCTTCGGCGGCCAGACGCGCTTCGGCGGCAGCGGCGACATCTCGAGCTCGCGCTTTGGCATCTGGTCGAACACGCTTTCGCTGATCAGGATGCATCCCTGGTTCGGCGTCGGCTTCGGCGAGTTCAATTTCGCCTGGAGCCTGACGCCGTTTCCCAACCGGCCGGTCGCGTTTTTCGACCATACGCACGACATCATTCTCAATTTCGCCGTCGAGCTGGGCATTCCGCTCGCTCTCGTGGTCATCGCCCTGATGGTCTTCGCGCTGTGGAAGGCGCTCGGCAATGCGCTTGCCGACGGGCGCGAGCCGGCCGATTCCGCGACGCTTCGCGTGCCCTTTCAGCGTGCCGCCTTCGTCATGGTCATCATGGTCGGCGTGCACAGCATGCTCGAGTACCCGCTGTGGTACGCCTACTTCCTGCTGCCGACGGCGTTCGCCTTCGGGCTCTGTCTCGAGCGACCCGACCGCGCGGACACGGAGCGCGCGGCCAGAGCCGAGCCCAACGTCACGCGCCCTTTCGTTCTCGCTGGCATGCTCCTCATCCTCGGCGGCACGCTCGCGGTCTACGACTACATGCGTGTGGTCATCATCTTCGCGCCGCCGGCGGATGCGGCGCCGCTCGAAAAGCGCATCGCCGACGGCCGGCACAGCATCCTCTTCGCGCACCATGCCGACTACGCGGCCGCCACCGTCGCCGAGCATCCGGGCCAGGTGATCCAGGCTTTCGGTCGGGCGACCCACTACCTGCTCGACGCCCGCCTGATGATGGCCTGGGCGAAGGCGCTCGACGAGAAGGGCGAAACCGACAAGGCCCGCTACGTCGCGCAGCGGCTGAGGGAGTTTCGCAACGAGCAGGCCGACGAGTTCTTCGCGCCTTGCGCGATGCGCGCCGCGACGGCAACCGGGCCGGCACCGGCGGCGTCTGCATCCGCCTCGGCCGCATCCGCACCGCGGCCCTTCCAGTGCTTCGCGCCACAGAAGAAGCTCCGTTTCGAAGACTTCAGGTAGGCGCTTCGACTAGCGTCTCAATGTTTGCTGCTGTCTCGAAAGGCGCAGCCGAGATCCTCGGCCGCTACGCGCAATCGCCTGTCGCGCGTCCAGAGCGCCGCCCCCTTGGTCAATGCCGCGGAAGCCAGAAGATGAGCATCGACGTAACCTATCCCCTTGGCGTAAAGGAGATGGCGCTCGACGAACCCGAGAACTTCCTCGTTCTCGGCGATCACGGCCGCCGGCAGATCCCGGAGCAGCTGCAGGATCGACGAGCGATCGTTCAGGCTGCCGCAAGCGATCTCGCCGACCACGAACGGATGCATGACGACGGCACCGCGTTCCAGCAGATCGGCGAGCCGAGCATCGCCGCCGCGAAGGTGGTCGACCCAGACCGAGGTGTCAACCAGGATCAAGCGGGGATCGCTTGGCGCCTGCGCGGCGCTGGTTTCAAGGCGGTTTGCGTACCTCCCAGCCTTGCAAGACGCCTGGCGCTTTCACGCTCGATAAGGGCCTTCAATCCTTCCCGCACCATTGCCGACTTGTCCATCGGACCGGTCAGCTGGGCGGCTTTCGCAAGCAGGTCGTCGTCGATATTGAGGGTGGTGCGCATGCACTGAACTCCCGAGGTAGGCATCAACTATAGCATCAGTTGATGCCATTTAATGTGCCTTTTTGACTGGGCACCCGAGGTCAGGCGTGCGGCCGGAGCCGAGCTCAACGTCAACCGCCCTTTCGGTCAGGCGCTCGGCATGGGATGCTGAAACGCATCATCAACTATGTAGATACGGGTGAGGCTCATGGATCTGCAAATCGCCAAGAGGGGCCACAGCCTTGCGCTGCGACTTCCGTCCGCAGTCGTTCGTCAGCTCGGGCTGCGCGAGGGCGATACGCTTCACGGCCAGGTGACGGCCGACGACGCGCTGGCGATTCGCCCCGCCGGCTGGAGCCGGGCGTCATTCGCAGCCGAGCTTTGCGAAGCGCGTGCCGCGCTTTCATTGGGCGCCTCGGTCATCGACCGATTGCACCAGGACGCAAGGTACTGAATCGCGGCAGATTGATGGTGGTCTACGCCCACACCAGGTGTGCTCGTGGCGCTGATCGTGCCTGAGCCACACAGCGCGGCAGTCGCGCGGTGGCATGGCCGCATCAGGGCGAGTTGGTTTCGGCGGCCTGGTCGGCCACCGAGGTTGCCAGCGCTCTGGGTATCAAGCAGCGCCTCGGCCAGATGGACGCGCCGCAGGCACAGGCCGCGCCGCGGTGGTTCGCTCGATGGGTGACCCATGATCTGGCCCTGCTGCCGA
>PLZH01000121.1:13427-26226 GCA_003152055.1 Burkholderiales bacterium
CCGGTGCGGCCGAGCGTTTCCACCTGCGCCGTGCAGCGCAGCTCGTTCGCTTCGCGCACGATTTCGAACTCGACGGCGATCCGCGTGATGGCGATCGGGTGGCAGAGCGGCACGAGCTCGGCCGTGCGCTTGGCGCCCTGGATCGCGGCGATGCGCGCCACGCCGATCACGTCGCCCTTCTTCGCGCTGCCCGATTCGATCAGCATCAGCGTTTCCGGCCGCATGCGGATGGCGCCACCCGCCCGCGCCACACGATGCGTCTGGTCCTTGGCCGATATGTCGACCATGTGCGCCTGGCCTTCGGCGTCGAAGTGCGTGAGCGCGCTCGCGTCAGGGTCGGTCATGGAACGAAACGGTGGGGAAATGATTCCGATGCATGATAGCGAGGCGCCCCGCCCGCGGCCGCCTTCGACCCGCCTTCGGCTCCAATCGTGACCCATCCCCGATCGACTTTTCGCGATTCGTGGCGCCGCGCCGTGGCGGCGGCGTGCTCGCTCGCGCTGCTCTGCACGACGATGCTGCAGCCCGTTGCGGCACAGAACCGCCTGCCAGCGCTCGGCGATTCCGATTCGGCCGATTTCACGGTCGGCGCCGAACGCAAGCTGGGCGACGAGATCATGCGCGAGATCCGCACCGATCCCGACTACATCGACGACCCGCTGCTGCTCGAGTATCTGCACACCATCTGGGACCCGCTGGTCACGGCCTCGCGCCGGCTCGGCAACATCACCTCCGATATCGACCAGAGTTTCGCCTGGGAACCCTTTCTCGTGCGCGACCCGGCCGTCAACGCCTTCGCGCTGCCGGGCGGCTTCGTCGGCGTCAACCTGGGCATGATCGCCATCACCTCGTCGCGCGACGAACTCGCCTCGGTGCTCGGCCACGAGATGTCGCACGTCACGCAACGCCATATCGCGCGCAGCATCACGGCCAATTCGCGGCGTTCGCTGGCGAGCCTGGCGGCGCTCGTGCTCGGCCTGCTCGCGGCGTCGCGGAGCAGCAATCCCGACGCGATCAGCGCCGTCCTGGCCGGCACCCAGGCAGCGACGCTGCAGGGCCAACTCAACTTCTCGCGCGACGTCGAGCGAGAGGCCGACCGCGTCGGCTTCCAGGTGATGACGGCAGCCGGCTTCGCGCCCGGCGGCATGGCCGCGATGTTCGAGAAGATGGATCTGTCGATGCGCCTCAACGACTTCGGCGGCTTCCCCTACCTGCGCGACCACCCGCTCACGGCCGAGCGCATCGGCGAGGCGCGCGCGCGCGCCGGCATCGCGACCGAGGCGCCGCACGTGAGCGTTCTCGAGCACACGATCGCCGAGGCGCGAGCGCGCGTGCTTGAAGACCCCCGCGTCGATGCGCTGCGCCGCTGGCAGCAGCAGGACGCCGATGTCCAGTCGTCGGCGGCCGACAAGCTGCTCGCGCTCGCCTCGAGCGCCCAGGCCTCGAGCCTGCTGCACGACTGGGCGCGCGCCGACGCGGCGTTCGCCAAGGCGCTCGGCATCGTCCGTGGCAGCCCGAACAGCAGCGCGCGCGCCGAACGGGCGATCGTGCTGCTGGAGGCGCAGTCGCTGCTCGATCGCGGCGCGCCGGCCGGGGCCGCCGAGACGATGAAGGCCTACGCCAACGACACGTCGCGGCCGGCGCTGCTGCTCGAAGCACAGATCGCGCTCGCCGAAGCGCCTGCCGTCGCCCCCGACAACGCCGCCCTCAAGGCGCGCACCGCCGAGCTGCAGACCTGGGTCGCGATCCATCCCGACGATTCGCTCGCCTGGGGCGCTCTTGGCCAGACCTGGGGCCGGCTCGGGTCACCCCTCAGATCATTGCGCGCCGAAGCCGAGTCCCGCTACGCGATGGGCGACCTGCTCGGGGCGGTCGACCGGCTTCGCGCCGGCCAGCGCCTGGCGCGCGGCGGCGGTTCGGTCGATTTCATCGACGCCTCGGTGATCGATTCGCGGCTGCGCAATATCGAGGCGCAGCGGCTGCAGATCGAGAAGGATCAGCGCGCCTCGCGCTGACACACACGCTCCGCCGCGCTTTGCCGGCGCGCCGCGAGCGCGAACGGTCTCTTCGCACAGACTGCTCGTTCGCTTCTTCTTGGCGTCGTCTCGACCTCTTAGACTGCCCGTCGCACGGGGTCGCGGGAGTCCAGAGTGAACAAGCACGGCGTTCGTTTCGCAACCGGTGGGGCGGCCCTGCTGCTGGCCGCGCTGGCCCAGGCCGCGAGCATCGTCGCCGCTACCCCGCAAGGCGAAGTCGCGCAGGTGCGCCAGGTCACGGTGAAGTTTTCGCAAGCGGTCGTCGCTTTCGGCGACCCGCGCCTCGCCGATCCGTTCGCGATCTCCTGCCAGGGCACCATGCCGGCCGGCACCGGCCGCTGGGCGAGCGATCGGGTCTGGCTCTACGACTTTGCGGAGCCTTTGCCGCCGGGCACGCGTTGCGTGGCAAAGCTCCGGGCCGACTGGAAGCCCAAGGCGGCTCCGGCCGATGTCGCCGCGAGCGCCATCGCTGCGGCGAAGGCTCCGGCGCTGACCGGCCCGACCGAATTCACCTTCTCGACCGGCGGCCCGGCCGTCGTCTTGGTGCAACCGGGCGGCAACAGCGATATCGAGGAAGACCAGCATTTCCTGTTGCGCCTGAGCGGGCCGGCAGTCGAGGCGAGCGTTGCCGCCAACGCCTGGTGCGAGGTCGAGGGCATCGGCGAGCGATTGCCTTTGCGCATCGTCGTCGGCGACGTGCGCGAGCAGATCCTGAAGGCCCGCCGAATCGACAAGGCGGGTGCCGCGCGCATGCTCGTCGCGCGTTGCGAGCGGCCGCTGCCCAACGACGCCGCGGCGCGCCTCGTCTGGGGCAAGGGCATCGCCGCCGCCGCCAATCCGCGCGTCGTCACCTCGATCGAGCAACGCTTTCGCTATCACGTGCGGGCGGCCTTCACGGCCGAGTTCACGTGTGAGCGCGAGCGGGCCTCGGCGCCCTGCCTGCCGATCCGGCCGATGAGCGTCCGTTTCACGGCGCCGGTGCCGCGCGCGCTCGCCGCACAGGCGCGTCTCGCGCCGGCGAGCGGCGAAGCGCTCGCGCCGGTCTTCGACAAGGACGACAAGGCCACCGAAGTCACCGAGATCGCGTTCCCGAAGCCGCTCGCCGAGAACGCTGCGTACCGCGTCGTCCTGCCGCGCGAATTGAAGGATAACGCCGGCCGCGGGCTCGCCAACGCCGCAAGCTTTCCGCTGAAAGTCGCGACCGGCGCGGCGCCGCCGATCGCCAAGTTCGCCGCCGCGCCGTTCGGCGTCATCGAACGAAATGCCGACGCCGTGCTGCCGGTCACCCTGCGCCACGTGCAGCCCGACTTGCGCGCTGGCGCCGGCGCCGCGAGCGCACCCGATGGCCAGGTGCGCGACAAGCGACTGATGAGCGACGCCGACATCCTCGCCTGGTATGCACGGGTGCAGAAGTACCACGAGACCCAGCTCACGGCGAAGGAGCTCGGCCTGCCCCAGGCCACATGGTTCACGACCGAGGACGACACCGACGCCAAGGGCCGGCCGATCAGGCGCAAGGTCGAACGCATGGTCGCAACGCGCGAAGTCTCGCTGCTTGCGAAGGAGGCCGACGTGAAGCGGCTCGATCTGCCGCAGCTNNGACAAGCGCGCGCCGATGTTCGTGCGCACCGGCGTGCTCGTCACCAACCTCGGCGTTCACTTCAAGCAAGGGCGCGAGAACAGCCTGGTCTGGGTGACGACGCTCGACCGCGGCAAGCCGGTCGAAGGCGCCGATGTCGTCGTCAACGACTGCTTCGGCAAGCCGCTGTGGAACGGCCGCACCGATGCGAAGGGCCTCGCCGTTGTTGCCCGCGCCCTCGATGCGAGCTTCGAGCACTGCCCGGCCGACGGCGGCTATTTCGTGACGGCGCGCAACGCCGGCGATGTGGGCTTCGTCTTCAGCAGCTGGCAGAAGGGCATCGAATCGTGGCGCTTCAACGTGCCGACCGGCCGCGGCGCCGAACCCGACCTGCGCGCTTCGACGGTGTTCGACCGGACGCTCTTTCGCGCCGGCGAGACGGTCTCGATGAAGCACTTCATCCGCGTCGAGACCTCGAGCGGGCTGGTCTCGCTGCAGCCCGATCGCCTGCCGACGCGAGTGAAGATCGTGCACCAGGGCAGCGGCCAGGAGTTCGTGTTTGCGCTGCAATGGAACGCGGGCGGCCGCAGCGCCCTGACGACATGGAACATTCCGCCTGCCGCCAAGCTGGGCGTCTACGAAGTCTCGCTCGAGCGCGAAGGCGCGAGCGGGAACTCGCGCGATGGCAGCGACGAGCAACTGCACGTCTGGCCGAGCGGCAACTTTCGCGTCGAGGAGTTCCGCCTGCCGCTCGTGGACGCGCGGGTCAGCGGGCCGAAGGGCGTGACCGTGGCGCCGCAAAGCATCGCCATCGGCGTGCAGATGAACTATTTCTCGGGCGGTGCCATGAGCAATGCACCGCTGCGCGCCTCGGCACTCCTGAAGAGCCGGGCGCCGAGCTTTGCCGGTTACGACGAGTTCTCGTTCGAGCCGCCGCG
Organism: Burkholderiales bacterium; assembly: GCA_003152055.1. GTDB lineage: Bacteria > Pseudomonadota > Gammaproteobacteria > Burkholderiales > Burkholderiaceae_C > Schlegelella_A. Next base: position 17,981 of record PLZH01000121.1, read on the forward strand.
CGACCTGAGCCGGGCCGAACAGCCCGACGACGAAGACGAAGACAGCGAGCGCGCCGCCGGCGCCGACGCCAAGCTCGTCGCCGACAAGCTGGCGCTGACGACCGATCGCAACGGCGCGGCGAGCTTCACGCTGAAGGACTTTGCGAAGGTCACCAAACCGAGCGAGATCGACGCCGAGGTCAGCTTCAACGACCCGAACGGCGAGACGCAGACGGTCGCGACGCGCGTCGACCTGTGGCCGAGCGCCGTCGTCCTCGGCGTCAGGGCAGGCTCGTGGGCAAGCAACCGCGGCAAGGCGAAGTTCAGTGTCCTCGCGCTTGACACGTCGGGCAAGCCGCTCAAGGGACACAGCGTCGTCGTGCACGGCCGCGTCAGCCAGTTGATCACGACGCGAAAGCGCATCGTCGGCGGCTTCTACGCCTACGACAACCGTACCGAGGTCAAGGATCTCGGCGCCCTGTGCTCGGGCACGACCGATGACCGTGGCCTCCTGCTTTGCGATGCGTCGCTCGAGACAGCCGGCCAGGTCGAGCTGATCGCCGAGGCGAAAGACGCGCAGGGCAACCCGGTTGCGGCGGCGGCGAGCGTGTGGATCACGAAGCAGGGCGAGCTCTGGTTCGCGCAGGACAACGACGACCGCATCGACGTGCTGCCCGAGAAGAAGCGCTACGAGCCGGGCGAGACGGCGCGCTTGCAGGTGCGCATGCCGTTTCGCGAAGCGACGGCGCTGGTCGCCGTCGAGCGCGAAGGCGTGATCGCGACGCAGGTCGTGACGCTGCGCGGCGACGATCCGAGCGTCGAGCTGAAGATCGATCGGGCGTGGGCGCCGAACGTCTACGTCAGCGTGCTCGCCCTGCGCGGCCGCATCCGCGAGACGCCCTGGTATTCGTTCTTCACCTGGGGCTGGAAAGAGCCGCTCTCGTGGTGGCACAGCTTCTGGAGCGACAGCAAGGACTACCAGGCGCCGACGGCGATGGTCGATCTCGCCAAGCCGGCGTTCAAGCTCGGCGTTGCCGCGATCAAGGTGGGCCTCGCCGCGCACGAGCTGCAGGTCAGCGTCACGGCCGACAAGGCGCAGTACGCGGTGCGCCAGAAGGCCCTGGCGCGCATCAAGGTCTCGCAGGGCGGCAAGCCGCTGGCCGGCGCCGACGTCGCTTTCGCCGCGGTCGACGAAGGCCTGCTTGCCTTGCGCGGCAACGACTCGTGGGACCTGCTCGACGCCATGATCAGGGAGCGCGCCTGGGGCGTCGAGACCAGCACGGCGCAAAGCGAGATCATCGGCCGCCGCCACTACGGGCGAAAAGCCGTCGCTGCGGGCGGCGGCGGTGGCCGCGGCGCGACCCGCGAGCTTTTCGACACCTTGCTCGTGTGGAAACCGAGCGTCACGCTCGATGCCAACGGCGAGGCGACGGTCGAGGTGCCGCTCAACGATTCGCTGACGAGCTTCAGGCTCGTCGCCATCGCCGACGCCGACGTGCAGAAATTCGGTACCGGCAGCACGAGCATCCGCGTCACCCAGGATCTTCAGGTGCTGGCGGGATTGCCGCCGCTGGTTCGCGACGGCGACCGCTTCAGCGCCATGCTGACCCTGCGCAACACGACGCAGCGCGAGATGAAGGTGCGCGCCAGCCTGCAAGGCACAGCCAACTTGCCGGGCACGACGAGCGGCGAAATCACGCGGGTGCCGATCGTGCTGGCGCCGCAGGACGTGGTGCTCGCCGCCGGCTCGGCGAAGGAAATTGTCTGGCCGATCGACGTGCCGGCCGACGCCTTCAGCATCGCCTGGGAGGCCGCGGCCGACGAAGCGAGCGCGAAGGATCGCCTCAAGGTGACGCAGCTCGTTGCCGCCGCCGTGCCGATGCGCGTGCTCCAGGCGACGCTGGCGCAGCTCGACGGCACGTTCACCCTGGCGGTCGCCGCGCCGGCCGATGCCTTGCCCGAATCGGGCGTCAAGCGCGGCGGTCTCGAGGTCGCCGTGCAACCGAAGCTCACCGGCGCCCTGCCGGGAATGCGCCGCTTCTTCGAGACCTATCCTTTCACCTGCCTCGAGCAGAAGACCTCGAAGTCGGTCGGCCTGAAGGACGCGAAACTCTGGGCGAGCGTCGCCAACACCCTGCCGACCTACCTCGACAGCGACGGCCTTGCGAGCTACTTTCCGCCGCGCGAAGGCGACGCACCGAAGGGCAGCGACACGCTGACGGCCTACGTGCTGGCGGCGACGAACGAAGCCGGCTTCGCGCTTCCGGTGCCGGCGCGCGACGCGATGCTCGGCGGCCTCACGGCTTTCGTCGAAGGGCGCATCGAGCGCAAGTTCTGGTCACCGCGGGCCGATCTCGACGTGCGAAAGATCGCCGCCATCGAGGCGCTATCGCGCTACGGGCGGGCGCAGCCGCGCATGCTCGGCTCGGTCAACGTCACGCCCAACGTCTGGCCGACGGCAGCGGTGATCGACTGGCTCGAGATCCTTAAGCGCGTCGACGGCGTGCCCGATCGCGCGCGCCGGCTCGAGGAAGTCAACCAGATCCTGCGCGGCCGCCTCACCTACGGCGGCACGACGCTGAAATTCAGCAACGAGGAGGGCGACTTCTGGTGGTGGCTGATGGACAGCGCCGACGCCAACGCCGCCAGGCTCATCCTCGCCGTCATGGACGACCCGGCCTGGCGCGACGATCTGCCGAAGATGGTCGTCGGTTCGCTGGCGCGACAGCGGCGCGGCGCCTGGCTGACGACGACGGCCAATCTCTGGGGCTCGCTCGCGCTCGACAAATTCGCCGCGAAGTTCGAGTCGATGAAGGTCGCCGGAAGAACGGTCGCGGCGATCGACGCGGCGCCGGCCACGACCGTCGCCGACTGGACGCGCCAGCCCGATGGCGGCAGCGCGCGGCTGGCCTGGCCGGCGGCGAGCGGCAGCCTCAGCGTGAAACACGAGGGCGCGGGCAAGCCCTGGCTCACCGTGCAAAGCCTCGCCGCGATTGCCCTGAAAGGCCCGCTCTCGGCCGGCTACAGCGTGGCGCGCAGCGTCAGCGCCGTCGAGCAGAAGGGCAAGACCGGCTGGTCGCGCGGCGACGTGATGAAGGTGCATCTCGAAATCGACGCGCAAAGCGACATGACCTGGGTCGTCGTCAGCGATCCGGTGCCGGGGGGCGCAACCATCCTCGGCTCCGGTCTCGGCCGCGATTCGCAGCTCGCGACGCGAACCGAAAAACGCAGCGGCGATGCATGGCCGGCGTACGAGGAGCGCAGCTTCGAAGCCTTCCGCAGTTACTACGACTACCTGCCGAAGGGCAAGCACGTCATCGAGTACACGGTTCGACTCAACAACCCCGGCCGCTTCGCCTTGCCGCCGACGCGGGTCGAGGCGATGTACGCGCCGGAAAGCTTCGGCGAGGCGCCGAACGCGAACCTCGAGGTCGCGCCGTGACGGCAGGCGGCAAGCGCCGTTCGGCGGTGCTCGCCGTCGCCCTCGCGCTGGCGACGAGCGCGGTTTCGGCGTTGCCGAGCTTCGCCGAAGTGAAGGCGGCGCATCGGCCTTCCGACCTCACGCTCCTCGATCGCCAGGGCGTCGCGATCCAGACCACCCGCGTCGACAGCAGCGTGCGTCGCCTGGCGTGGCTGCCCCTCGGCGAGATGTCGCCGGCCTTGCTCGTGGCGATCGTGCTGAGCGAAGACCGCCGTTTCTGGGAGCACAGTGGCATCGACTGGGCGGCTGCGGCGACGAGCGCCTGGGCCAATCTCTTCAACACGCGAACGCGCGGCGCTTCGACCTTGACCATGCAGCTCGCCGGCCTGATCGAAGGCGGCCTGGCGCGCCCGGCCGCCGGCCGCAGTGTCGCGCAAAAGCTCGCCCAGGCGGTGACCGCCTCGCGACTCGAAGCGTCGTGGAAGAAGAGCGAGATCCTCGAGGCCTACCTCAACTCGGTGCCGTTTCGCGGCGAGATCGTCGGCATCGACGCCCTGGCGCAGACGCTTTTCGCGAAGCACGCGAGCGGCCTCGATTCGCAGGAGGCGGCCATCGCTGCGGCGCTGGTACGCAGCCCGAACGCCAAGCCGGCGGCGGTCGCCGAGCGCGCCTGCGGCGTGCTTCGACTGCAGCACCTCGAGTGCGCCGGCGTCTTCGGTCTGACGCAGGCGTCGCTGGCGCGGCGCGGCGGTGTGCCGCTGGGCGAACAGCTGGCACCGCACTTCGCGCGCCATGTCGTCGACCCGCTCGGCCCGGCAGCGCAGAAGAGCACGCTCGATGCGTCCTTGCAGCGCTTCGCGACCTCGACGCTGCGCCGCCAGCTCGCCGAGCTCAGCGGCCGCAACGTCGAAGACGGCGCCGTCGTCGTGCTCGACAACGCCTCTGGCGAGGTGCGTGCCTGGGTCGGTTCGAGCGGTGATCTCTCCGGCGCGGCGCAGGTCGACGGCGTTCTCGCGCGCCGCCAGCCGGGCTCGACGCTGAAGCCCTTCGTCTACGAGCTCGCCTTCGAGAAGCGCCTCATCACGCCGGCGACGCTCATCGACGACTCGCCGGCACAGATCGCCACGGTCGCCGGCCTCTATCTGCCGCAGGACTACGACCACGCCTGGAAAGGCTTCGTCAGCGCCCGCACCGCGCTCGGCGCGAGCCTCAACGTGCCGGCGGTTCGCGTCTCGGCGATGCTCGGGCCCGACGCACTCTACGAACGCCTGCAGTCGCTCGGCTTCGCCCTGCCGGAGAGCGCCGGCTGGTACGGTGCCTCGCTCGCCCTCGGCAGCGGCGACGTGACGCTGCTCGCTCTGACCAACGCGTACCGGACGCTGGCCAACGGCGGCGTCTTCGCGCCGCCCGTCTTGCGGGCCGGCGGCGGCGCTTCGCGGCCGGTTCGGATCGCCGATGCGGCTGCCGTCTATCTCGTCACCGATATCCTGGCCGACAACAATGCACGCGTTCGCACTTTCGGCCTTGCCAACCTGCTGCAGACGCGCGGCTTCGCCGCGGTGAAGACCGGCACCAGCAAGGACATGCGCGACAACTGGTGCGTCGGCTTCACCGATCGCTACACGATCGGCGTCTGGGTCGGCAACGCGAGCGGCGAAGCGATGCACAGCGTCAGCGGCGTCAGCGGCGCGGCGCCGGTCTGGCATGCGCTGGCGAGCGCGCTGCAAGCGGGGGGGCCGTCGAAGCCGCCGCGCACGCCGGCCGGCGTCGTGCGCCAGAGCGTCGCCTTCGATTCGCGCAAGGAGCCGGCGCGCGACGAGTTCTTTCTCGCCGGCACCGAGCATGCGACGCAGAGGGCGACGGCCGAAGTCGCCGGCGAGCAGCGCTTTGGCATCACGAGCCCGCGCGACGGCAGCATCTTCGCGATCGACCCCGACATTCCGCCGCTCGCGCAGCGCATCACCTTCGAGGGCGAGAGGGGGCTCTGGGTGCTCGACGGCAAGGCGCTCGGCACCGCCGAGCGCTGGCGCTGGGCGCCGTGGCCAGGGCGGCATCGCCTGACGCTGGTCGGCCGCGACCGGCTGCCCTTGCAGAGCGTGAGCTTCGAAGTGCGCGGCGCCGGCGTGAAGCCAGGCCTGGCGAAACGCTAGACCGTGCTCAACGGCGGGAAAACATCCGCTCCATCCCCGCGTCGATGACGAGGCCGCACAGGCTGTAGAGCAGCGAGCCGATCAGCGCGGCGCCGAAGCCGGTGACGTGGAAGCCCTGCAGCACCGACGCGGCGAAATAGAACATCAGCGCGTTGATGACGAAGAGGAAGAGGCCGAGCGTCAGCACCGTCACCGGCAGCGTGAGCAGCACCAGGATCGGCCGCAGCAAGGTGTTGAAGAGGCCCAGGACGAGCGCCGCGATCATCGCCGAGCCGAAGCTCGCGACGACGACGCCGGGATAGATTTGCGCGACGAGAAGCAGCGCGGCGGCGAGCAACAACCAGCGAACGACGATCTTCATGGCGACAAGGATAGCGACTGCGCGAAGGCCATACTGACGCGCGCTTGCGACAAAAGCGCCTCCCGCCTCTGAAGAATGCTTGTTCTTCGAGTGAAAACAGCTTCTCACCCCTCTATACACGCAGTACCATTCGCTCCGCGCGGATGTATGGAGAAATGAGAGCCCACGCGGCCCTCGCCCGCTCCGAGCACATCAACCATTTACTTGATGGAGAGAATCAACATGGCAACTGCGAAGAAAGCGGCGAAGAAAGCCCCGGCGAAAAAAGCGGCCCCGGCCAAGAAGGCGGCGAAGAAGGCCGCACCGGCCAAGAAGGCCGCCGTGAAGAAGGCGCCCGCCAAGAAGCGGGTTCCCAATGCGGCGTTCATGAAGGCGATGACGCCGAGCGCCGCGCTCGCCGCGATCATCGGCGACAAGCCGCTGCCGCGGACCGAGGTCACGAAGAAGATCTGGGAATACATCAAGAAGCATGACCTTCAGGACAAGGCCAAGCGGACGATGATCAACGCCGATGCGAAGCTGAAGGAAATCTTCAAGAAGGCGCAGGTCTCGATGTTCGAGATGACCAAGCTGATCAACAGTCACCTGCACTGATCGGCTCACGGCGAAACCAGGCCGGCGCTTGCGCCGGCTTTTTTATTTGTCTCAGCCGGCCGCCAGCCGGCGCTCGAGGAAATCGAGCCGATCCTGGCCCCAGAACATCTCGCCGAAGACAACGTAGGTCGGCGCGCCGAAGACGCCGGCGTCGATGGCGCGCTGCGAGTCGTCCGCATAACGCTCGTGCACCGACTGCGACTGCGAGTCGTCGAGGCGCCGCGGCGCCAGCCCGGTCTCCACGAGCAGGGCCTGCAGCACCGCCGGGTCGGCGATGTTGCGCTGCTCGGCCCAGACGCCGCGCAGGATCGCGCCCGCGATCCGCATGGCCGCGTCTGCGCCGTCGGCGATTTCGACGGCGATGATTAGCTTGGCCGCGTCGTCGCCGTTCACCGGGAAGAAGCGCGGCTGCGGGTTCAGCGGGCGGCCGAGGTAGGCGCTGAAGCGCTGCAACTCGACGAGCCGGTAGGCCTGTCGCTGCGGCGCGCGCTTGGCCAGCGGCAAGCCGCCGGACACCGGGAACACGCGGCCCAGGTCGACCGGCAGGACGTTGATGCTTGCGCCGGCAGCTTTGGCGATCTTGGCGAAGCGTTCGTGGCCGAGGTAGGCCCACGGCGACATCGTGGCGAAGTAATAGTCGATCGTGACGGGCATCGGTGTCTCCCTTTGAGCAAGCGGCCGCAGTCTAGTGGCTGAATGGCGGCGTGTCGCGGCGGCGTCATCGGCTAGCGCCGAAATTGGTTGTGCTACGGCGCGGTTCCGCCTAGGCTCGATCTGCCGGCCGGGCGATGCGGTGCCAGCCGGAGCAGCGCCCCATCGACCCCCGCCAACCGAGGAAGCCCATGGCCAAGTACCTTGTCCGCCTGAAGAAGTACACCAGTCCGCAGTTCATGCACAACGCGATGAGTGCGGGCAAGCTGCCGGTGTGGACCTACGAGTACTGGGACGAGACGGACGACAAAAAGCGGCAGGAGTTCACCATCGCCATGACCAAGAACATGGGCGGCAAGGAGAACGATCAGTCCAAGAAGATGAACGACGCCGCGCTGAAGTACGTCACCGGAAACATCAAGAATTCGACTGCCAAGCTCACGACGAAGTAATCCCTCGGCTGCGGCCAAGCAGCGCGGCGAGGTAGCTGCCGGTGTGGCTGCCCGCGATGGCCGTCACCTGCTCCGGCGTGCCAACGGCCACGATCGTGCCGCCGCCCGCGCCGCCTTCAGGGCCCATGTCGACGACCCAGTCGGCGGTCTTGATGACGTCGAGGTTGTGCTCGATGACGACGATGGTGTTGCCGGCGTCGCGCAGCTGGTGCAGCACCTTGAGCAGCAGGTCGATGTCGGCGAAGTGCAGGCCGGTCGTCGGCTCGTCGAGGATGTACAGGGTGCGGCCGGTGTCGCGCTTTGAGAGTTCCAGCGCGAGCTTGACCCGCTGCGCCTCGCCGCCGGAAAGCGTCGTCGCGCTCTGCCCGAGGCGGATGTAGCCCAAGCCGACGTCGAGCAGCGTCTGCAGCTTGCGCGCGATGTTCGGCACGGCGCTGAAGTAACCGTGCGCGTCCTCGACCGTGAGGTTCAGCACCTCGGTGATGTTCTTGCCCTTGTAGAGGACCTCGAGCGTCTCGCGGTTGTAGCGCAGGCCGTGACACTGCTCGCAGGGGACGTAGACGTCGGGCAGGAAGTGCATCTCGATGCGGATCTGGCCGTCGCCGCGGCAGACCTCGCAGCGTCCGCCCTTGGCGTTG
>PLZH01000041.1 GCA_003152055.1 Burkholderiales bacterium
CGCCGCGCCGGCGCAGCGCGCGGCAGCGGCGCGTGCCCGGGCCCAGGCAGGTCGCACATCCGCAAGGGGGACGCAGCCGTATCCCTCTGCTTCGCGCCGTTTCTCGTAAGATGAACAACGCGCCAGACCGGAGGCCGCCATGAAGAAGATCCTTGCGTTCATGATGCTCGTGCTTTCGTTGACGACGTCGTCTTACGCAGCACTCGATGTCGGGGATGCAGCGCCAAACTTTACAGCGCAGGCCGCGCTCGCAGGCAAGGTCTTCAAGTTCTCGCTCGCCGATTCGCTCGCCAGGGGCCCGGTCGTCCTCTACTTCTTTCCGGCGGCGTTTTCGGTCGGCTGCTCGATCGAAGCGCACGAATTTGCCGAATCCATCCCGAAATTCGAGGCGCTCGGCGCCACCGTGATCGGCGTTTCGAGCGACGATATCGATACGCTCGGCAAGTTCTCGGTCCAGGCCTGCCAGGGCCGGTTCCCGGTGGCGTCGGACAACACCCAGAGCATCATGAAATCCTATGACGCCGTGATGATGCTGCGCCCCGACTACGCCAATCGCATCTCCTACGTGATCGCGCCGAACGGCAAGGTGATCTACGACTACCAGAGCCTCAATCCCAGCCGCCACGTCGAGAAGACGCTCGCCGCGGTCAAGGACTGGACGCAGAGCAAACCCAAACCCTAGGGCCGGCCAGCCGATGATGTCACGCAAAGCCTTCTGCGCAGCCTTGCTCGGCTTTGCGTTCGCCGGTGCCTCGGCCGCCGCGGCGCCGGCGCCGTTGCCCGCTGAAGGCGTTCTGCGTCAGGATCTCCAGGATGCGCGCTGGCCGCCCGACATCGTCCGAGCCGCGGATCGCTACGTCGTCGGCTATCCGCAGGGGCCGTCGGTGGCGGCGGCGCGCTCGATGCTCGATCTGGCGCGCCAGTCGGCCCGCGCCCTCGATCGCAACGTGCGGCTTTACCGTGGTGATTTCCAGCTCGAAGGCGCGTCGCCGGAAGTCCATGAAGACGTGCGCAAGGCGGCACTGGCCGACAAGGAAGCCGCCCTGCGCGTCGCGCACGTGATCCGCGACGCCGAGAACGGCGTCGCCTTCGAAATCAACCGCTACGTCGGCTGGCTGCAGTTCGCGGCGGCGCTCGGCAGCGGGCCGGCAAGCTACGAGTTAGCCCTGCATTACCGCAAGGCCGACCAGCCGGCGCTGGCTGCTCCTTACGAGCTGCGCGCCGAGGAGCTCGGATTCACGGCGCCGCCATCGCTCGACAACATTCGAAAGTAGGGCATGACCGGTTCGCGGCTGACGGCGGCGCGGTTCGCCCTGGCCTATGTCGTGGTGCTCGTGGTGGTGGTTGCGCTCGATGCGATCTGGCTCGGCTTTCTCGCCAGGGATCTCTACCGGCGCGAGATGGGCGGCCTGATGAGCGATTCGGTGCGCGTCGTTCCGGTGGCGCTGTTCTACCTGCTCTATCCGCTTGCTCTCGTCTACCTGGTGCTTTTCGGCGCGCCCGCCGCGTGGGGCGAAGCGCTGCTGCGCTCGGCGGTGCTCGGCCTAGCCGCCTACGGCGCCTACGACCTCACCAATATGGCGGTCGTCCGCGGCTGGTCGGTGCAGCTCGGCCTCGTCGATTGGGCCTGGGGCGCCATCGCCGCCACTGTGGCCGGCGGCGCCGGCTATGCGGCAACCTGGGGTCGCGATTAGCCGGTCGCGGCCGACCCTGGGAGGGCGATGGCGGTGAGACGCCGTCGGCCGCATCCGGGAAATGCGCACGAAAGCCGCGGCACCGCCGTGTCGGACCGCCCGAGCGACTGCCACACTGACATCACCGTGGCCTTGGAGAAGATCATGTCCCGTCCCGCATCACGCGACCTCAGTCGATCGCTCACGCTTTACGCCGCCGGCCATGCAGCGCTGCTCGCCGGGGCCTGGACGATGCACGTGACCGGCTCGATGCTGCCGATGGCGCTGGCCGCGTCGGCCTGCCTGATGCTGACCGTGCCGCTCGTTCGCCACTTCGTCGCTCGCGCTGCCGCCCGCCGAGGCGTGTAGGAACCGCCCGACGGCGGCGGCGCCGCACAGACGACTCGACGCAGCGGCGCGTTCCGCTTCAGCATCCGCTTCGCCTCTGCGACGCTTCGCTTCGACACTTCCCAACCAGGAGCGAAGCGATGGAGACGACGACCAAACCGGTGCTCACGGGCCTTTTCCGCGACCGCGACAGCGCCGAGCGCGCCTATCAGTCGATATCCGACCGTGGCTATACGCGCGACGACGTCAATGTCGTCATGTCCGACGACACGCGCCGGCGCCATTTCAGCGGCACGACCGCCGGCCGCGAGACCGAGCTCGGCAACAAGGCGGCCGAAGGCGCCGGCATCGGTGGCGCGATCGGCGGCAGCCTCGGCGCCATCGCCGCGGCGATCGCCGCGGTCGGCACGACCGTTGCGTTGCCCGGGCTCGGCCTCGTCATCGCCGGGCCGCTCGCCGCGGCCATTGCCGGCGCCGGCGCCGGCGCCGCGACCGGCGGCATCGTCGGCGCGCTGATCGGCTGGGGTATTCCGGAAGAGCGGATCAGGGAATACGACAAGGGGATCCGCGACGGCGGCATCCTGATGGCGGTTCGTCCGAAGAACGAGGAAGACGCGAGCTTCTTCGAGAACTCGTGGAAGAGCGATCGCGGCGAGCACGTCTACCGATAAGGCTCGGCGGTTCGCTCGGCGATCTTTCGATCGACGAGCGCCTTGAGTGCTTCGCCGCGCGGCGACGGCGCCGAGGGCGCGATGCGAAGGGACGGCGGAACGAAGGGGTCGCCGCCCTGGGCCAGAGCGCTTCGACCGGCGGCAGGCGGCGCGACCATCGCCTGCGCACCGCGAACGTTCGCAGCCGGGTTCCGAGCCGTGTCCCGGCGAATCGCATTTGCGGGCGCCGCCACCGAGGCACGCGCCGCAGCCGCCACGCCCGAGGCTGCCGCCACGAACGCGGCGACGTCCGCCTTGATCCGTGGCCGCGAACCGTCGTCGAGATAGGTCATGTGGCCGCCGGGGTAGACGTGTGTCGTCAGGCGCGGCTGCGTGCCGAGTCGCGCGAGATCGAGCTCGGTCTGCATGAACGGCGTGGCGAGGTCGTGATAGCCGGCGAGCGACAGCGTCCGCAAGGCGGGGCGCTGCGTCATCGCGGCGGCGAGATCGGGAATCGTGTCGGGCAGGGCGCGGCCGTCGTGGCTGAAGTTCCAGGTGTCGATTGCGTTCGAGAGCAGCGTATAGGTGGCGCTCGCCGAGTACTGCAGCTCGTTGCCGAAGAGGCTCGTCGCCGCGGCGGCGAAGGCCGGCGTGATCGCTGCCGATGAAGGATCGCCGCTGTTGGCGAGTGCGCTGCCGTCGGCGGCCGTGATGCGGGCGTCGTAGCGCCCGAGCAGTTGGCCGGCAATCAGCCGGCTGCGAAAGGTCGCCGCATCGAGATCGACGTTGGCCGACCAGGCGTCGAGCGGCGCGCCGGTGAGGTCGACGAGCTGACCGAGCAGCGCTGGCGATGCCGGGGTTCGCGACTGCACCCAGGCTTCGGCCGCCGGGCCATAGCTTGCCGCGCTGAAGGCTCGCAACTGGCTCGCGTAGGCATCGGCATCGGCGGGTACCGGCGAAGTCAGCGAGAACCAGTCACCGACCATGCCGTAGCTCGGAAGGCTGCCTTCGCAGCTCACCTGGGCCGGCGCGAAGACGTCGCAGTTGGCGTTGTAGTCGAGGATCGACGACTGCAGGATGATGCCGTCGAGCCGCATCCCCGCCGCGACCATCAGCCCGGCGAGAACGGCCGATCGCGTCGTGCCGTAGGACTCGCCGAACAGATAGGTCGGCGAGCTCTGCCGCTGGTTGACGCTTGCATAGCGGGCGATGAAGTCGCGCATCAGCGCCGCGTCGGCGTCGACGCTCCAGTAGCTCTGGTTCGTGGCCGGTGCGATCGCCTCCGAATAGCCGGTGCCGACGGCGTCGACGAAGACGAGATCGGCGACGTCGATCAGGCTGTCTGCGTTGTCGACGAGCTGGAACGGCTGCGGCACCGCCGTCGAAGGATCATGGGTGACGACGCGACGCGGCGCGAACGAGCCGAGGTGCAGCCAGACCGACGCCGAGCCGGGACCGCCGTTGTAGAAATAGAAGACCGGCCGGCTCGGCCCGGCCAGGCCCGGCACCGTGTAGGCGACGTAGAACATCGTCGCTTCGGCGGTTCCCGTCAGCGGTGCCTGCGCCGTGAGGTGACCGGCGGCGGCGGTGTAGGCGACTGCGGTGCCGCCCACCGTGACGGCGTGCGTCGTCACCGCCGCGTTCTCGTCGGCCGAGGCGAGCGAGGCGTCGGCCGAGGCCGAGTACGGCGTCGCGTCATGCAGGGGCGCGCCTGCCGATCCGGCAGTGCCGCCGTCGTCGCCGCTCGACCCGCCACCGCCGCAGCCGGCGAGCACGGCTGCGAGGCACAGCGGGAAGCAGGGGCGGCACACGATCACTCGCATCGCCAGCTCGGGCGTCAGTGCGGGTATCGAAGCGGGCGATGACGATCCACGTGCGCCATGCTCACGCATGCCTCACTTGGCCCAGGTGTCCCGCAGCGGCGCAATCCGGCTGAAGACCGGGTGGCTGGCGCTGTGGTCGAGCCGATCGGTGACGAAGTAGCCGTGGCGCTCGAACTGGAAGCGCTCGTCGGCTGCCGCGCCGGCAAGCGCGGGCTCGACGACGGCCGCGACGACGCGCTTGCTCTCGGGATTCAGGCTCGCCCTGAAGTCCTTGCCGCCGGCGTCGGGTTGCGGGTCGGTGAACAGGCGGTCGTAGAGGCGCACTTGGGCGTGCAGCGCGTCGTCGCAGCCAACCCAGGTGATCGTGCCCTTGACCTTCACCACATCGGCGCCGGGCGTGCCGCTTCGGGTGTCCGGCACGAGCTTGGCCAACGCGGCCACCACCTGGCCGCCAGCATCCTTCTCGCAGCCCGTGCATTCGACGACGTAGCCGTATTTCAATCGAACGCGGTTGCCGGGAAAGAGGCGGAAGAACCCCTTCGGCGGCGTCTCGGCGAAGTCGTCGCGCTCGATCCAGATCTCGGGGCCGAGGCCGAAGCGGCGCTCGCCGAGCTCGGGCCGGTGCGGATGCGCCGGCGCCACGCAGGCCTCGCGATGCGAAGGGTCGCCGAAGACCTCGGCCCAGTTCACGAGCTTCAGCCGGATCGGGTCGAGCACCGCCATCGCCCGTGGCGCCTTGGCTTCGAGATCGTCGCGCAGGGCGATGTCGAGGCTGGCGTAGTCGGTCCAGCCGCCGGCCTTGCTGGTGCCGGCGCGCTCGCAGAGCATGCGGATCGATTGCGGCGTGTAGCCGCGCCGGCGCAGTCCCGCGATCGTCGGCATGCGCGGATCGTCCCAGCCGTCGACGATCTTCTCGTCGACGAGCTGCTTCAACCTGCGCTTGCTCGTGATGACGTAGGTGACGTTGAGCCGCGCGAACTCGTACTGGTGCGGCCGCGGCTGCGCCAGCAGGCCGAGCTCGCAGAGCGTGTCGAGCAGCCAGTCGTAAAACGGCCGCTGGTCCTCGAACTCGAGGGTACAGATCGAGTGCGTGATGTTCTCGAGCGCGTCCTCGATCGGATGCGCGTAGGTGTACATCGGATAGATGCACCAGGCGTCGCCGGTGTTGTGGTGGGTCGCGCGCTTGATGCGATAGAGCGCCGGGTCGCGCAGGTTGATGTTCGGGCTCGCCATGTCGATCTTCGCGCGCAGCACGGCGGCGCCATCGGCGAGCAGGCCTGCCTTCATCTCGCGCAGCCGCACCAGGTTCTCGACCGGATGGCGATCGCGATACGGGCTGTTCCTGCCGGGCGCCGCGAAGTCGCCGCGAAGCGCGCGCATCTCGTCGGCGCTCTGCTCGTCGACATAGGCCTTGCCGGCTTCGACCAGCGCTTCGGCGGCGCGGTACATGAAGTCGAAGTAGTCGCTCGCGAAATAGAGGTGGCTCGTCGTCGCCTCGTCCGGCCGCGCCGGCTCGGGCGCATGCCAGTCGAAGCCGAGCCAGCGCACCGCGTCGACGATCGCATCGACGTATTCCTGCTCTTCCTTCTCCGGATTGGTGTCGTCGAAGCGCAGGTGGCAGATGCCGCCATAGTCCTCGGCGAGGCCGAAATTGAGGCAGATGCTCTTGGCGTGGCCGATGTGCAGATAGCCGTTCGGCTCCGGCGGAAAGCGGGTGCGGATCTTCGCTACGTCGGGCGGCGCCGGGGCGTGGTGCGCGGCGTCGCCGGGCGTGCCCGCGAAGTGCCGCGCTGCGTACGTGCTCTCGCCCAGGTCGCGCTCGATGATGTGGCGCAGGAAATTGCTGGCGTGGGCGGTGTCGGTAGCGGAGCTCATGCTGGAGGCGAGACCGCTCGAGCGGCGCGGTGATTCTAGGGTCGGGACCTCCGACGACATTCGTGGCGCGCCTTTGCCTTTCGACATGCGCTGCCCGTCAACACCGTCTCGCGCGGTCTCGTTGAAGACGCACGCACGCACGCTGAATGCGTGTGCCTCGGGAGCACTGACATGAAACGCCCTCTCGTTCTTGCGCTGGCCGCCGCGGCAACGCTCTTCGGCGCGACGGCCGTGCAGGCGGCCCGCGTCGACGGGTCGATCGGCATCGGCGTGCCGCCGCTCGTCGATGCGTCGCGGCCTCGCCTCATCGTCGAGTCGGCGCCGCTGTTCGCACCGCCGCCGCTAGCGTACCTGCCGCGTCTGCATGTCTGGCTGCCGCCGTTGCCACCCTTGCCGCGCCTGCCCTGGATCGGGCACGACCACCGGCACCACGACGGCCGCATCGGCTGGCGACGCTAGGCGCCGCGCGCTTCAGCGCTGGCGCCGCAGACGCTGCATTTCGCTCTCGAGCAGGCGGCCGCGCCAGCCTTCGCCCTGCAGGGAAGCGAAGCTGACGATGCCGTGGATGGCAAGGCCCAGGCCCCAGCCGAGCAGGGGGAAGACGGCCCACCGCTCGCCGCCCGCATAGGCATTGAGCGCGAGCAGGCCGAGATTGACGAGCACGTAGACGAAGGCATGGATGTAGAAGCCCATCTTGATACCGACGCGGCGGCGGGCGCGCCTCTCGAGCAGGCGCTCGTCGGCGGCGGCAGTGTTGCGATCCATGGGCGTTTCCTTTCCCGGCCTACATGGCCTTGAAGCGATGCGCGTACAAGCGGCTCACCACGAGCTTCTCCGGCCGACCCTGGAGTTTCAGCGTGACGCGGCCGCTTTCGTCGCGTTCTGCCGACGCGATCGCTTCGGCGCGCACGACCGTGCCGCGATGGATCTGCCAGAAGCGGCTCACATCGAGACGCGGCAGCAGATCGCGCAACGAGGTGCGGATCAGGTGCTCGCGCGCGGCGGTGACGACGCGCACGTACTTGTCGGCGGCTTCGAAGAACAGCACGTCGTCGATCGGCACCATGTGGATCGAGTTGCCGATGCCCACCTGGACGACGCGCAGCGGTTCGACGCCCGAAGCCGCGCTCGGCCCGCTCGCGGCCGGCCCGAGCAGGCCGCGCAGCCGCTCGACGACTTCGCCGAGCTCGCTCGCCGGCGAGGCTCCCGCTTTGGCCGCGAGTGCCGCCTGCAGGCGCTGCACGGTCGCCGCGAGACGGGCCGGCTGCACCGGCTTGAGCACGTAGTCGACGGCGGCGCGCTCGAAGGCCTGCAGCGCGTACTGGTCGTAGGCCGTGACGAAGACGAGCAGCGGAAACGCGGTGTCGTCGGGCCAGTCCTCGGCCATGGCCTGCGCCGCCTCGAGCCCGCTCATCCCGGGCATCCGGATGTCGAGGAAGACGACGTCGGGCCGCTGCGCCAGGGCTTCGTCGACCGCGGCTTCGCCATTGCCGGCGATGGCGACGACATCGAGCGCGGGCCAGAGCGCGATTAACTCGGCGCGCAAGCTCTCGGCGAGCAGCGGCTCGTCTTCGGCGATGACAGCGCGGGCCTTCATGACGCGCCCGCCGGCGGGTTGCCGTCGGTAGTCTGCAGAGGCAGGCGGATCGTCGCCAGCGTTCCGCCTTCGGTGCCGCTCGCGGGCGCGAGTTCGAACGATGCACGATCGCCGTAGAGCGTCGCCAGGCGCTCGCTCACGTGAGCGAGGCCGTAGCGGCCATCGGCGGTCGCCGAGGCGGCGAGGCCGACGCCGCTGTCGTGAACCCGAAGCACGAGCAAATCGCCCTCCCGTGCGGCGCTCACATCGATGCGGCCGCCGGCCACCTGCGGCTCGAGACCGTGCTTGATGCTGTTCTCGACGAGCGGCTGCAGCAGCAGCGGCGGCACGAGAGCCGAAGCGAGCGCGGGCGGCAGCTCGAAGCGCGTTTCGAGGCGCGGCCCCATGCGGATCTGCATCAGCGCCAGATAGTCGCGCAGGCGCCGGAACTCGGCGTCGACCGGATGGACCCTCGCCCGCGATCCCTCGAGCGAGGAGCGCAGGAAGGCGATCAGCTGGTCGAGCATCGCCTGCGCGCGTGGCGGGTCGACGCCGATCAGGGCGCGCAGATTGGCCAGCGTGTTGAAGAGCATGTGCGGCTCGAGCTGCGATTCGAGGAGCTTGAGCTGCTGCTCGGCCGCCTGTCGCTGCGCCGTCTCGACCTCTGACTTCTGCAACGCGATGACTTCGCGCGACTGGAAGAAGTAGGTGATGGTGATCGCCGGGACCAGCGCCATGACGAGGAGGGCCATGGTCTGGCGCAGGCTCGCATTGAACGGGCCCGCCAGCTTGAGGCCGGTGATCCAGTTGCCGATCTCGGTGCCCGCGGCGTAGCCGAGGATCGCGCCGACGCCGACGATCGCGAGCATCCATATCCAGCCCGGCCAGGCGCCGCGCGCCGAACTCGCGCCAAACTTCGGCGTCGACGTTCGCGACGCGACAAGGTCGCGGCCGAGGTCGATGAAGAGCCAGATCATCAGCGAGATGCAGAGCGAGTAGACGAGCGCGATCTCGAACGGATCGTTCAAGATCGCCCAGAGGCAGACGGCGATGACGAAGGCCGCCCCGGTCGTCTTCACGCCGCGCATGGCGAAACGCCGCCAGTGTCCCGGGCCGTGTGCGCTTGGGCGCGTCGTCGCGTGGGCGTCCATCGCAGCGATTCTCGGCGACACGATCATGGCTCGGCCGGTGCCCCGCTCAGGCCCGCGCCGCGCTCCGCACCCGCCAGAGCTGCAGGCCGCGTGCTGCGATGAGGCCGCTGAAAACGCCATAGGCGAGGCTGCAGACGATGACGAAATCCGTTTCGGATGCCAGGGCAGGGTGCAGGGCCAGGCTGACGCCGGCCGCGTACTTGACGAGGAACAGCGAGACGATGAGGACGAGCGGCAGCCAGCTTCCGGCGATCTGCAGCGTGTCGTCGGCGGCCTGCCACGCCGCCCGCAGACGCGGCAGGAGGCGCGGGCCGGCGGCGATCGCGGCGCCGATGCCGAGCGCCCAGGCGGCGATGGCGAGCGCGTTGCCGCCGAAAGCACTGACCACGCCGGCCAGCGAGAGGGCGACGAAGACGGCGGGGAGCAGGGCGGCACGCAGGCTGCCGATGATTCGTGTTCGCGCCTGCCTGAGGCCGAGCCCCACGAGCCCGGCGAAGAGGGCCCAGATACCAACGGGCGTGCCCTGGATGATTTGCAACAGCATGACGGTCTCCGATGCGATGCGCACGGGGCGCGATGGGCCTGACTGTGCCGGCGGCGGCGAAGCGGCTCCAGGGCGGTGCGACGAAGCGTCGCCCGGGGGCGCGAAGCGGCGGCGCTGCGGTGCGAAGCGAAGGGGTATGCCCGCGGGCGCCGCGGCTTCGGCGGCTATATTGGCGCCGCCGCGCCGCCGGCTGGGCGCGCAGGAGTCGGGATGCGGGGACGGAATTCTTCAAGGGCGCCGCGCTGGTGGGTGGGCCTCGGCGTGCTCATGCTCGGCGCCTGCGGGTCGTCGCCGCCGCAAAGGCCGGTTGTCGCCGCTTCGCCGCCCGCGGCGACGGCCGCGCCAGCGCCAACCCCTTATGCGGTCCCCCTTGCTTTCGTCGCTCGCCCGGCCTTGCCGCCGCCATCGCCAGTGATCCCCGGGCCCGCGGTTGCACCGGCGATCGCCGCGCGCTTTCCCGAGCCGGCCATCAGCTTCGCGACGCCGGCCTTCGAGCCGGGCCGCACCGCGTACACGACGAACGACGAGTTGCGGGCGATCCTGCACGGCCTCGAGCGCAGCGGTGTCGATTCGGCGCCCCGCACCGACGTGGCCGTGTTGCCGCTCGGTACGTCGCAGTCGGGCCTGCCGATCGAGGCGCTCGCCTTCACGCGCACGCCGGTGGCCGCTCCGCCGGCGCCCGCGCCGCCGGCGTCCGACGCTTCGGCGCCGGCACCGAGCGTGGCGGCGGCGGCACGCCGCCCGGCGGTCGTGCTCATCGCCGGCCAGCACGGCGACGAGCCGGCGGGCAGCGAAGCGCTCATCGTGATCGCCCAGGAGCTGGCGGCCGGGCGGCTCGACAGCGTCCTCGATCAGGTCGACGTCTACCTGCTGCCGCGCGCCAATCCGGACGGCGCAGCGCTCGGCCAGCGCGGCGCCGCCGATGGCAGCGACGTCAATCGCGACCATCTGCTTTTGCGTACGCCCGAGGCGCAGGCCCAGGCGCAGCTGGTTCGCGATGTCGCCCCGGTCGTCGTGCTCGACCTGCACGAGTACGCGGTCGACGCCGGCTTCGCCGCCAAGTTCGGCGGCGTCCAGAGGTTCGACGCGCTGCTCGACACCGCGACCGTCGCCAACCTGCGGCCCTTCGTGGCCCGGGCTGCCGAGGAATGGTTTCGCGCACCGCTTGCGGCGAGTCTTGGCGCGGCCGGCTTCAGCACCGAGTGGTACTACACGCTGGCCGCCGATCCGGCCGACCGCAAGGTCTCGATGGGTAGCGTGAGTCCGCGCATCGGCCGCAACGCCGACGGCATCAAGAACGCGGTGAGCCTGCTCGTCGAGACGCGCGGCCGCGGCATCGGCCGCACCGATTTCAAGCGCCGCGTCGATGTCGACGTCGTCGCCGTCCGCAGCGTACTCGGCAACGCCGCGGCGCATGCCGGCGATCTCGTCAAGCTGCGCCAGTTCGTCGAGCGCGACATCGTCGCCGGGGCCTGCCAGGGCGAAGCGGTGATCGAGGCGGCGCCGACGCCGAGCGAGCATGCGCTCGCCATGCTCGACCCCAACACCGGCGCGATCAGGCCCGTTACCGTCGCCTGGGATTCGGCGCTCGAGCTGCGTGTGCTGAAGAGCCGGCCGCGACCGTGCGGCTACTGGCTCGCGGCGAGCGAGAGCGACGCCGTGCGGCGGCTGCGTCTCCTCGGCGTCGAAGTGCAGCAGCTCGAAGAAGCCGGCGAAGTGCGCGGCGAAACCTATCGCGAGATCGGCCGCGATCCCCCTGCCGCCGCTGGCGACGATTCGCCGCGGCTGCGCGTGCAGACCGCGCCGGTGCTGCTCGACGTCGTCGCCGGCGGCTACTACGTCTCGCTCGAGCAGCCGCTCGCCAATCTCGCCATCGCGGCGCTCGAGCCCGAGTCGCCCGCGGGCTACGCGGCCAACGGGGTGATCGGCGGCGTCGTCGCAGAAGCGAGGGTTCTCGACCGGCCGCGGATGCGAATGGTGGGCTTGCCCTGAGGCGCCTCCCACGGGCGGCGCTGCCGCCGGGCATCGTGTAAGGTTTTGAGACATCCTGCGGACGAACTCCGGACGCGCCACGAATCCGGACGCGAGCGGCCGCGTATAGCGCATCATTCGGCGCCGGCGCAGCTCGGCGCCACGGCCACGAACCTCGATCTTCGGAAAGGCAGCCATGGACATCGAAGCGACCGCAGCGCCGCAGGAAGCCGCCGCGACAGCGCCGCCACGCCGCATCTACCGGCATCGCCTGCCGGTGCGCCTCATGCACTGGATCAACGTCGTCTGCCTGACGATCCTGCTTATGAGCGGGCTCAACATCTTCAACGCCCATCCGGCGCTCTACTGGGGCGAGGGCTCGAGCTTCGCCCGCCCCTGGATCTCGATGCGCGCCGAGAACACGCCGGCCGGTCCGGTCGGCAAGACGCAGATCGGCAATGCCGAATTCACGACCACCGGCGTGCTCGGCCTGTCCACGGTAGACGGCTCGCTGGAGGCGCGCGGCTTTCCGAGCTGGGCGACGATCCCGGGCCCGCAGTGGCTGGCGATGGCGCGGCACTGGCACCTGTTCTTCGCCTGGCTCTTCGTCGTCAACGGCGTCGCCTATGTGCTCCACACGATCTTCAGCCGCCACCTGGTTCACGACCTGGTGCCGACGAAGCTCGAGTTGCGAAACATCGGCCGCTCGATCGTCGACCACCTCAGGTTCAAGCATCCGGCCGGCGAAGCGGCTAGGCGCTACAACGTTCTGCAGAACCTTGCCTACCTCGTCGTTATCTTCGGCCTCTTGCCGCTCGTCGTCATTGCCGGCATGGCGATGTCGCCTCGGATCGACACCGTATTTACCGGCTGGGTCTCGCTGATCGGCGGCCGGCAGTCGGCGCGCTCGCTGCACTTTCTCGCTGCGTTCGGCTTGCTGCTGTTCGTCTTGATCCACGTCTTCGAAGTGATCGTCGCCGGCATCTGGAATGAGATCCGCTCGATGTTCACCGGCTGGTACGTGCTGCCGGCCGGGCATGCGAAAGAAAAGGTGCAGCCATGAAGAAGACCTTCACGCTGATGCGCGCGCGCCAGCGCGACCGCCGGCGCGTCCTGCGCGGCGCCGTCGCCGCGGCGGGCTCGGCGATGCTTGCCGGTTGCGACAGGCTCTCAAACAACGCGACCTTCGTCGATACGCTGAAGAGTGCGCAATACCTGAGCCAGGCCGCGCAGAAGGTGGTGGCGCCGCGGCCGGCAATGGCGCAGGAATTCAGCCAGAGCGACGTCGCGCCTTCTTTTCGCGGCAACGGCACGCTCAACCCGATGGATGCCGACTACCAGGCGCTGCGCCAGGCCGGCTTCGCGAGCTACGAGCTGATGGTCGGCGGCCTCGTCGAGAAGTCGGCCTTCTACACGCTCGAGCAGTTACGCGCCATGCCCTCGCGAACCCAGATCACCCGCCACGATTGCGTCGAGGGCTGGAGCTGCATCGGCAAGTGGAAGGGTGTGCCGCTCGGCCTCGTACTCGATCAGGTGAAGCCCCTGCCGCAGGCGAAGTACGTCGTCTTGCGCTGCTTCGATTCGATGGACGGGCCGACGCTCGACGGCCACGACTCGCGCTACTACGAGAGCATCGACCTCGACGAGGCGCACCACGCCCAGACGATCCTCGCCTACGAGCTGAACGACCGGCCCCTGCCCGTCGCGAACGGCGCGCCGATTCGCTGCCGGGTCGAGCGCCAGCTCGGCTACAAGCAGGCCAAGTACGTGCGCGCCATCGAGCTGGTCGAAAGCTTCGCGAGCATCCGCGGCGGCAAGGGCGGCTACTGGGAAGACGAGGGTTACGAGTGGTACGGCGGCATCTGAGGCCGCCGCTTTGAGAATCGCAAACGTCGCTCGCCTCGCCGGCGCTACGCGCCTTGTCTTCAACGAAGTTTTCGGGTGAGAGCGAGCAAAGCCGTGGGCGGATGCGCGGCGGCGCGCCTCTGCGGCGCCGAGGAGCGCGGGTGTCTGCGGGTTGCGCGTCGCCGCAAGGCGAGGCGT
This sequence comes from Burkholderiales bacterium, assembly GCA_003152055.1. GTDB lineage: Bacteria > Pseudomonadota > Gammaproteobacteria > Burkholderiales > Burkholderiaceae_C > Schlegelella_A. Next base: position 13,655 of record PLZH01000041.1, read on the forward strand.
CGGGCGCAGCTGTTCGCAGTTTCGAGCATAGGCGCGCGCTGCAAGCGCGTGCCGGTCATGCGAGGGCCGAGTTCTGCGCGAGCCCGCGGGCACCGAGCACCGCAGGGCAGTCGGCCCACCGAGCCGACTGCCGCAGCGAAGCGCCGACGGGCATCCGCCCACGGCTTTGCGCGCTCGGGCCCCTGCACAGTCGTGCCGAGACGTCCTCGGTAAAATGCCGCCGGTCTGTCCACAACAAGGGCGATCCGCGACGTGCGGCGCCGACGAGGAGCCTCATGGCCGGTCATTCGAAGTGGGCGAACATCCAGCACAGGAAGGGCCGCCAGGACGACAAGCGCGGCAAGGTCTGGACGCGCCTGATCCGCGAGATCGTCGTCGCGGCACGCCACGGCGGTGGCGATCTCAGCATGAACCCGCGCCTGCGTCTCGCGGTCGACAAGGCCAAGGCGGCGAACATGCCGGCCGACACGATCAGGAAGAACATCGACAAGGCGACCGGCAACCTCGAAGGCATGCACTACGAGGAAGTGCGCTACGAGGGCTACGGCATCGGCGGCGCCGCCCTCATCGTCGACTGCATGACCGACAACCGGGTGCGCACCGTCGCCGAAGTGCGGCATGCCTTCAGCAAATACGGTGGCCACCTCGGCGCCGAAGGCTCGGTCGCATTCCAGTTCAAGCACTGCGGCCAGTTCGTGTTCGCGCCGGGCGCGGACGAGGACAGGGTCATGGAAGTGGCGCTCGACGCCGGCGCCGACGACGTGATCAACGACGCAGACGGCGCCCTCGAGGTGATCTGCCCGCCCGCCGATTTCGAAAAGGTGCTGGCGGCGCTTGAAGGCGCGCGCCTCAAGCCCGACCATGCCGAAGTGACGATGCGGTCCGAGAACACCGTGTCGATCGAAGGCGCGGATGCCGAGCGCATGCAAAAGCTCCTCGACGTGATCGAGGATCTCGATGACGTGCAGGCCGTCTATCACAACGCCGAGATGGCGGCGTGATGCCTGCGCGGTCCGCTTGCCCATGAAGGTCCTCGTCATCGGCGGCGGCGGCCGCGAGCACGCGCTGGCCTGGAAGCTGGTGCGCTCGCCGCGCGTGCAGACGGTCTTTGTCGCGCCGGGCAACGCCGGCACGGCCGCCGAGCCGCACCTGAAGAACGTCGCCATCGCCGATCTCGATAGGCTCGCAGATTTCGCACTCGCCGAGAAGGTCGCGCTCACCGTCGTCGGGCCGGAAGCGGCGCTCGCCGCGGGCGTCGTCGACATCTTTCGCGCCAGGGGCCTGCGCATCTTCGGGCCGACGAAGGAGGCGGCGCAGCTCGAGAGCTCGAAGGCCTTCGCCAAGGCGTTCATGAAGCGGCATGCGATTCCGACGGCCGGCTACGAGGTCTTCGACAGCGCCGCGGCGGCACGTGCGTACGTCGACGCCGCCCCTGTGCCGATCGTCGTCAAGGCCGACGGCCTCGCCGCGGGCAAGGGCGTCGTCGTCGCGGCGTCGCGCGAGGAGGCGCACGCCGCGATCGACGCCACGCTCGGCAAGGGCCGGCCGGCAAAAGGCGCGCGCGTCGTCATCGAGGAGTTTCTCGAAGGCGAGGAAGCGAGCTTCATGGTCGTCAGCGATGGCCGGGGCGTACTCCCACTGGCGACGAGCCAGGACCACAAGCGCATCGGCGACGGCGACACCGGTCCCAATACCGGAGGGATGGGCGCGTATTCACCGGCACCGGTCGTCACGCCCAACGTCCATGCGCGCGTCATGCACGAGATCGTCCTGCCGACGATCGAGGGCATGGCGGCCGAAGGCATTCCGTTCAGCGGCTTTCTCTACGCCGGGCTCATGATCGACGGCCACGGCGTGCCGAAGACGGTCGAGTTCAACTGCCGCCTCGGCGACCCGGAAACCCAGCCCATCCTGATGCGCCTGAAAAGCGACCTGTTCGATCTGCTCATGCACGCGACGGCGCACGACCCGGCGCAGCCGCTCGAGGACGTCGAGCTGCAGTGGGATCGGCGTGTCGCGCTCGGCGTCGTCATGGCGGCCAGCGGCTATCCGGCCGAGCCACGGCGCGGCGACATCGTCACGGGGTTGCCGGCGGAGAGCGAAGACGTGAAGGTCTTTCACGCCGGGACCGAGCTGCGCGACGGCCAGCCCGTCACGGCCGGCGGCCGCGTGCTCTGCGTCACTGCCCTCGGCGATTCGACGCGGCTGGCGCAGCAGCGTGCCTACGAGGTCGTGCGCAATATCTCCTTTGCCGGCGCGCAGTATCGACACGACATCGGCCAGCGAGCCCTGAAGCGATAGACATGAGACCCGATGGCGCCTCACTTCGTTCACTGCCTCCCGAGGGGGCGCCCGGCACCCTTGAGGCGGCCCGGCGGGCGCCGGGATGATCGCCTCCGCCGTCCGCGACTACCTGCTCGGCCTGCAGGGCCGCATCGTCGCTGCGATGCAGGCTGAAGGCGGTGACGCCTTTGCCAGCGACGCCTGGCAGCGCGAGCCCGGCGGCAAGTTGCAAGGCGACGGCATCTCGCGCCTCGTCGAAGGCGGAAGCCTGTTCGAGCGCGCCGGCTGCAGCTTCTCGCACGTCAGGGGCCACGCCTTGCCGGCCTCGGCGACCCAGCACCGCGGCACCGAACTTGCCCACGCACCGTTCGAGGCGATGGGTGTGTCGCTCGTCTTCCATCCGAGAAATCCCTATGTGCCGACGGTGCACATGAACGTGCGGATGCTTGCCGCCCGACCCGCCACGGGCGAGCCGGTGGTCTGGTTCGGCGGCGGCATGGACCTGACGCCGTACTACGGTTTCGAGGAGGATGCGGCGCACTTCCACGCCACCAATCGTGATGCGCTGGCGCCCTTCGGCGCCGACAAGTACCCGCGTTTCAAGCGCTGGTGCGACGAGTACTTCTTCCTCAGGCATCGCAACGAGCCGCGCGGCGTCGGCGGCATCTTCTTCGACGATTTCTCCGAAGGCGGCTTCGACGCGAGNNGGCGAGCGCGAGCGCGATTTCCAGATCTACCGGCGCGGCCGCTACGTCGAGTTCAACCTCGTCTTCGATCGCGGTACGTTGTTCGGCCTGCAATCGGGCGGCCGCACCGAAAGCATCCTGATGTCGATGCCGCCGCTCGTCACCTGGCGCTACGACTGGCGTCCCGAGCCGGGCACGCCCGAGGCGCGTCTCTACAGCGACTTCCTGCGCCCGCGCGAGTGGGCCGAGTGGCGGCCCGAGTGATGCGTGTCGGCCTCTTCGGCGGCAGCTTCGATCCCGTGCACGACGCGCACGTCGCCCTGGCGCAGACGGCGCTCGAGCAGCTCCACCTCGACGAGCTGCGCTGGATCCCGGTCGGCCATCCGTGGCAGAAGACGCGGCGCCTGGCGAGTGCCGCCGACCGCGAAGCGATGGTGCGCTTGGCGATCGCCGGCGAGCCGCGCTTCGTTCTCGATCGCAGCGAGCTGCGCCGGCGTGGCATCAGCTACACGCTCGACACGGTGCGCGAGCTTGCCGCCGCCGCGCCCGGCGACGAGCGCGTACTCATCCTCGGCCAGGACCAGTACGCCAGCCTGCACACCTGGCGCGACTGGCGCGAGCTGCTCGGACTGGTGACGCTGGCTATCGCCAACCGCCCGGGCGCCGAGCTGACCGTCAACCCGCAGATCGCGCAGGTCGCGCACCAGACCGTGCCGCTGCCGATGATGGACATCTCCTCGACCGAAGTCCGCCGCCGCGTCGCCGCAGGCGAGCCGATTGCCGGTCTCGTTCCCGACCCGGTCGCACGTTATATTGAGCAACGCCGCCTGTATCTCGCAGGCCCCAACACCAGGAGCTGAATGGACATTCGCAAGCTGCAGCGCGTCATCGTCGATGGTCTGGAGGACGTCAAGGCCCAGAACATCGTTGTCTTCAACACCGAGCACCTGTCGCCGCTTTTCGAGCGAGTCATCGTCGCTTCGGGAACGAGCAACCGGCAGACGAAATCGCTGGCAGCGAGTGTTCGCGATGCGGTCCGGGCGGCGGGAGCGCCGCCGCCACGAACGGAAGGCGAAGAAAACGGCGAATGGATCGTCGTCGACTGCGGCGCCGCCGTGGTCCACGTCATGCAGCCGGCGATCCGCGACTACTACCACCTCGAAGAGCTCTGGGGTGAGAAGCTCGTCAAGATGAAGATCGCCTCGGCGACGCCCCGGCTCGTGAAAGCCGCGCCGGTGCCGCGAGAGCCCGCTGCCTTGCGCGAGGCGGCGGCGCCTCGCGTCGCGGCCAAGCGCGCCGCTCCGGCCAAGCACGCCGCTNNCGCGGCGACCGGCCGGGTGACGCCGGCCAAGCGCGTCATCCGCAGCGTCGGCAGCAAGAGCGGCGCGGCGAAGAAAACGACCCGGGCGAGCGCGAGGCCGGTCGCGAAGCGAGCCACGGCCAAGCGCTAGCACTCGGCGCGCCGCCGGCCGGTTCGGTGAAGCTCGTTCTCGTCGCCGTCGGCCAGCGCCTGCCGGCGTGGGTCGATGCGGCGTTCGCGGACTACGCGAAGCGATTTCCGCCCGAGCTGCGCCTCGAGCTGAAAGCGGTGAAGGCCGAGCCACGCGATTCGCGGACGGCCGTGCAGCTGATGGCCGCGGAGGCCAAGCGCATCGAGGCGGCGCTGCCGCGCGGCGCGCGCCGCGTCGGCCTCGACGAACATGGCAGCCGCGTCACGACGCGCCAGCTCGCCGATCGGCTCCTCGCCTGGCAGCGCGACGGACGCGACACCGCGCTCATCGCCGGCGGCCCGGATGGCCTCGACGCCGTGCTCAAGGCGAGCTGCGACGAGAGCCTGCGCCTGTCGGACCTGACCTTGCCGCACGCCTTTGTCCGCGTCCTCGTCGCCGAGGCGCTCTACCGCGCCTGGTCGGTGATGGCCAACCATCCGTATCACCGCGAATAGATGGCGCCGCCGCGCTCTCTTCGTTCGCTGCCCCCCGAGGGGGCGCTCAGTGCCCTTCGGGCGGCCGGGAGGGCGCTGCCGAGCGGCTTGCCCTTCGTCTACCTTGCGTCGCAGAGCCCGCGGCGCGGTCAGTTGCTGGCGCAGATCGGCGTTCGCCACGAGTTGCTGGTGGCCGGCGCCGAGGAAGACGCCGAGTCGCTCGAAGCCGTGCGGCCCGGCGAGCTGCCGGCAGCCTACGTCGAGCGCGTGACGCTCGCCAAGCTCGCCGCCGCGCGGCGCCGCCGCACGGCGCGGGCGCTGCCGGAGGCGCCGATTCTTTGCGCCGACACGACCGTTGCGCTCGGCCGGCGCATCCTGGGCAAGCCCGCGGACGCCGCCGACGCGGCACGGACGCTCGCCATGCTCGCGGGCCGGACCCATCGCGTCCTGACGGCGGTCGCGGTCGCTTCGGCGCGGCGGCGATGGCTCGTCGTCAGCGTCTCGCACGTTCGCTTCGCGCCGCTCGGCGCCGCCGCGATCGAGCGCTATGTCGCGAGCGGCGAGCCTTTCGGCAAGGCCGGCGCGTACGCGATCCAGAGCGCTGCGGCGAGCTGGATCGAGCGGATCGACGGCAGCTACACCGGTATCATGGGTTTGCCGCTGTACGAGACGGCGACGCTGCTGCGCGAGGCGGGAGTGGCGGTCGCGCCGTAGACCGGAGCAGCACCCCAACGCCCACGATGCAAGACATCCTCATCAACTGGGCACCGCAGGAGACGCGCGTCGCCATCGTCGAAAACGGCGCGGTGCAGGAACTGCACTTCGAGCGCGAGCTCGAGCGCGGCCGCGTCGGCAACATCTACACCGGCAAGGTCGCGCGCGTGTTGCCGGGCATGCAGTCGGCCTTCGTCGACATCGGCCTCGAGCGCGCCGCCTTCCTGCACATCGCCGACGTGTTCACCGGCAACGGCACGCCGCGCAACGATCACGGCGCGGTGCCGCCGCCGCCGATCGAGCGGCTCGTCTTCGAAGGCCAGACGCTCACCGTGCAGGTGATCAAGGATCCGATCGGCACCAAGGGCGCGCGCCTCTCGACGCAGATCTCGATCGCCGGGCGGCTGCTCGTCTTCCTGCCGCAGGACACGCACATCGGCATCTCGCAGAAGATCGGCTCGCCGGAACTGCGCGAGCAACTGCGCACGCGCATGACGGCGCTGGCGCTGGCCGGCGACGACGCGGGCGGCGGCGAGGGCGAGACGAAAGGCGGCGGCTTCATCCTGCGCACGAATGCCGCCGAAGCGAGCGACGCCGAGCTCGCCGACGACGTCTCCTTCCTGCGCAAGACATGGGCGCGGGTCCGCGAACGTGCCTTCAAGTCGCCGCCCGGAACGCTGCTGCACCAGGACCTGAGTCTCGAGGAGCGCGTGCTGCGTGACCTCGCCGACGACCGCACCCAGACGATACGCATCGACTCGCGCATGCAGTTCGAGGCGCTTTCGAAGTTCGGCCGCGAATACACGCCGGGCGCCGTCGGCAAACTGCAGCACTATGCCGGCGAGCGGCCGATCTTCGACCTCTTCTCGATCGACGAGGAGATCGCCAAGGCGCTCCTGCGCCGCGTCGAGCTGAAGTCGGGCGGCTATCTCATCATCGACCAGACCGAGGCGCTGACGACCGTCGACGTCAACACTGGCGGCTTCGTCGGCGCGCGCAACTTCGACGACACGATCTTCAAGACGAACCTCGAGGCCGGCCAGGCGATCGCACGGCAACTGCGCCTGCGCAACCTCGGCGGCATCATCATCNNTCATCATCGACTTCATCGACATGATTCGCGAGGAGCACCGTGCCGCCGTGCTCGCCGAGCTGAAGAAGCAGCTGGCGCGCGACCGGACCAAGATCACGGTCAGCGGCTTCACGCAGCTCGGCCTCGTCGAGATGACCAGGAAGCGCACCCGCGAGTCGCTCGCCCACATGCTTTGCGAGCCGTGCCCGACGTGCAAGGGCCGCGGCGAGGTGAAGACGGCACGCAGCGTCTGCCACGACATCCTGCGCGAGATCCTGCGCGAAGCGCGTCAGTTCAACCCGAAGGAGTTCCGCGTCATCGCCTCGGCCTCGGTCGTCGAGATGCTGCTCGACGAGGAAGGGCCGCATCTCGCGGGGCTTTCTGACTTCATCGGCAAGCCGATCTCGCTTCAGGCCGAACCGTTCGCCTCGCCGGAGCAGTACGACATTGTGCTGATGTAGGGTTTCAGGGGGTCTCACGGCAGCTCACTCGCCACCCGCAAACCCGCATGAAATAAGGAGCTTGCGTGTTTCGGCGGTTTTTCGGGGTCTTGATGCCCCACCACATTCCACTCAAATTGGGTAGCCGGCTGGGTAGCTAGGAGCCGGCCAACATCAAAACAACGAGGTGGACATGGCGCGAGACAAAGGCCTTCTGTCGGACCTGCAGCTCAGGCACTGGATCAAGGCGGGAGCCCCACTGGCCAAGGCCGACGGCAACGGGCTGACCTTCACGCTTTCCGCCGCTGGAGGCGAAGGCCGCAATCGATCCGGCGGCGCAGATGGAGCACCAGCGGTGAGCCGGCGCACCGACGAGGCCGAGTTGGTGATCTACGTGGCCATCGATCAGGCGAGCGCGCCGTTGCTGTACTCCGACTTGGCCACGCTTTCGCAAGGCCCCAAGCTTGTTCAGCGGCTGCGCATGCTGGCGCTGCAGGGTTTGATCTTCGAATCCGGGCCGCTGGCCAAGCCGGCGCGTG
>PLZH01000003.1 GCA_003152055.1 Burkholderiales bacterium
GGAACCTGAGGTTGGGCCTCGGGCACCGGGTATTTGCCCCGGCAAAATCGAGTTGCCCACTACGCCCGATGCCTGACTCTGCCCATGCGCCTTCTCCAGTACAAGGATCTCGACCTGCGACGGATTAAGCCGGCATTTGCGAAGGTTCGCGCCGCCATCGAAGCCGGCGACTTCAAGAGCCCTGACGTCAAGAAGCTGCACGCTGGAAACTACTACCGCGCCAAGCTGGATCACAGCAACCGGCTGCTGCTGCAGTTCGCGCGCTACGATGGCGAGACAGTGTGCTTGGCGCTGGAGGTGATCGAGAACCACGCCTACGACAAGTCGCGCTTCCTGCGTGGCGCGCCCGTCGACGAATCCAAGATCGAGCGCGGGGCCGCCACCGACCCGACAACGTTGCCCGCCGCCGAAGCCACGCCCCTTCGCTGGCTGCACGCCACCCGTGCCGAGTTCGAGCTGCTCGACAAGCCCATCGTCTTCGACGATGCCCAGGAAGCCGTCCGCCGCCTGCCCGCGCCAGTGGTGCTGGTCGGCTCCGCCGGCTCGGGCAAGACCGCCGTCACGCTGGTCAAGCTGCGGGAGGCCGAAGGCCTTGTGCTCTACGTCACCCAGTCAGCCTACCTGGCGCAATCGGCACGGGCGCTATATGACGCCCACGGCTACGAGAACTCGGCGCAGGAAGCCGAATTCCTGAGCTACCGCGAGTTCCTGGAGACGCTGCACGTTCCCCAGGGCCGTGAGGTGAGCTTCAATGCCTTCCATGGCTGGTTCGACCGCAACCGCACTGCTGCCAAGGCGCTCGGCGACATCGACGCCCACGCGCTGTTCGAGGAGTTCCGCGGAGTCATCGGCGCTCAACCCACTGGACCGCTGAGCCTGCCCGACTACCAGGCTCTCGGCCCGCGCCAGAGCCTGCTCGCGCCGGCAGCGCGGGAAGCAGCGCACACCCTGTTCGGCCGTTACCGGCAGTGGTTGGCGGAAACGTCCCAGTTCGATCTCAATCTCGTCGCCCACGACTGGCGGCCGCTGGCGCAGGGCAGATACGACTTCATCGTCATCGACGAGGTGCAGGACCTCACCGGCGTGCAGCTCGCGCTCGTGCTCGCCTGCCTGAAGACGCCCGGCCAGTTCTTGTTGTGCGGCGACTCGAACCAGATCGTCCACCCGAACTTCTTCTCCTGGGCAGCCGTGAAGACGCTGTTCTGGCGGGGCCTGGCCGGCGAGGCCGCGCAGCGTCAAGAACTGCAGGTGCTGCAGGCCAACTTCCGCAACACAAAGGCGGTGACCGAGCTGGCGAACAGGTTGTTGAAGATCAAGCACGCCCGCTTCGGTTCGATCGACCGCGAAAGCAACTTCCTGGTGCAAAGCACGTCGGGCGAGCCGGGCGAGGTGACGCTCGTACAGGCGAAAGACACGGCGCTTAAACANNCGCAGCCCGGGCGCAGTTGCACACGCCGCTGATCTTCTCGGTCCACGAGGCCAAGGGGCTGGAGTATCCGCACGTTGTGCTGCTGAACATCGTTTCCGGGCAGCGCGCGGCCTACACCGAGGTGTGCGACGGCGTCACGGCGCAAGACCTGCAACGTGCCGAGCTCGACTACCGCAGGGCCAAGGACAAGAGCGACAAGTCGCTGGAGCTGTACAAGTTCTTCGTCAACGCACTGTACGTGGCGATGACGCGCGCCGTGCAGACCCTGACGATCGTCGAATCCGACATCGGCCACCCGTTGCTCGACCTGCTGGGCCTGAAGGTCGGTGAGGCGCGCGCCGGTGCCACCCAGGCTTCCACCAAGCAAGAGTGGGCGCAGGAAGCGCGCAAGCTCGAGCTGCAGGGCAAGGAGGAGCAGGCGAAGGCGATCCGCGAGGCCTTCCTGCAAGGCAAGCCCGTGCCCTGGACGCCNNATTTCGGTCGGGTCGGTCACGCGACCATGCTCGGCGCGACGCTTCCCGATCATGGGAAGCAGCAGCAACTGGCGCTTCGCGCCGTCGCTGCCGTCCGTCAACGTCACCTGCAGCCATACACGGCGAAGAACTTCAAGGACATCCTGAGGCTGTGCGACGTGCATACCGTGGAACACCTGACACCAGTGGGCGCTACGCCCTTGATGCTGGCCGCGCGTGCCGGGAACGTGGCTCTGGTCGATGCTCTCCTCGAAAAGGGTGCCGATCCGACTGCCGAAGACGATTTCGGGCATACCGCCTGGCAGCAATCGGTGAACCGGGCGATCGAAGAGCCTGCGTTCGCAAAGAGCGCATGGGCATCGGTTTACGACCGCCTTGCGCCAGCCGTGATCGACGTGCAGGTCGATGGCCGGCTCGTTCGCGTGGAACGTCATCAGGGCGAGTACTGGGTGCTGACGCTGATGCTCGCAGGACTGAAGACTCAGTGGTCGTATTGCACCGCCCGGGCGCTGCCGCCATGGAAGTTCGGCCAAGGTTACTTCGCCGAGCAACTGCACCAGGTGCTGGAAGGCCTGCCTGCCCATCTGTGGAAGGAGACGCGGCGCAAGCGCAGCTACCTCAACCAGGTGCTGGCGCGGGCCGAAGTCGACAGCGGCTACAAGCCGGCGCGCAGACTATGGGCACGCACCCGCAACGGGCACTATCTGCCCAACCCAGGGCTGCAGTTGCGCAAGGGCGAGGGCTGGCAGCCGGTGTACGACGCGCTCAAGATGG
>PLZH01000276.1:0-172 GCA_003152055.1 Burkholderiales bacterium
GCGCGACGGTGCCGACGGGCGCCGTTGGCGTGCCGCCGTTGGTCGGGAAGGTGATCGTCGTCGAGGGCGCCGGATTGCCGCTGGCATCCGTCGCGATCGGCGTGCCGTTGGCGGCAACGTAGACATTCCACGTGTCGGTGCTCGCCTTCTGGAAGTAGTAGGTCAGCGCCAC
>PLZH01000276.1:213-1756 GCA_003152055.1 Burkholderiales bacterium
ACGATGTAGCCGCTGTTGTCGGTCTTGAATTCGCCGTTTCGCGTGTACGAGACCGCGCCGCTCGTCGAGCTCACCTCGAAAAAGCCGCCGCCGTTGATGGCCACGTCGAGCGGGTTGCCGGTCGTCGAGATGGTGCCCTGCGTGAACTGCTGGGCGACCGCGGCGACCTTCGTGCCGATGCCGATCGCGTTGCTCGTGCCGCCGATGGCGTTCGCGTACAGGTCGGCGAACTCGGCGCGCGAAGCCTTGGCGCCATAGGTGTTGGCGTTGGCGATATTGTTGCCGATCACGTCGAGGCTGGCGCTCGACGCGGCGAGACCGGAAAGACCTTGCTGGAAGCCCATGGCGCGTTCTCTTTCAGGAGGAGGAAGTGAGGGTTCAGTTGAGAGCCACGACGGTGCTGTAGGGCACGGTGCCGGAGTTCTGCAGCTCGAGGTTGAAGGTGTTGCCGCTGGTCGAGACGGCGTCGACGATGTCGCTCATCAGCGCCGTCGAAGGAATCGTGACTCCACCGCTCGTTGCCGTGACGCGGAAGGTGTAGCCGCTGGCGTTGGTCGCCGTGCCGGCCGGCCAGGCGAAGCTGTGCATGCCGGCGCCTTCGGCGCCGAGGTTGATCGTCTGCACGACGGCGCCGCTCGGCGCCAGGATGTCGACCTTGACCGCGTCGGCCGGCGTCGCGATCTGGAAGCCCCCCTGGCCGGTGGCCGAGGTCGGGTCGATATTGAGCATGTTGCCGGGCACGATGACGCTATGCCCGACCAGCGAGGCGCCCTGCAGCGCCTGCATCTGCGTGAATTGCGACGACAGCGACTGCACGGTGGTGTTCAGCGTGTTGATGCCGGTCACCGTGTTGATCTGCGCCATCTGGCTCGTAACCTGGGCGTTGTCCATCGGGTTGAGCGGATCCTGGTTCTGCATCTGCGCGACCAGGAGCTTCAAGAAGGTGTCGGCGCTGACGGTCGAGCTCGACGCGCTCGAGGCCGCCGGCGTCGACGAGACGGTCACGTTGGGGGTGGATGTCGCTGCACTGACGCTCATCGCATGTTTCCTTCAGCTTCAGCTTCCGAGCTGGATGGTTTTGAGCAGCAGCGTTTTCGCCGTGTTCATGACTTCGAGGTTGTTCTGGTACGAGCGCGAGGCCGAGATCATGTTGACCATCTCCTCCACCGCGTTGACATTGCTGTAGGTGACGTAACCGTCGGCGTCAGCGCTCGGGTTCGCGGGGTCGTGGACGCGGCGCCCTGGCGTCTGGTCTTCGCTGACGGTGCTGACGCGCACGCCAGCGGCGCTCGGGTCGTCGGCGGTCTCGCCGAGGAGCTGCGTCTGGAAGGTGACCTGGCGCGCCTTGTAGGCCTGCCCATCGGGGCCGGCGACGGTGTCGACGTTGGCAAGGTTGGAAGCGACGACGTTGAGCCGCTGGCTCTGCGCGCTCGCGGCGCTGCCCGAGACGTTGAAGATCGAGAGCATGCTCATCGATGCGCTCCTTATTGACCGTTGATGGCCGAGAGCTGCGTCTTGACGTTGGCGCCGATGAAGCGCAGCG
>PLZH01000276.1:1778-14319 GCA_003152055.1 Burkholderiales bacterium
GCGAAATCCATGTCGCGGGCGACATAGCCGGGCGTGTCGGCGTTGGCGATGTTGCTGGCGATCAGGCGTTGCCGCTCCGAGCGCAGGACAAGGGCCTGGGCCTGGAAGTCGAGCGCGTTCGCGTCGGTCAGTCGGTTGATCATCGGGGCCTCGCATCGGCGCCGCCCGGCAGGGCAAGAGCCCGCCATGCGGCGATGTGAAAGCATTGTCTTGACGCCTCGCGCCGAACATAAGCGCGAATAGCACGCGCTTTGCCGGCCATATCGACGCCTCGGCCGCCGCGCCGTGTCCTAGAGTGAGGCCATGTTGTCGATCGCCCTGCTCGGTTCGCTCGCGCGCGCCACGCCGCGCGCCCTGGCATGGCTGCTTGCCGGGACGCTGGTGTTCGTCCTCGTCGTGCTTGGCTTTTCAACGTCGGCGCAGGCCGAAGAAGCGGCACCGGGGCTCGATCCATCGTTGCTCGACAGCGTCCGCTCGCTCGCCCTCGGCAACGCTGTCGCGGCCGGGCCGCATCGTGTCGAAGTCGCCATCGGCCAACTCGATCCCCGCTTGCACCTCGCGCCCTGCCGGCGCATCGAACCGTACGTGCCGCTGGGTGTTCGCCTGTGGGGCAAGGCGCGCATCGGCCTGCGTTGCAAGGAAGGGCCGACGCTCTGGAACGTCTACCTGCCGATCACCGTCAAGGTCTACGGACGCGCCGTGGTCGTGCCGGGAGGCGCCGCGGCAGGCAGCGTCATCGCCGCGTCCGACCTCGCCGAAGCCGAGGTCGATCTGGCCGAGGAATTCAGCCCCGCCATCATCGATCCGAAGGTGGCTGAAGGTCGTGTCCTGGCCCAGGTAATCCGGCCCGGCCAGACCCTGCGCGAGGCGCAGCTCAAGGCGCGCCAGTATTTCGCCGCCGGCGAGACCGTGAAGCTCGTCGCTTCCGGCAAGGGCTTTGCCCTCGAAGCCGAAGGCCAGGCACTCAACAACGGCGTCGAAGGTCAGCCGGCGCACGTGCGCACCGAAAGCGGCCGCGTGCTGACGGGCATCCCGTCGGGCGAGCGGCGCGTCGAGGTGGCACTGTGAGACAGCCCCTGGCGAGCCTCGGTTCGCCGAGAAAAAGCCCTAAAGTCGCGCCCTGCGACGCCGATAGTCCGTCCATGTTGATGGGCGCGCACGCTTTCGGCGCCGATGGAGAGCACCATGAAGATCGGTAACCCCGCGGACAAACCTGCTGCCCTTCCGGTGGCCGGCGCGCAGGCCGCGGCTGCCGAAGCGGCAAAGTCGAACGCCGCCGCCCCGGGTGCAACGCCGGTCGCCGGCGGCACCGACGCCAGTGCCAGGGTCGAACTCTCGAGCACCGCATCGACGCTGCTTTCGGGCGGCGCCTCCGGCGAATACGACGCCGAAAAGGTGGCCAAGGTCGGCGACTCGATTGCCAGTGGCACATTCAAGGTGAACCCGGCGGTGATCGCCGACAAGCTGATCGCCAACGCGCAGGAACTGCTCAGCAAGGTGCAAAGCTGATGCAGGGCGCTCCGCGCTTGCCGGCGCCCGCCCCTTCCGCCTCGCCCGAGCTCGAGGCCCGCCTCTGCGCCGTCGAGTCGCGGCTCGCCGCGCTCGGCCACGCCTTGCGCTCGCGCGACGCCGCCGGCATCGACCTGCACGCCTCCGAGCTGCATCGCGCCCTGGCCAGCGCGGTGAGCCATTTTTCCGACGCGGCAAGGAGCGGCCCGCTGCCGCCGGCGCTGCGGACTCGCCTTGCCCAGGCGAGCGGCCAGGTCGCGGCGCAGCGCGAATCGCTGGCCCGCGCCACCGCAGCACTCGATCGCGCTATCGACGTGCTGCTGCCGCGCGACGGCGCCATGCTCTATTCAGCCTACGGCTCGGCCGATCGCGGCGTCTTCAAGAGCGGCGTGATCCGCGCTTGAGCATCGAGCTCGCCGTCTAAGGCGAAGATCCAGCAGCGCAATCAGACATCGCCTGCGCCACGACCCAGGCCTCGGCCGCAACGCGATCGCTGAGCTTCGCCAGCGTCGACGCGCCGCCGTCCAAAAGGACGCGCCAGGCCATGTCGTCAGGGTCGCGCACCCAGACCGTCTGATAGAAGCCGACGCTGAACGACGCGACCCCGTCTTTCGTCGTCTGCAGGATGTAGGGCCCGCGCGAAATGGCGCGGTTGAGATCGCCTCCGATGTTGACGATGCCAGGCCGCCAGCGCAGGACCGCGCTCTCGCCTTCGACCCGGCCGGCCCAGCTCTTGGCCACCGCGTCGCGGCCGCGTTCTGCATCGGCCGTGCCGGCGTTGAAGACCGCCGTGGCATCGGCCGCCTCCGGCTCGACGGCCAAGGAATGCGACGCCAACGTCAACGTGGCCGCAACCGCCGCACCGGGCCACGTCCTCACGGCGCTCCCGCGCGCCCGTTGCCGAACTCCTTGACCATGCGAACGCTAGACTCGCGGCCACCGTAGTAACCGGGTAGGAGCTGCGTCTGAGCGTAGCCGAGGCGAGCGTAGAAAGCGCGCGCCGCGGCGTTGCCGAAACGCGCCTCGAGGGTGACGCGAACGACGCCTGCGACGCGTGCCGAGGCTTCGAGCCAGTCGACAAGGGTCCGCCCGACGCCGTGCCGCGCGTGCCCCGGGCGCACGGCGAGAAGCAGCAGATGCGCTTCGTCGTCACCGTACTTCATGATGCCGAAGCCGGCGCGCTCGGCTTCGCGAACGGCGACGACGGCGTTGGTGTCGGGGTGACGCAGACTGCGCAACACGCGCTCGCGCGTCCAGCTCCAGCCGAGGCCGTGCTCGATGAGATCGCGCGACATCTCGGCCATCGCGAGCACGTCGGCGCGCGTTGCGAATCGGATCGATGTCGTCGTGGAATCGGGTGTCATTCGAGTCCGCCTCCCGGCGCGGAGCCTACCATCGAAGGAATCATGCCCCGCCTGATCGCCCATCTCGACATGGACGCGTTCTATGCGTCGGTCGAGCTGCTGCGCTATCCGGAGTTGCGCGGGCTCGCGGTCGTCATCGGCGGCGGCCGTGACCGGCAGCCACACCTCCTGCCCGACGGCACGCGAAAGTTCTTCGCCCTGCGCGATTACATCGGCCGCGGCGTCGTCACGACCAGCACCTACGAAGCGCGCAAGTTCGGCGTCTTCTCGGCGATGGGCATGATGAAGTCGGCGGCGCTGGCCCCCGACGCGATACTCCTGCCGGTCGATTTCGAGGAGTACCGCAAGTACTCGCGCCTTTTCAAGGCGGCGGTACGCAGCGTCGCGCTCATCGTCGAGGATCGCGGCATCGACGAGATCTACATCGACCTCAGCGAGACTCCCGGCGTCGACCACGACGGCGGCCGCGCCGCCGGCCTTCGCCTGAAGGCCGCGGTGCGCGAGGCGACGGGGCTCAGTTGCTCGATCGGCATCACGCCGAACAAGTTGCTCTCGAAGATCGCCTCCGAGCTCGACAAGCCGGATGGCCTAACGCTGCTCACCGAAGCCGACATCCCCGAGCGCATCTGGCCGCTCGCCGCACGCAAGGTCAACGGCATCGGCCCGAAGGCCGCGGCCAAGCTCGCCGGGCTCGGCATCCACACGATCGGCGATGTCGCTGCCGCCGATCCGGCCTTCCTCGTCGCGCAGTTCGGCAGGAGCTTCGGCGCCTGGCTACACGAGGCTTCGCACGGTCGCGACGATCGGCCGGTTGTGACGTCGAGCGAGCCCAAATCGATCAGCCGCGAGACGACCTTCGATCGCGACCTGCACGCGGTGCGCGACCGGGCCGAGCTCGGCGCCATCTTCACCGAGCTGTGCACACAGCTGGGCGGCGACCTGGCCCGCAAGGGGTATGCGGCGAAGACGATCGGCATCAAGCTGCGTTTCGACGATTTCAGGATCGCGACGCGCGACCTGACGCTGCCCGCGCACACGCTCGACGGGCGCGAGATCAGAAAGGTCGCTGGCCTGTGCCTGAAGCGCGTCGACCTGACGCGGCGCCTGCGCCTGCTCGGGGTTCGGGCCTCGGGTCTGGAAAAGCTGAGCGAGCTCGTTGCCGGCGTGCCGGCGACATCCCGATCGAAGGCGCGCGAAGCATCGCAGACCGAGCGCGCGAGTCCCGGCCTGCCGCTCTTCGACGCGGCGCCGGAACAAACCCCGCGCTGAGAGCGTGTTCTTCACGGCGCACTGTCGTAGCATCGTTAGATGGTCGCCTTTCAAGCTCCCGTCATCACCCACATCGAAGACCTGCGCGAGATCGCCCGACGCAGGGTGCCGCGCATGTTCTACGACTACGCCGATTCCGGCTCGTGGACCGAGAGCACCTATCGCGCCAACGAAGCCGACTTCCGGAAGATCAAGCTGCGCCAGCGCGTCGCCGTCAACATCGAGAAACGCACGCTGCGCACGACGATGGTCGGGCAGGACGTGGCGATGCCGGTGGCGCTCGCGCCCATCGGCATGCTCGGCATGCAGCACGCCGATGGCGAGATCCTCGCCGCGCGCGCCGCCGAGGCGTTCGGCGTGCCCTTCACGCTCTCGACCATGAGCATCTGCTCGATCGAGGACGTCGCCGCGAACACCAAGGCGCCGTTCTGGTTCCAGCTCTATGTGATGCGCGACCGCGAGTTCATCGGCCGCCTCATCGACCGGGCCAAGGCCGCCAAGTGCAGCGCCCTGGTGCTGACGCTCGATCTGCAGATCCTCGGCCAGCGCCACAAGGACATCAAGAACGGTCTCTCGACGCCGCCGAAGCCGACACTCGCCAATCTCTTCAACCTCGCAACCAAGCCGAGCTGGTGCGCGGCGATGCTCGCCACGAAGCGGCGCAGCTTCGGCAACATCGTCGGCCACGTCGAAGGCGTCGAGAACATGGCCTCGCTCAGCGCCTGGACGGCGCAGCAGTTCGATCCGACGCTGAGCTGGGCCGACATCGAGTGGATCAAGAAGCGCTGGGGCGGCAAGCTCATCCTCAAGGGCATCCTCGACGCGGAAGACGCCAGGCTTGCGGTCGCGAGCGGCGCCGACGCGCTCGTCGTTTCCAACCACGGTGGCCGCCAGCTCGATGGCGCGCCTTCGGGTATCACGGCCTTGCCGGCGATCGCGGATGCGGTCGGCTCGCAGATCGAGGTCTGGATGGATGGCGGCATCCGCTCCGGGCAGGACATCCTGAAGGCCTGGGCGCTCGGCGCCCGCGGCGTGCTGATCGGCCGCGCTTTCGTCTACGGACTCGGGGCGATGGGCCAGCGCGGCGTGACGCGCTGCCTCGAAGTCCTTGCCAATGAGCTCGCGCTGACCATGGCCTTTTGCGGCCACACCGACATCCACAACGTCGATGACCGCATACTGATCTCCGGCACGTATTGAGGAGGCGAGCCGGCGGGAGCGCCATGAACCTCGAGCAGTTCCACGATCTGAAGCTGTGGCATCAGCGGCACGTTCGCGAGCAGCCCCTGGAAAAGCACGTGTGGGACATGGTGCTGACGCTCTGGCTCGCCGGCTGGGTCGGCGAGCCGACGGCGTTCCTGGTCCATTCAGGCTGGGCAGCCGCGATGTGCGGGGCCCTTCTCTTCCTGCCCGGCAGCTATGTGGCCCTGCGCCGCCGCCTGCACCTCACGCAAGTGCTTCGCTGCGACTGGATCGGCGCCCTGCGTTGAAAGCGTAGAGGCCCGCGGCGAAACCTAGCCGGCGCGAACGCAGTTGCGGCCGGCGTGCTTGGTCGCGTAAAGCGCCATGTCGGCACGGCCGAGCAGCTGCCGCGATGACGAAGCGGCGCAAAACCTCGTCGCCGACGAGATGGCCGTGCTCGTCGTTGACGCGCTTGAAGAAATCGATGTCGAACAGCGCCACCGCGAACGGCGTGCTCGTGCGTTGCATGCGCTCGTACTCCTCGCTGACAAGCAGCATGATGGCGCGCCGGTTCCGAGCGCCGGTCAGTTCGTCGCGGTTGGCGAGCCGCTCGACTTCGGTCAACGCGACCGTCAGCTTGGCTCGCTGCTCGTTGAGCAGGGAACGCAGATGAGCGCCGTGCTGGCCGAGGAATGCGAGGCGCGAGAGCACGACCGCCAACCACAGCCCGCTGACGGCACGCTGCGCCGGCGTCGCCATCGGCAGGTCGACGCCGTCGCCGAAGCATGCGACGACAAGGCCCATCGCCAGGGCGAGCCCGGTCGATCCAAACACGACGCTGCGAAACTTCATCCGCAGCGCGCCGAACGCGAAGATAACGAAGGTCAGCATCAGCAACGGCACGCCGACCTGCGGCGTCCACAGCAAGAAGACCGCAAGCAGCGTGCAGTTCGCGACCATTTGCTCCATGACCATGTGGTGGTCGCGAAGACGTTCGGGAAATTCGCTGTCGAGGATGAAATGGAAGGCCGCGCAGACGAGCAGTCCGGACACCAGGAACACAGGCGGCATGCGCCAGGGCAGCGATCCGACGAGGCAAAAGCACAGCAGAAGCGCGGTGTCGACGACGTAGCTGGCCGCCACCATCGGCAGCATGCGCCGGCGCTCTTTGCGGCGCACGCGCATCGCGTCGGACGGGCTCGTGCCCGCCGCCCGCGTCGACGCAGGCTGCGATGCCGCGGCAATTTCCATGGAATCTCGATCGGCCTCCGAAGCAGGTATCGGCAGACTCGAAATCGACTTGAGCGGACGGGTCGTGACCGACTGCGCGGGCCTAAAGATCGCGGCCTTCGAAGGTGTTGCAGCGTTCCACGCTGCCGCCCTCGACGCCGCGCTTGAACCAGCCGACCCGCTGCGCGCTCGTGCCGTGGGTGAAGGTCTCCGGAACGACCGTGCCGCGCGACTTGCGCTGCAGCGTGTCGTCGCCGATCTGCGCTGCGGCGTTCAGCGCCGTCTCGATGTCGCCCGGATCGAGCCGCCAGCCCTGCTCCTTCTGCGAGCGATTGGCCCAGACGCCGGCGAAGCAATCGGCCTGCAGCTCGACGCGAACGCTCAGCGCATTGGCCTGCGCCTCGCCGCCGCGGCTGCGCAACGCGTCGACGCGCTGCATGATGCCGAGCTGGTTCTGCACGTGGTGGCCGACCTCGTGCGCGATCACGTAGGCCTGCGCGAACTGGCCCGGCGCGCCGAGCTTGCGCTCGAGCGTGTCGTAGAAGCGCAGATCGATGTAGACCTTCTGGTCGTTCGGACAATAGAACGGGCCCATCGCCGCGTCGCCCTGGCCGCAGGCGGTCGGCCAGCTGCCGCTGAAGAGCACGAGCCTGGGCGGTTGGTAGGTCCGGCCCGATGCCCGTAAGATGTCGGTCCAGACGACCTCGGTGCTGCGCAGGATCCGCGAGACGAACCTGGCCTCGGCGTCGTTGCGTGGTGGCGCCGGCGCCGGGCCCTGCTGCTGGACGACCTGCCCGCCGCCGCCACCGCTGCCCATCAGCCCGAGAAGAGTGAGCGGGTTGACGCCGAAGATCCAGCCGGCGACGAGCGCCACCACAACGCCGCCGAGGCCGATGCCGCGGCCGCCGAAGCCGAAACCGCCGCCGCCGCCGCTCATGCCGCGAACGTCTTCGACGTTGCTGCTCTCGTCCTGGCCGTCCATCCGCATCGTCGTCTCCCGGCATGAAGCCTGTGCGATGGTAGACCGGGCGCCGCGGCGCGGCGCGGCGTGTCGGCGAACGCGCTCGCCCGCCCTCAGGTCTTCGGCAGCGTCACGCCTTGCTGGCCCTGGTACTTGCCGCCGCGGTCCTTGTAGCTCGTCTCGCAGACCTCGTCGCTCTCGAAGAAGATGACCTGGGCGCAGCCCTCGCCCGCGTAGATCTTGGCCGGCAGCGGTGTCGTGTTGCTGAATTCCAGCGTCACGTACCCCTCCCACTCGGGCTCGAAAGGCGTGACGTTGACGATGATTCCGCAGCGCGCATAGGTACTCTTGCCGAGGCAGATCGTCAGCACGTTTCTCGGAATGCGGAAGTACTCGAGCGTGCGGGCCAGGGCGAAGCTGTTGGGCGGAATCACGCAGACATCGGCGTTGATATCGACGAAGCTTTTCTCGTCGAAGTTCTTCGGATCGACGACGGTCGAGAAGATGTTCGTGAAGACCTTGAATTCGGGCGCGCAGCGGATGTCGTAGCCGTAGCTCGAGGTGCCGTAGCTGACGATGCGATGGCCGTCGGCGGCATGGCGCACTTGCCCGGGCTCGAAGGGCTCGATCATCCCTGTCTCCCGGGCCATGCGGCGGATCCACTTGTCACTCTTGATGCTCATGCCGGGGCGCCCCATGAAAGTGCGCGGATTGTAGGGAGCCGCCGCGCGCCCAGCCGTGCGGTCGCTCACGCCGGCCGGCGCGCGGCCGCGCACGAGTCTTGCAAGTTGGCCTAACATGTTGCCATTGCCCCGTCGAGGCCCACGCATGCGCAACGCCACCGAACTCCTCGCCCAGTACGCGGAGTACCACCGCGACCGGCGCAACATCGTCAGCCATTTCGTCGGCGTGCCGATGATCGTCTTCGGGGTAGGCATCCTCCTTGCCCGACCGGCGCTGCCCGCGTTCGGCCTGTCGCTGACACCAGCGTGGATCGCGTTCGCGCTGGCCGCCGCCTGGTACGTGACGCGCGGCAACCTCCTGCTCGGCCTGGCGGTGAGCGCAGCGGTCGGCATCCTGATCAGGCTCGGCCAAGACGTCGCGGGCGGCAGCGTCGGCGTCTGGCTCGGCTGGGGTACGGGATTTTTCGCCGGCGGCTGGCTGATCCAGTTCATCGGCCACTGGTACGAAGGCAGGAAACCGGCCTTCGTCGACGATGTCATCGGCCTTCTCGTCGGGCCGATGTTCGTCACTGCCGAAGCGATGTTCATGCTCGGCTGGAACAAGCCGCTGCTCGCCGAGATCGAGCGCCGCGCCGGCCCGACGCACCTGCGCGACATCGCCCGGATCGCCTAGGGTTCGTTGGCGCGCCGCAAGGTGGCGAGCTCCGGCGCAGGGGCCGGCGCTCGTGGATATTCGCAGAGCCCGGCGTTGGCCAGCATGAATTCGGCGACCCGGTCGATCTGATTCAGATCGAAGAGCGGCAGGCGGGTCGGCGCGGGCAACAGCGTCGGGCTATCCGTCGCGATGGCGATGACGTGTGCGTCGGCGGGATACTGCGCGGGCGCGCCGGTAGCCGCGCGCCAGACCTCGATCTTCGGCAGCGCCGCATGCTTGAAACCTTCAACCAGTGCCCAGTCGCAATCGGACAGTTCGGCGACGAGCTGGTGCAGCGTCGGCTCCGCCCGCTGCGGGTACTCGCGCATCTTCGCCAGGCGCCGGTTCGACGCGATCACGACCTCGAAAGCCCCTGCCTGTCGATGCCGCCACGAGTCCTTGCCTTCGTGATCGATGTCGAAGTCGTGATGCGCGTGCTTGACGACGGAGACCCGCTGGCCGGCCAGTGTCAGGCGAACGATGAGCTGCTCGATGAGGGTGGTCTTGCCCGATCCCGAATAGCCGCAGAAACCGATGACTTTCACCGACGAATTTTATGACGCGGGAAAGCGCCCCTCGGCCGGGCCCGCGCGTCGCGAATAATGCCGGCTCGATGCCTGACCTCCCGCCTTGCGGCACCTTGCCTTCATCGCCCGGCCAGGCGCCTTGCTGGCTCGCTCCGAGCGCCCGGCACCTGCGTTCGTTTCTGGCGCTGCCCGAACTGGCGATCGTCGCCGAGTCTTGCGCGGCCGAGCGCCGGCTGCACGAGGAGCTGCAGGCCGAGCCGCACCAGAGCGTCGAGCGCAAGCGGCTCGCCACGCTGGCGGACGACGACGTCCGTTCCAACTACGAGACGTTCCTGCGCTTTCGTGACGCGCTGCTTGCGGCTGGCACCTTCGAGGCGTACTACCTGGCTGTCATGCGCAACGGCCGGATCGCCGTGCCGCCGGTGTTCGTCGCGAAAGTCGTCGAAGCGATCGTCGCTCGTCTGTTCGAAGACGCCTCCGACCCGTTCGAGCGCCGCGCCGCACAACTGCTCTGTCGGCCGCAACGCGTGACGATCAGCGACGGCCGTGTTCTCTCGGCCGACAGCGACGCGGCCGACCGGATGAGCGATGCCGGCGGCGACGTCATCGGCTGGCTGATGCGGCAGGGCTGCGCCAGCCACGGCGCCAGCATGCCCGTGCTCGGAGCCGACAACGCCGACGTGTTCGCGGCGCAAGGCGACCCGCTTTCGTTCATCCTCGACCTGACCCTCGAGGTCGCGAGCGAACTCGGCCACGGCCTGCGCTTCACCATGACGCGCGCCGACTCGGGCCTGGCCGCGCTGGCCCGCGTGCTCGAGCGCTGGATCGCCCACTTTCTCGGCGTCCGGACGACGATCCGGCCGCTGCAGCGGATCGACGATCCGGCCTGGGCCTGGCACATCGGCCTCGACGTCGAGTCGAGCGCGATCCTCGACGACCTGTATCGCGGCTCGGCGCCCGACCCGACGCGGTTGCAGCGCCTGATCGGCCTCTTTCGGCTCGACTTCGCCGATCCGGCCGAGATGCGCGCCGATCTCGCCGGCAAGCCGGTCTACCTGGGAGTCGCGATGAGCGACGCGCAGTTGCTGAGGCTGAAACCGCAGAACCTGCTGATCAACCTGCCGCTCGCTGCGACGATGTAGCCGGCAGCGCGGCTGCGGTCAACGCGGGGCGTTCGGAAAGAAGAGCTGTTCGCCACCGATCCGGTAGCTGGCGATCGTCGCCTGTCCGGCCGGCGAGAGGACCCAGTCGGCGAAGGCCTGCGCCAGCGCGGTCTTGGTCTGCGGGTGCTTGGCCGGATTGACGACGATCACGCCGTACTGGTTGAAGAGCCGACTGTCGCCTTCGACCAGGACGACGAGGTCGCCGCGGTTCTTGAAGTTCAGCCAGGTGCCGCGGTCAGCCAGCACGTAGGCCTCGGAGGCCGAAGCGATGTTCAGCGCCGGGCCCATACCGCAGCCGCATTCCTTGTAGTTGGCCATCCGCGCCGCCGGCGCGTCGATGCCGGCGACTTTCCAGTAGCGCAGCTCGGCTGCGTTCGTGCCGCTCTTGTCGCCGCGCGAGATGAACGCGGCCGACGACCCGGCGAGCTTGCCGAGCGCTGCTACGATGTCCCGGCCTTTGACGCCGACCGGGTCGCTCTTCGGCCCGATCAGGACGAAATCGTTGTACATGACGTCGGTTCGCTTCAGGCCCCAGCCTTCGGCGATGAACTTCTCCTCGGCTGCCTTGTCGTGAACGAACAGGAGGTCGGCGTCGCCCCGCCGCCCCATATCGAGGGCCTGGCCGGTGCCGACGGCGACGACGTGCACGTCGATGCCGGTCGCCTTCGTGAAGGCCGGCAGCAGATGCGGGAACAGGCCGGACTGCTCGGTGCTCGTCGTCGAGGCCATCGTGATGAAGCGATCTTCGGCCGAGACGCCGGGCGCAATCAGGATGAGCGCGGCGGCGCCGAGCAGCCCGAGGGCGGCGCGGCGAACAGCGAGTTTCAGGGATCGAGCGACCATGACAATTCTCCTTTGAGGAAAAGATCGGCGCGCCCGCGCGCGCCGGAATTGAAGAACTCGGCCGTAGGCAGATCGGTATCGATCCGGCCGCCGTCCATGTAGACGACGCGCGTCGCCAGGCGCTTGGCCTGGCCCAGGTTATGGGTGCTCATCACGAGCGTCATGCCTTCGGCGGCGAAGCCGGCAAGCAGTGATTCGACCTCCTTCTTCGCCGAGGGATCCAGGTTCGCCGTCGGCTCGTCGAGAAAGAGGATGTCGGGGCGGATCGCCCAGCCGCGGGCGAGCGCCAGGCGCTGCTGCTCTCCGCCCGAGAGCGACCGTGCCGGGCGATCGCGCAAGGCAACCATGCCGACCCGGCAGAGCGCCTGCAGGGCGCGTTCCCGCCGCCTGGCCTTCGGCATGTGCCGATGGGCGAGCCAGAGCGCGATGCGCAGGTTGTTCCAGACCGACAGGCGAAGCAGGAACGGCCGCTGGAACACCATCGTCTGTACGCTCGCCGCGTGACGCACCATGCGCGACCCCGAGTGCGCGACGACGCCGTGCAGCAGGCGCAACAGGGTGGTCTTGCCCGAGCCGTTGGCGCCGACGATGGCGATCCTGTCGCCGGCGTAGACGCTCAAGGTCGCGTCGCGCAGCGCCTGCACGGGGCCGAACGAGACCGAAGCGTCGCGCAGCGCG
Organism: Burkholderiales bacterium; assembly: GCA_003152055.1. Classification (GTDB taxonomy): domain Bacteria; phylum Pseudomonadota; class Gammaproteobacteria; order Burkholderiales; family Burkholderiaceae_C; genus Schlegelella_A. The sequence continues at coordinate 13,882 of PLZH01000276.1, forward strand.
AGCAAAGCCTCGGGCTCGGGCACCGTCATTGCAGCTGCGCCGTCTGCAGCTCGTGGCCGCGCGGAACGAACGTGGTCACGACGTTGAGCAACGCCACGACCGCGAGCAGGACGAAGCCAAGCGCCAGCGCCAGCGGCAAGTCGCCCTTACTCGTCTCGAGCGCGATCGCCGTGGTCATGACGCGGGTGAAGCCGCTGATGTTGCCGCCGACGATCATGACGGCGCCGACCTCGGCGATGGCGCGGCCGAAGGCGATCAGGAGCAGGGTGACGACGGCCCAGCGCTCGTGCAGCAGCATCAGCAGGCCGCGCAGGAGCGGCCGCGCGCCCATCGAGCGCAGCTGGTCGCCGCCGTCGCGCAACGCGTCGGCAACGACCTGCCGGGCCAGCGCCGTGATGATCGGCAGCGCCAGGAGGGTCTGCACGATCACCATCGCCG
>PLZH01000268.1 GCA_003152055.1 Burkholderiales bacterium
GAAGCAAAGTCGGGTCTTCCGGACATTGTGTGACGGTGCGGAGCAGAGGCGTAGAGCCGTAGACCGAGGAAGCCGCGCTTTGTGCTGCCGTCGATTCGCAGCTTGAATGGATTGCCTGCAAGTGGTGTGCGGCAACGCACAGACCGTTCCCGGGGCCGGGCGCACATTGATCACCCCTCAAACCCCTCAACCTGATTGAAACGAGCAGAGATGATCAAGCAACTTGCAGCACTGTTCCCGGGCATCACAATGATGTACGTTGTGCCGGCCACCGCGGCGGCGACAAAGGCTGGCGGAGCGGCCAAGCCGCACACGGTCACCAAGAGCGCTCGTCACCCAGGCAAGCACACTGGGGCCGTGGCGGCGCATACCACCAAGCCCAAGCCCGCACCGAAGGCAGAGAAGGCTCCCAAAGCCACCGCGGTCGCCACGATCTGGATTCCGGGCGACTACTACTGGGACGGCGGCGACTGGCAATGGGACGAGGGCTACTTCGTTGACCAGCCCTTTACGGACGCCCTGTGGGTGAACGGCCACTGGAGCGACCGCACTTGGGGCTGGACCTGGGTTCCCGGCTACTGGCTCTGAGGGCTCGGAACGACGCGCCCTGATATGTACCGCTGCGCCCAAGCCCATCATCGAGTGGGCCTTGAGGCAGCGGATTTCCGGCGCGCTGCCGTAGACCGAAGCAAAGTCGGGGCTTCCGCACTTTGTGTGACGCCCGGGCGGGGGACGTGCGTGGAGCGGTATGAGCCATTGGCTTCGATGCCCGGTTGAGGGTCGTAGCTCGGCCCTATATGCTCGCGGCACCGCAGCGGCGGATCACGCAGACCAGATTGACGAGTACATCGTCTGCCACGGGTCTGTAACGACTGCATGAAACTGCGGCCACTGCGCGATCAGCGCACCCGCACGCTGGGACACATGTTTACGTCAATGATGACGTAAGTCCTTGTCCGGAAAGCCATTTCTCTGGGGTTGTGAGTTCGTAGAACGAAGCAAATGTGGGTCTTGCTCACTTTGTGTGACGCTGCCAGTGGGCGCAGGCTTGCGACTGCGCCCGGTGGTGCTGGGCTAGGTCCAGCTGCGGTGCGCAGCGCCCGTTCCCTCCCTCCCTCCCGGCGCTTCAGCCGAACAAGGCAACCGGCCGACTCTGCGCGTCCACGCCCGGCTGCCGACGTGGTGGTTTGAATTTCTTGAAGGGAAGGGGGAGGTCCACCGTCACACGAAGTGCGCAAGACCCAACTTTGCTTCGCAAACCTCCAGAACCCGCGTCATTGCTGGGTTTGCGGGCAGGCGCCATCCCCGGCCAAAGGCGAAGTGACAACTTTAGTCTCACGTTTGAGACGACTTCGCTTCGCTCTACGATTAGCGCGCCGCCCATGTCCTCGTCCTTGATGAAAGTCTCAGCTCAACCGTACGCTCGCCGGGCCCTCTTCACGGCGCACACCCAACACGGGAATTCGCGTCCCGGTTTGCATCGCGCCAGACCGTTCGTTCACGCCTTGGGACGCTTTGTCACGCTCGTTCGATGACGTTCGCGCCATCGCCCCAAACTCGGTCACGTTTCCGCCGAACTGGCAGAAAATGACAAGGGGCCGTGGGCAGAGCCTCAAAAGATCCGCCGCATGCCAGGCAGCCTCAGGATGAGTTGGTCAACGAGCATGAACGAGATCACAACCGCAAGGGCCACGGTCGCGACCAGACGCACCCACACCGCAACCGGCGCACCGATCAAAGCCCACTGCACCGCCATCACGACTGGGAAGTGAAAGACGTAGACGCCGTAGACATCCGCCGCCAGCTTGCGCCACATTCGGCTCGCGCCAACCGCGAGTTCGCGAAATGCCACGGGCAGGCCTACGACAAGAGCGGCGCACATTGTTGACTCGAATGCGCATACCGCCCAATTCTGAGAAGGGAGCCCTCGGACGGCGCCGCTTCCAATCATTAGGTAGGCAACTGCGCCCATCCCCGCACCAAGTCCCAGCCAGATCAAACCGCGCCGAGTCGGCATCGTTTCCAGCCAGCGCCGTGGACCGGCGATGAGACCGATTACGAAAAGGCTGACGTACTGCGGCATGTGCGCCGGCTCCATCTGAATGAAATGAAGAAACCCTACCCACCGATCCTGGGGATACCAGATGCGAACGATGAAGGTTGCACCGGTCAGGGCAACGATGTAACCGATGATCGCTAGATTCGATGGCGGCAGATGCGAACGCGAGCGTGGTGCGGATGGTCGCATGAGAATCCGCCAAAGCCTGTAGAGAACCGCGTAGACGAGAAGATGCTCTAGGAACCAGAGGTGTCCGATATTCAGTTCTGGCCAGCGGCGGTCAGACGGCCAATAGTCGGGTTTCGGCGAGCCCGGCAGGAAGTCGTGGACGAAATATTCCCAGTAACCGAGTGGCGGCAGTCCACTGGCACGGTAGCGAACCCAATCAACTAGCGGGATCAGCAGCAGCACGCCGAAGGCCAGCGGCCAGCCCAGGCGGCGCGACCTGTCTCTCAAATAGACGCCCCCGCCCTTTCGGTCGTAAGCGCCCGGCGTGAAGTAACCGGCCAAGAAGAAGAAGAGCCCCATAAAGAAGCCAGCATTGACCCACAAGAAGACCCAGAGCCGAGGAATCGGCGGGTCGGGTAGCACCATCTCCGGAGGGTGTCGCGTGACATAGGATTCGACCGAATGATGCGCGATCACCAAAGTGATCAAGAAGACGCGCAGCGCGTCGGCAAAGTCGAGCCGGGATGCCTCGAGCTTGCTGTCAGCAATCATTGCGGTAGATTCCGGGTCCACGGGGGGCGGTTTGGGGAGCGAGCAAAACCGGGGGCAGCGCCAAAGGCGCCCGGGGAGCAAGATGGGACCTCTCTACCCAGCGAGGAGGCCATTAAAGCGATGTGCTGGGTCATCTCGTCCAGCTCTTCAGCCGACGCAGTCTAGGCGTCTTTTTGTACTGATTGGCCGACATGCGCTCGAGGATCACGTCGAGCGTCTCGATGGCTTCCAGAAGAAAGGGTCCTTTGTTGAGCATCACGCACTCGGCCCGCGCAGCCATGGCCGCGTCTGTCATCTCTCCTCGCGCCGGCGTCCCCTTGCTGACCAGTGCTCGAGAACCTGTGTCGCCCAGATCGCCGGCGTGTGCGCCGCTTCAGCCAGCCAGAGGATTTCCTCCTGCATTTCTGCCGTCCGGCCAAAGCCGATCTCGACAGCCAGGTCGCCCCTGGCAATCATGATCGCCAGGGGCTGGCGTGAGGCAGCTTGAACCACGATCTCCGGCAAGCGCGCCACGGCAGCAGACGTCTCGATCTTCAACACCAACCAGAGTTTCTGCCAATCGTCCCTCTTGGCAGCCAACGCGTCCTGCAGCCGGATCACATCGTGCGGCGATTGGACGAAGGAGTATTCGATGGCGTCGGCGTGCCGGGCAACGAAATCCAGGTTATCCAGATCCTTGTCGGTCAGCGCATCGACGGCGAAGTCCGTGTCGGGAAAGTTCAGACCCTTTTCCGATTTCAGTTTGATGCCTTTCGCGGTGCAGCGCTCGACGCGTGCTACGGCTCCCCACGGCTCTGCGCGCTCGACGACCGCATCGATCTTTCCGTCGTCGTAGAGCACGTGGTGTCCGGGCTTCGCGGCATGCACCGCCTCAGGGAGCGTGCATTCGGCGACGGCGCCGTCGATGGCCTGGCGGGCCATTTTCAATTTGCCGGGAAGGACGATGGCGATGACATCGCCGCGAACGACATGCCGAGCTCCCTTTGCATGCGCGACCTTGCCGGTCCGGATCTTAGGCCCGGCAAGGTCCATCATCACGCGCAGTCGATGTCCGGTCGCGGCCTCGGCGCTCTTCGCATGGTCGATCATTCGCTGCCAGGTCGGTGGGTCATCGTGGGCGCAGTTGATGCGTATCGCTTCGACGCCATGCTCTGCAAGCGCGACCATGAACCGGGGATCGTCGGCAGCTTCCGTTGGGCAGGTCACCAGCAGGCCCACCGGCCGACCCCCTCGACGCGGACCCAGCAAGGCTTGCGTCCTTCGTGCAAGGCGTTCCTGCCCCTCGAAAAACGAGTGTGCGTCCGGCCTTTCGCCGGGTTTCTCTCCGGCGATTGCAGCTAGCGAGGCTCGCACGGCGTGCAACGCCGGGAGGACGCGACTTTCTATTCGCCCCAGCGAGGAGAGTCCCAGCACCATCAGGCTGTCTTGCAGAGGTCGCAGGTCCTGCTGCCTCAACGCCAGATAGGCTGCTAGATTGTTTGCGCTCGCCTCGAACTCTTTGCCAACTCGCGGCCACGACGTGCGCCTCGCCGAAGCGCCGGCCTGGATGGCCTCGATTAACCGGTCAATCTCCAAGAGCAGCTTGCCGGAATCCGGATCGGCAGAGTGTGTCGAGCGACGGGCCATGCGCCGACCTTACGAGCAGTTCGCGACCACCTGATGACTCGCCTCGCTACGAACGAAGGGGCTGGTTGCAGCTCTTCATTTGCAAGCGGCAGTCCCGGCTGCGTACGGTCCAGCGCTGCACTTGGCTCTTCACCTCGCTGCCCGGCGCCGCTTCTCTGCCCCTACGACGAGTCGGCTGATGCCAAGGCGGCCCTGCAGCAGGCGCTCAGCTCGGCGAAGGCCGGGCAGCGCCCGGCGCTCGTGATCTTCGGTGCGAACTGGTGCGACACCGGCGAGCCGACGCATCATCGCGGTAGCGATGAGACGCTAACCGGCCACGTCCCGTGACTCTGCCTGCCAACCCGCGCGGCGAACGTCAGCCCGGGAGGCGTCCGAGCGCGATCTCCCGGCCCGTATTCTGGCCGGGCTCCGCACGCAGCTCGATCCGATCGAGCCACTTGATGCTCGTGAAACAGTCGGCACCCGGGACCACGAGTCGCACCGGCCAGCCGTGCTCGCGCGGGAGCGGCGCGTCGCCAAGTTGCGTCGCGAGCAGCGCGCCTCGGGAATCCTTGAGCGTCAGCGGGACGCTGAACTCACCCGCGCTCGCTTGTACGCTGCGCGCCTGGGCCGCGACGCCCGCGGCGTCCAGCACCGTGGCGAGCGCGACGCCCCTCCAGTGCAGACCCGGCACGCACCAGCCCTCGATCGACCGTTAACGAAGCCCGGGGCTTCAGCGCGGCTCACTCGCCAGCAGTCGCTCGAGGCCTGGAGGCAGATCGCGCTTGCCTTGGCGAATTCCGAAAGTCACGAAGACCAACTTTCGGCCAAGGACATGGTCGCGTTTGCGAAGGGGATGCCGATGACTCGGCGCTTCCCAGTTTCGCAGCGTCAGGTCGATCGCGGCACAGATGGGCGCGCGCCTGAACGAGTGCCCCAGCGAATTCAATCGGCAGCGGAACGCGGACGCGAAGGGCCTGAGATTCAGAGGTGAGCCTTGCTAACGATATCCTGGGCTCGCCAGCGATTCTTGGAACTGGCCGAAGTACCGTTGTCGGGAAAGCCGCCGGCAATTCCCACTGACGCAGACCGACACGTAGCGGTCCCCGGCTCGGACTTCCAGCGTCGGATCGGCGCGAGATAGGACACGAATTGACGACAGACGAGGTTCCAGTCGAACGCAAGCGCCCTGGCACGGGCGCGCGAGCGCGGCACCTCGAGCGACCGAAGCGCAGCGTCACGAAGATCCGCGTCGAGCACGCCACCGTCGGAGTCGCCTACGACATCGAGTGGGCCCGGAACCGGAAAGGCGGCGACCGGAGTGCCGCAGGCCAGCGCTTCGAGCATGACCAGGCCGAAGGTGTCGGTCCGGCTTGGATAGACGAAGGAGTCGGCCGCGCGGTAGAACTCGATCAGCTGGTGCCGCGGCGTCGGGCCGATCCAGCGCACGGCCGGATAGGCTTTGCGCAAGCGGGCAAGCAAAGGGCCGCCGCCGCACACGACCTTGCTTCCGGGCAGGTCGAGTCGAAGAAAGGCCTCGAGATTTTTCTCCGGTGAGATGCGGCCGACGAACAGGAACACCGGCCGCGGCAAGTTGAGGCTGGCGCCTTCGCGCGGCTGGAAGAGGTCGAGGTCGATGCCATGCGACCACCGACGCAAGCGATCGAAGCCGTGGCTTGCGAGGATCTCTATCGTGCCGGACGAAGGCACCATGACCCCGGCCGAAGGCGCATGAAAGCGCCGCAACGCCGCATAGCCCCAGCGTGCCGGCACTCCGAAGGCCGCGCTCAGGAAATCCGGGAATCGTGAATGAAACGCCGTCGTGAAAGGCAAGCCTTCCTGAATGCAGTAGCGCCGCGCCGCCGCGCCGAGCGGCCCTTCGGTGGCGACGTGAATCGCATCGGCCTGGGCCACGTCGAGCAATCGCCGCACCTTCGCGCCCGGCAGCCACGCCAGCTCGATCTCCCGATAGCCTGGACAGTGGACGCGGCGAAACGCGGAGGGCTCGACGAGCACGACTTCGTGTCCGATCGAGGCCAGCCGCCCGATCAGGTCGACCAGTGTCGTGACCACGCCGTTGACCTGCGGCGCCCACGCGTCGGTGACGATGGCGATCTTCACGCCACGACCTCGAGATCGGCCCGTCGGGAGTGCGGCGCTGCCGTGCCCGGGACGCTCGCATGTTGCGACCAGTCGAGGATCGCGAGCCGGCCATCGGCATGCTCAACGAGCGCGGTCAGGCTCTCGACCCAGTCGCCGTCGTTCGCGTACGTGACGCCGTCGATCTCACGCAACGCGGCGTGATGGATGTGGCCGCAGACCACGTCGTGCGCGCCGCGACGTCGAGCCTCACGGGCAAGCGCTACCTCGAAGTCGCCGACATAGCTGACAGCCCGCTTGACCTTCAACTTGAGGTAGCGCGAGAGCGACCAGTACGGCAGGCCCACGCGCCCACGCAACGAATTCAGATTCCGGTTGAGTCTCAGGGTGAATCCGTACATCCGGTCGCCGACGTGGGCGAGCCAAGGCGCACACTGGATGACGCCGTCGAACAGGTCGCCGTGCGTCACCCCCAGGAGGCGTCCGTCGGCAGTCTCGTGGATCCACTCGTCGGCGACTTCGATACCACCGAACTCATGGCCGACGTAGCGCTGCGCGAACTCGTCATGGTTGCCGGGAACGAAAATGATTCGCGCGCCCTTGCGGGCCTTGCGCAGGAGCTTCTGCACGACGTCGTTGTGCTCCTGCGGCCAGTACCAGCTGCGCCGCAACTGCCAGCCGTCGACGATGTCGCCGACCAGAAAGAGCGTGTCGTACTCGACCTGCCTGAGAAAGTCAAGCAGCGCGATCGCTCGGCAACCGGGTGTGCCAAGATGAAGATCCGAGATCCAGACGCTGAGATAGGGGTGGACTCGCGGCTCATCCGCTGACAGTTGAATGTCGGCGTCGCGACCGTCACCTGCAGACGGAAAGAGCGCCTCGCCAAGGGGGCCGCTCTTGGCGGCGCGGGTCCATGCGCGCAGTAGCCAAGGATCGCGATGCATGGACCGGCATCGTCGTCGAGTCGCATGACGGCACGCCGTCGGAGCCGTGAAGCTTAGATGAAACGCGCGGCCTCGTCGCGAAGAGCTCGACCACCGTCGTGCACTACTGGTGTTCGCCCCCGTGCTCGGCGAACAAGTCGGACATCACGTCGACTGCGTTGTCGCAGGCATGGTTGAGGCACGGCAGGCCCAGCCCGGACTCGATCGACTTGAGCAGCGAGAAGTGGTTGTA
>PLZH01000186.1 GCA_003152055.1 Burkholderiales bacterium
GGAAGTAGCGCTCCCAGCTGTGGCGTACGTCGAGCCCCTGGACCACCGAGCGCATGAAGGCGAAGTGGCCGACGTGGAGCTTGCGCGCACGGGCGGCGGCGAGCGGCGTGCGGGTGGCGCCGCTTAAGCCCGGCAGGCTCTTCTGCCGGGCCGGCTCGTGTTCCCGTGTGCTGGACTTCATTGCGCGAGCCGCTCCAGAGCGCCCTGCAGGTTAAGCCGCGCCTGCGCTTCGAGCAGCTCCCTGGCCTTGGCCGTGTGGTAGATGTGTTCGCCCGCCACAAAGCGCTGCAGGACCGCTCGGCGCCCGGCCCGGTACACGGAGCTCGGGACGGCCGCGTATTTCTTGCGGATGTCCTGCTCGTAGCCCGCAAAGCGCTCGGGCGGAGCACCCAGGATCGCCAGGTCGAAGTCGAGCAGCAGCCTCGTATCGATGCCATCGACGGGCGCCGCATGTGCCGCATGCTGCGTCGCCATGACGAGGTCGTAGACGCGCTGCGCCACCTCGCTCGAGACGCGTGCCTCGCCCAGGGCACGCGCTGCCCAGGCGGCGCTCCTGAGCTCGTTGTCGATGGCCCCCGGGTCGAAGACCCCGTCGTGGAACCACAGGGCGACCCCGACCTCGGCGGTGCGCTCGCCCTGCCCCTTCCAGAGCTCGAGCAGGCCCAGGCACTCGCGCAGGTGGCGCAGGTCGTGGTAGTGCCGACACCTGGCCCCCAGGCAGCGTTCAGCTCACTCCTCAGGCGATGCGGCGCCGGACGGCCGAGCTGCTGCCAGGCGCGGGCCCAGTTATCGATGACTGCCGCGTCGGTCAAAGGGGCGAAGAAGTGGGTCGCGGCGACGTTGACTTCGCCGCGGTATTGCTTGAGCAATTCTTCAAACGCGCTCACCTGGCCTACCGGTGTCAGACCGGCTGGGCATGCAGATGAAGGGTGTCGCCGGCCCGCTTGGTCTTGCCCGCGCTGCGCACGACGATGTCCACGTCATAGCCGAGCTTGGTCAGCAAGCGCATGAGCCGCTCGACCGACACTTCGCGGAAATTCCCGCGCAGCAGGCGCGAGACATCGGGTTGACTGAGCCCCATCCGCTCGGCCGCCTCGGCCTGGGTCAGCTTGGTTTTGGCAATGATGTCGCCGATACGGGTGACCAGACCGGCCTTCAGCAGATGGGTCTCGGGATCGGCGTAGCCGAGATCCTTGAACAGGTTCTTGCTGCCGCGCTTAATGCTGGTGTCGTCCTTCATGATTTCTTTCCTTTCGCAAGCCTCGTCATGTAGTCGGCCTGCGCCACTTTGAGCCGCCGCGCGATCAGCTCCAGGTCGCTCGTCGGCGTCTTGCTGCCCGTCTTCGACTTCTTCTGGAAGGCGTGCAGCACGTAGATGGCGGTCGCGAACTTCACCGTATAGACCGCGCGGTAGGTGTCGCCCACATGGTCCGAGACGATTTCCAGGACGCCGGCGCCGCCAAAACCCTTGAGCGGCTTGGCGTCATCATGCTTGGCCCCTGTCTGGGCCAGGGTCGTGATTTTGCCGGTCAGGCCACCGCTATAGGCCATGAGTTTCTGGATCACGGCCTTGTCGCCAAAGGGGGAGGGCGAGTGCAGCGGCAGTAGCCGCCCGGAGCCACGCGCCCAGGTCCAACGGAAGGGACCGGGTCTCGCTCGCGCCTCAGAAGGGAGCGTCTCGGCGCATCGAACGCCGGGCAGCGGCGAAGTCCCCTAGGATAGGGAGGCTCGGCCTCTGGCCCCAACCAGAAGACATCCATGGCCGAAGAGTACGAAGTCCCGAGTCCCCACGAACATCACCTCGAGCACGCCGCGGAGGACCACGGCGATAGTTTGGCTCAGCGGATCGCTTTGATGACTGCCATCATTGCGACCATAGCTGCCCTAGTCAGCTACCAAAGTGGCAGCGCCCAGAACGAGGCGATGTTCTTGAAGAATGAGAGCATCCTGAAGCAGGCCGAAGCCTCGGACCAGTGGGCCTTTTTTCAAGCCAGGTCGGTCAAGGCGCAGCTCGCGGCGGACTTCGCGGTCGTAGCGACTGGGGCAGATGACAAGGCTCGGTTCTTGGCTGTGCAGGAGCGCGAAGACACGGAGCGCTCGGAGATTCAGACGGAGGCCAAGAAGCTGCAAGCCGAATCTCGCGAGCTCGGCGAGAAATCCGAGGCTCGACTACGCCCCCATGAGCGCTTGTCGATGGGGCTCACGTTCTTGCAAATCGCTATCGCCTTGGCGGCCATCACGGTACTCACCCGGCGCACCTGGCTTCTCTGGGGCTCGGTGGCGTCGGCCGTCATCGGCCTGGGGGCCTCGGCAACCGCGTTTTTTCTATAGCACCGATCCGTAGGACAAAGCAAGTGTGGGTCTTCCGCCGTAGACCGAAGCGAAGTCGGGTCTCGCGCACTTTGTGTGACGGCGCCAAGCTGCGCAGACTTGCCACTACGCCCGGCGGTGCTGAGCTAATTCCAGCAGGGGGTGCGCTTCGGCGCCCCTTCCTTCCCTGCCGCCGCTCCCGCCGAACAAAACAACCGGCCGACTCCGCGCGTCCACGCCCGGGCTGCCGACATGGTGGTTTGACTTTCTTCAAGCCGAAGGGCGAGGTCGACCGGGGAGTGTTCAAAAGCTGGGGGTATTCAGGCAGCCAACCACCGCGAACGCGCTCGGCTGCTCCGCTTCCTTCCAGCGGACCGCACGAGAAATCGTCGCCCTGAAAGCGACGACCGTGTCGGTTCGTTCTCTTTTTGGCCTGAGCGGGACGACAGAAGCCATTCTTGATCTTGAAGGCAAGCGCGGTAGCATTTGGGCCCAGATCAACATTGGAGAAATCATGTCTGCACGAGGGAAGGTAGCTCTAGGGATAGCCCTCGCGATAGGGTTTTTTATCGCTTCGATCCCCGCTGCTGTCGCTGCTCCGAAGATCAAGATCGGCAACGTCAGCATGGCCTACACCTTATACGTGGACATGCTGCCAGCGCTGGCAAAGGAGGAGGGGCTCGACGTCGAGGTGATCGATTTCAAATCCAGTTCCGATGAAAACCTTGCGCTTGCCACCGGCAGTCTCGATGGCGGCAATGTCGGCGCACTGGGCACCAATTCTCTGTTGGCCAAGGGTGTTCCCGTGGTGATCGTCGCTGGAACGGTGCGCGGCGGTTCTGGCTTTGTCGTTGGCAAATCAATCCAGTCGTTGCAGGAACTGCAGGGCAAGAAAGTTGGTGCGACCAAGGGATCGACCTCGGAAATGCTGGCCAAGTATCAACTGAAGAAGGCGGGCATTTCGGTGACTTGGGTCAACCTGCCCCACCCTCAGTTGGGCGTTGCCCTGTCGCAAAACGAAGTGGTTGCCATGGCCGCCGGTGAACCCTGGGCCAGCCTCGCGGTCAGCAGAGGCATCGGCAAGGTCCTGCCCGGCTTCGATATCTACGACAGTCCGGCCGGAAAGATCAGCGGCGCTTTTGTCGTTTCACAAAAGCTAGTCCACGACGATCCGGTATCGGTGCAGAAGCTCGTCAATGCCCTGGTCAAGGCGGTGCGCCTGGCCGAGACTCAGCGCGAGGATTACATCAGGCACGCGGTGACAAAGCTCAATGTCTCCGATGAAGAGGTCCGCATCGCACTCAAGAATGCGGATATCACCTACCAAATCTATCCCGGCGAATGGCCAGCGCTGACCGGTATCGCCAAGGACATGGGCTACGTTCAGGAGAGCGCCGACTATTCCAAGGCTTTCGATCTAAAGTTCCTGGAAAATGCCGTGAAATGAGACGCCTACAGGCGCTGCTCTATCCGCTGCTATCGTTCGGCGCAGTGATCCTGATATGGCAAGTGGTGGTGTCGTCCGGGCTGCTGGCAGAACTGGTGATGCCCCTGCCCTTGACCGTTGCGAAGACCTTTTACCGTTTCTTCGCCAGCGGCGAGGTCTTCACTCACCTTTGGGCTAGCCTGGCGCGCGTGATGTCGGGTTTTGCCATCGGCACCTTGTGCGGTGTCGTATTGGGCGTGCTGGTCGGCCATTTCGACCGTTTCGCGCGGCTGGTTGATCCGTTGATCCAGGCGCTGCGGCCGATTCCTATCGCGGCCTGGCTGCCGCTAGCCATTATCTGGTTCGGTATTGGCAATAAGCCAGGGATATTCCTAATCGTGATCGGTGTTTTCTTTCCGGTCTTCCTCAATACCGTACACGGTGTGAAGTTCACCTCACCGCTCCTGATCCGCGCTGCCCTGACGCTAGGGGCCAGCGCCTGGACCATGATGTTCCACGTGATTCTGCCGGCCGCGCTGCCCAACATCCTGACCGGTGCGCGCATCGGCTTGGGCCTGGCCTGGGTCTGCGTGGTGATTTCGGAACTGCTTGGCGTGACTGCGGGGTTGGGCTTCCTGATATGGGATGCGCAGGCTTTTCTGCAGACGGACAGGGTGATCGTGGGAATGATCGTCATCGGCATCGCCGGAACGCTGACTGACCGCTTGCTGCTCTTCGTCTCGTCCAAACTGCTGAAGGGCTGAGCGTGCCGCATAAGATTGTGCTCGCCGGCGTCGGCAAGGTGTATGGCGAGGATGTCGTCGCCATTGACAGGCTCTCGATGGAGGTGCCTTCCAACGAGATAGTCTGCCTGCTGGGGCCGAGCGGCTGCGGCAAGTCGACAGTGCTGAACCTCATCGCCGGATTCGAGTTTCCGACGGCGGGGACGGTGGCCCTGGACGGTGAAGTGGTGAAGTGGCCTGGGCCCGACCGAGGAGTCGTGTTCCAGGAGCATGCGCTCTTTCCCTGGCTCACCGTTGTGGAAAACATCGGCTTCGGCAGCAAGCTGCGCAGGGGTCAGGGGGACCCTGCCCACTACCGAGAATCGGTGCACAGGTATATCGACTGGATGGGTCTCAAAGGCTTCGAGCGCAGCTATCCGAAGATGCTCTCAGGTGGCATGCGCCAGCGAGCAGCTTTGGCGCGGGTGCTGGTCAATGAGCCGAAGGTGTTGCTGATGGACGAGCCATTCGCGGCGCTCGATGCACAAACGCGCCTGTCAATGCAGATGCTGCTGTTGAACGTTTGGGAGCGGCTGCGAACCACCATCCTGTTCATTACGCACGACATCGACGAGGCGGTATTCCTAGGCGACCGCATCTACGTGATGACCGCCAGGCCAGGACGCATCAAGGAAGTCATCCCGGTTCCGCTCGATCGTCCGCGCACCTACGACATGGTGCTGTGCGGTGCGTTCAACCAGACCAAGGCGCACATCTTCGACCTGATCCGGGAAGAGTCGTCGCCTCTTTGGTCGGCATCGCCGGCAGCAAAAAGTTCGACTCCTGGATAGCTTCATTCCTCGATGCCTAGGACACGCGAACTCTGCAACCAGCGGGAGTGGAAAGAACCTGGGCTGCCACAGCCGGCCGTGAGACGCTCTTTGCTTTCGATGTGCAGGAGGCGGCGCCATGGAATGGAAGATCAGGCTCGAAGCGAGAACCGGCTGGGGCGAGGCGACGACCTACGAGGTCGGTGTCCTCCGCCGCGACCTCGGCGATCTGACTTCCAACAGTGTTGGCCTTGGCCTTGCCGAGGCCAAGGCGCTGCTGGCCGAGCTGCAGCAGCGGATCGTGCAGACCCAGATTGACGAGTACATCGTCTGCGCACGGGTCTGTAGCGACCGCATGAAACTGCGGCCGCTGCGCGATCAGCGCACCCGCACGCTCCAGACGTTGTTCGGGACCGTAAGGGTCGCCGCTCCGCGTAGAAGAGAGTGATCCAAACCGTGGGAGGCCTCCGGGCGGGGGGTGCGGCGAGTTCGTGCACTGCGTCTTGGCCAATGCGGCAAGTCGCTGCACGGAGAGTTCGCCATCAAATCGGAGAAATCGCCTCCCACGGTTTGGATCACTCTCCAGCGACGAGCACCTGCAGCCGATTAACACATTTGCCTCGCAGCGAGCTGCAAGCCGCGCCAGGCCTGCTTTGCGAGGTCTTGGCGCTGCCGCTGGCGCCATATTGACACTTTTACCCTCGCGTTTGAGACACTCTTGCCTCGGTCTACGCTAAGCCTCTCATCTCGCCACAGCTCGAGCGCGATCTCCTCGAGCATCACAAGGTCGACTCGCGGCCACTGCAGGAAGCCAGGGCGACACAAGCCGCGGCGCCCACGACGAAGCCGCACGCCCGTCCGGCGCTAAAGTTTCGGCCGTGGGCCTCTCCGAGACGATCGCGACTGAGAATGAATTCCGAATGGCGTTGCCGCGGCATGCCAAGGCGGTCTTCGATTATGTGAAACGCGAGCCCGCGCTGAAGCTGCAGCGTTGGGCGTTCGCGCGTGCGGTCGTGCGGCGCCCCTATCTGGCCACCGTGCTTTTCGTCGCGAGTTCAGGAGAGCGAACCGAGATCTGGCTCAGCGTTTCGCCGAATGGCGATGGCGGCTGGTCCATCGTGCCGGTGTTGAAGGGCGCCGCCCATGGGTAGCACGCCACTCTGGCTCTTCGACCTGATCGTCCTATTTCATCGGCACCGTCATCGTTGTCGTGATCGTCGCCTGGCTGCGAGCGGTGTGGCGTATACCGGATGCATCCGGTACGTATCCTGCATCTCTCGATTAGCGTAGAGGAAAAGAAAGTTGGGTCTTCCGCACTTTGTGTGACGGTGCGGAGCAGAGGCGCATCGGAATCGACGACTGGGTGATCACCCGCGGCCACCGCCACGGGACGATCATCGTCGATCTGGAACGACGCCAGCCGATCGACGTTCTTATCGGCCGTGAATCGACCATCGTCGTCGACTGGCTCGAAGTCACCCCACAGTCCGAATTGTCGCGAGAGACCGTGCGGGAGCCTACTCGGACGCCGTTCAGACTGTCAATTCCAAAGTTCAACAGGTCGCCGATCGCTGGCATCTTGTCAGTTCGGGTGCAGGACCCGCACACGCAGCAGATCAAGACCAGGCGAAACCGTCACTGAACCGCGGACAAGCTGCCTTCACGTCCGCCACTGATCGGCTAGCAGCGGATGTTCGATGATCGAAGCATGGCAGCCGGACCGGCTGCCATGCCGCAAGCCGTAGCTACCCGCGCAGCGTGGCCCTCAGCGTGATCTCCGGCACGCCGCTCAGCGCTTTCGACACCGGGCAGCCGGCCTTCGCGCCCTGTGCAAGTTCCTGGAACTTCGCCTCGTCGATACCGAGCACTGCTGCACTCATCTCGAGCGCGATGCGATCGATCGAGAAGCCGCCATCCTTCATCACAAGGCGCACCGACGCAGTCGTGTCGACCGACTGTGTCGCGAAACCGGCCTTGTCGCAGGCGAACGAGAACGCCATCGAGAAGCACGCGGCATGCGCCGCGGCGATAAGCTCCTCTGGATTGGTGCCTCGCCTGTCTTCCTCGAACCGGGTGGAAAAGCCGTAGTTCGCATCCTTCAGCGTTCCGCTCTCGGTGCTGATTCGGCCCTGACCTTCCTTGCCGCGGCCCTGCCAGTGCACGGTTCCCTTGCGTTCGCTCATATCACTCTCCTTGGATGGACATCTCGATGCTCGGGGCTTGTACACCCGGGAGCATGCCCACGCAGTGGCCAGGGTGGCGGCGATCATCCTTCACGGGCCACAGGCCAGCGGCGTCACACAAAGTGTGGAAGACCCACTCTTGCTTTCCTCTACGCAAGGCGATGGAAGATTTCTTCGCGGCGCACGCCTTCTCGCCGCGCATCGCCATGGAAATGTCGAGCAACGAAACCATCAAGCAGGCGGTGATGGCCGGACTCGGCGTCAGCTTCCTGTCGCTGCACACGCTGGGCCTCGAGCTGAGGAGCGGCCTGATCGCGCGGCTCGATGTCGAGGGCACGCCCGTCGTCAAGACCTGGCATCTCGTGCACCTGCTCGCCAAGGTGCTTTCGCCGGCGGCGGAAGCGTTTCGTTATGCGATTCTGGAGAACGCGCAAATGCATCTGCGGGCCCACGACGCGGGCTTGCTCTAGGGGTTCCGGCGAACGCTGGCCCTTGCCGCTGGTGGGTCAACCTCAGGCGCGCCGCGTCGTTGAGCAAGGCAGGCTATCGTTTTGCACCATGCGCTCTCTTCCTCTGTTCCGCCCCGCTGCCGCTGCGGCTCTGCTCTGCATCTTCGCCACGGCATTCGCCGCGCCAAGAAGCGCGCCCCACGCGGCAGCTTGCGTGGCCGCCCTGAAGGCGGAGGAAACGAGCCTGAGCGAAACGCTCAAGGCGGGTGCGCCCGTCGAGGCCGAGCTCTTGAAGGTCGTTCGCGGCGGCATCGCCATCATCGGCACGCAATACCTGGCCGGCCTTCAGGAGGCCGAGGCCCGCCAGTTGCTCGAGTCGGCAGAACAGGATTTCCGGGCGATGCCGCCTGACGCGGCCAAGGCACGCCAGGCGCAATGCCTGCAAGAAGGCGAGTCGCTCTACGTGCGCGCCTCGCCGCTCGAGCAAAGTCTCATCACCTCGGCAGCACAGCGCAGGATCAGGCGTTTGACCTCGGCGTAGCCGGGCCTCCGGGCCCTCGGCAGACCCCTATTCATCCACGCTGCGGCGGCGCCGATACTTCCGGCGCATCACCCCGCAGCAACCTGGAAGGATGGTCTCCATGCGCTACAACCCTGAGTCTCGCCATCGTCGCCGCGTTCGTCGCCGGCATCGTCGCCTCGCCGCTGGTCGGACGCATGATCGGTGAGGCCCACGCCGAGGCAGCGCCCCTCGCGCCGATGATGATCGACCTCGCGGCGCTGAAGCACGGCGACCTTCCGACCACATCCAACCCCGAGATGAACGCCAAGACGCTCGTGGTCACCGACAACGCCACGATCGGCATCCAGTCGGGCAACGTCGCCAAGCACATGCATCCGAAGACGAACGAGATCCAGTACATCATCGAAGGAAGCGGTGCCATGTGGCTCGGCGGCGAACGCAAGGAGTTCAAGCCGGGAACTCTCATCATCATTCCCAAAGGCACCGCTCATGGCGGTACCGTGGTGACGAGCGGGCCGGTCAAGGCCATTGCCATCAAGATTCCGCCGCAGCCGAGCGACGATACGGTCTTCATGAATTGAGTCGCCTGCCGACCCTCTGACAATGTGCGTTCCTCCAGGAACAAGAGTGAACAGGCCATGACAGGAACCGTGCTCGTCTCGGGCGGCAGCGGCTACATCGCCGGCTTCCTCATCCGGCAACTCGTGGCGGAGGGCTGGACGGTGCATACCACCGTGCGCAGCCTGGGCAAGGAAGCCGCGGTGCGGCAACTCCTTGCCGTGGACGACAGCCGGCTCAGGTTCTTCGCTGCCGATCTGAAGGCAGATGCCGGTTGGGCCGAAGCGATGGCCGGCTGCGATTTCGTCGCGCATTTGGCCTCGCCCTTGCCTGCGGGCATCCCCAAAGATGCCAACGAGCTGATCGTTCCTGCGCGCGACGGCGCGCTGCGCGCTTTACGAGCGGCCAAGGCGGCCGGCGTGAAGCGCTTCGTCATGACCTCTTCCGTCGCCGCCATCTCGTACGGCCGCGGCCGGGGCGTTCACCATTTCACCGAGGTCGACTGGACCCTTGTCGACCAGCCCGGCATCTCGCCCTACATCCAGTCGAAGACGATCGCCGAGCGCGCGGCGCGCGACTGGGTGGCCAAGGATGGCGGCGGCATCGAGTTCTGCACGATCAATCCGTCGGTCGTGCTCGGGCCGGTATGGAGCCGGGACTATTCGGCGTCGGTCGTCCTCGTGAAAAAGCTGCTCGACGGCAGCATGGTCGCCTGCCCCGACATCGGCTTCGGTGTCGTGGACGTGCGCGACGTGGCCGACCTGCACGTGCGTGCGCTCGCGGCGCCGGGCATGGCCGGCGAACGCTTCATCGCTTCGGGCCGATTCATGAAACTGCGCGAAATCGCCGACGTGCTGCGCGCCGAGCTGGGCCCGCAGGCGCACAAGGTCACCACCCGCAACGTGCCCGACTGGCTGGTGCGCGTGACGGCCCTGTTCAACCCGCTGGCCAAGGCCGCGTTGGGCGAGCTGGGCTCCGTGCGCAACCAGGACGCTTCGCACGCGAAGGCGATGCTCGGATGGGCCACGCGGCCCGTCGAGCAGAGCATCGTGGACACGGCGCGCAGCCTCATCGAGTTGGGGATCGTCAAACCCTGAATCGGTTTCGATCCCTACTCTTCGACGCTGCCGCTCACTCGATCCCACGCGTCGCGAGTGGCGACGCGAGCCTCGTGCCAGGTCAGACGTGACGCACCGCGCGCCTTGTCCCACCCGAGCGAGAGGCCCGGCTCGATGTCGTCGAAAGACGTAGAACGAAGCAAATGTGTCCCGCTTGCAGACTGACGTCTACGCGGCGCCCTCTGATCTATTGGGACACATTTACCCGCACGGTTCGCGAAGCAAATGTGTCCCTTCGCCTTTGCGCGAGGCAAATCCATCCCTGCGCGGATCCAACGGCCGCGGCCCTGCGTAACACGTTGATCACATGAAGGATCTTGCTCCACGCTTCGCCGTACCGCTCGGCGTCTCGCAAAAGGCTGTGCACGCGGCGCTCGGCTCGCTCGGTGGCAGGCGTCCAATGAGCCCCCGACTTCGGCACTGTCCCGAATGCATAGCGTTCGGTTTTCACAGCACGGTGCATCAGTTCGTCGGCACGATCCGCTGCCCGGCTCATGGCGACTACCTCAAGGAGGGTTGCACCTCTTGCGGTCACACGAGCCCCTATCGGCTTGATGCCAAGCTGCTTGGCTCGCCCTACCAATGTCCGCACTGCAAGCGCCCCTACCGTCGGTCCCAAGCGCGCATGTCGCAGCCGTTGCCCTCACAAATTCGAACTGCGATCACGCGCGCCTTCTTCAACTGAAAGGCCGCCGCTCTCACGTCATACCGTTGCGGGCGCCAAGAAGGGACACATTTACTTCGCTCCTGCCGCGGTCCGCCGCTGCGGGACACTTTTGCTTCGCAAAGCGTTGAANNTGGGACACACTTGCTTTGTCCTACGTGGGTAAAGCCGTAGATGGAAATTTCCTCGATTCCGTATTCTTTACATTTCTCGTACAGGAGCAATCCCGGGTTGATGCCATGTGCATATCCGGATTCTTTGGGCAAGCCATGATTCACGGCCCAGCGGCGATTTCCATCGGGAATGAAACCGACGTGACGCGGGATATTATTTTTCGCCATTCCAAACCCTATTCCGACATCTTGTTGGGTCATACGATGCAAAAATCATCATTACTCTCCCGTCGGTGATACAGCCAACGCCTGGGCCTGGCAGGACAAGCAACGCTTGGCCGTCGGGTCGACTTTCAGCCGCGCCCGGCTGATATCCCCACCACAGTCGACGCAGATGCCGTAACTTCCGTCGCGGATGCGCGCCAGCGCAAACTCAATATCCCGCAATTGCCGGTTTACCCGAATCACTTTCCCCAAGTCCATTTCGGCTGCAGCGTCTGCGAGGGCATCATCTTCGAGTATCGCCGACTGGTGGGCGAAACCAGGGCTTTCGCCGGAGACAGAAATTTTTGCGCGCACTTCTGCAAGCAACAGCCGACGTTGTGCTTGCAGCAGTGCATTGAATTCAAAACAATGTACCTTTGGCACTGATGGCGTCTTCCTGCCGGTACGGGGGGTGATGACGATTTCCTTGGTGTTTCCAAGGCTGTCGCCATTAGGTTCGAGCGCGTCCGTGTGGACGATGCTCGACGCTTTTGCAGGCGATTGTGAAAACATATCCGGTTGACTCATCGTAGCCCTCTAGTTGCAGTATGGATTGAGCACCTTTACTACATTTTCTTGATTACTTTTTCCACTTCCTTTGCGCCGCCGGCATAGAACCCTTCTTCATCCGGGGCAAGCTCGCGCAGCAATCGCAGAAATTCTCCGGCATGTACACGTTCCTCGTTCGCTATGTCCTTCAGTACTTTCACGGCGAGTACGTTATCGGTTGACTCGGAAAGCTGCATGTACAACTGAACCGCTTCGTACTCTGCGGCCACCATGAAACGAATTGCTCTAACGAGTTCCTCGTGCGTGAGCTTCCTGTCGTTCGCTAACCCCGCAAATGGCGATCTGAACTCTGGCATGTCTATTCTCCTTTCTAACTTCTTCTCGGGCTTCCGCCCATTGGGATCGCGCTAAGCCGCTGCGCGAAAAAGGGCGACGCTAGTCGGACTTCAGGGAACATTTGAGGCACAGATAGCATTTGAATGGGCGGACTTCCAGCACTCGGGCGCCGCGTTCCCGATCGCTTTAGGCTGATTGCTTCGTCGCCACTTCTGCAACATGGGCTCCCTGGAAACGGGCGATTTTGATCTCATTCTCTGACGGCTGACGACTGCCATCGCCGCCGGCAAGAGTGCTCGCGCCATAGGGTGATCCGCCGGTGATTT
>PLZH01000084.1 GCA_003152055.1 Burkholderiales bacterium
CGCTATCGGGGTGTTCGAGCTTGTCCCTAAGCGTCGTTCAATAATGCGTCGCCATCTCCCAGAATGAGCGTATCGATCACGATGATCAATGTCGTCGTGCACTCTGGACATACCACTCGACTGCCTGTGCCAGCCCTAGTTGCAGGTTGTGAGTGGGCCATCGTGCGCTGGCAGACAGACAGAGACCGACGAAGCATGGATACTTGATCAACCGCGCCCGCCGTTGATCCCTGCCGCAATCATCCAGCCCACGCCCGGAGAATGGACGCTCTCGGGGAGCTGGACCTTGCGCGGCATGGGCGGCCTGCCACGCAAGCTCGACGCGCTGGCCTGTGATGGCGGCGAAGTCGTTCTGGAAGGCTCCGGGCTCGAAGCGGTCGACAGCGCCGGAGCCTGGCTGCTGAAACGTTGGCTCGGCACTCACGGCGCGACGGCCAGCCTGCGTGGCTGGCCGCCGCGCTGGCAGAAGTTGATGGAGTTGGTGAACCAGCATGCGGGCGGAACCTTGCCGAGGGCGCCACCTCGTTCGATCCTGGAGCGCGTCGGCCATGGTGCAGCCGGAGCCGCGCAGCAGTCGGCGGCGCTGCTGAGTTTCATTGGCGAGGCTGCCGGCCGGGCAGTCGGCCTGCTGGCCCAGCCTCAACGCATTCGCTGGCGCACCGTGTTGCGCAATATTCAGGTGGACGGATTTGAGGCGCTGCCCATCATCGGCTTGACCTCCTTCCTGCTCGGAGTCGTGGTCGCCTACCAGGGAGCCGACCAGCTCAGGCACTACGGCGCCAACATCTTCGTCGTCGATCTGGTGGGATACGCCATGCTGCGCGAATTCGCGCCGCTGATCAGCGCCATCATCATTGCCGGGCGCTCCGGTTCCGCCTACGCGGCGCAGATCGGCACCATGGTAGTCACCGAGGAGATCGATGCGATGCGCACGATCGACATCGACCCGATCGAATTGCTGGTGCTGCCCAAGATCCTGGCCCTGGCCGTGGCGCTGCCGCTGCTGACCGTCTTCGCGGACATCACGGGTGTCTTCGGCGGCATGATGATGGCGCGCTCGCAACTCGATATCGGTTTCTACGAGTTCGTCGACCGCTTCGGCCGGGAAATGCAAGGGGCAACGCTGCTGATCGGCATCGGCAAGTCGCTCGTGTTTGCGGTCATCATCTCGCTGATCGGCTGCTTCCAAGGCTTTCGCACGCGTGGCAGCGCCGACAGCGTGGGCCGCCAGACAACGCTCAGCGTCGTGCAGTCGATCTTCCTGGTGATCGTGGCAGACGCCTTGTTCTCAGTCGCGTTCAGCATGCTTGAGCTTTGACATGACGGCCGCTGGCGCTTCCTCCGATGTGGTGATCGAGATACGCAAGGTCTGCACGCGCTTCGGCAACCATGCCGTGCATACCGACCTCGACCTCGAGGTGCGGCGTGGCGAGATCTTTGCGATCGCCGGAGGCAGCGGTTCGGGAAAGTCGGTCCTGCTGCGCGAAATGATTCTGCTGCAACGCCCCACCTCGGGATCGATCCGGTTGTTCGGCGAGGACATCGCCTCGCTCACCGATGCGCAGGCTCACGCACTTCGTCAGCGCTGGGGTGTGATGTTCCAGCACGGCGGTCTTTTCAGCTCGCTGACCGTGCGCGAGAACGTGGGCCTGCCGCTGCGCGAACACAGTTCTCTGGACGACGCGCTCATCGACGACGTCGCCGAATGGAAGCTCTCCCTCACAGGTCTGCCGCCAGATGCTGGCCTGAAGGCTCCGGGCGAGCTCAGCGGCGGGATGCTCAAGCGCGCCTCTCTGGCGCGTGCCATCGCTCTCGACCCTGAGCTGCTGTTCCTGGACGAGCCGACCTCGGGGCTCGATCCGGCCAGCTCCGCCGGGGTGGACGAACTGATCCTGCGCACGCATGCGTTGTACGGGCTGACGATCGTGATGGTCACGCACGATCTGGACCTGCTCTGGCAGGTCAGCGATCGCGTAGCTGTGCTGGGCGAAGGCCGCGTGCTGGCCACTGGATCGATGGAAGAGCTTTCGCACGACAGTCACCCGATCGTCCGCGCATACTTTGCGGACCCGCGGGCGACCCAGGCCCACGAGCAGGAGCAGGCGTGGAAGACAAGGTGAACTACGCGCTGGTCGGCGCTTTCGTGCTCGCCTTGGGCGCGGCACTCATCGCCGCCGTGCTGTGGCTCGCCGCTGGCGTCAACACGCAGAAAAAGTACGAGCCCTATCAGTCCATCATCCAGGAATCGGTTGCCGGTCTGAGCATCGCTGCGCCGGTCAAGTACCTCGGTGTCGATGTCGGGAAGGTCAGCGAGATCGGCATCGATCCGCAGAACTCACGCCAGGTCCGCCTCAAGTTCCTGATCGAGCGTGGCACGCCGATCAAGCAGGACACCGAAGCGGTGCTGAAGAGCCAGGGCCTGACCGGCATCGCTTACGTCGAGCTGAGCGGCGGCAGCGTCGGGTCGCCGCCGCTGGTGGCGACGGACGAAGTCGGGGTGCCGACCATTCGTTCCAAGCCCTCGCTGAGCGCCCGCCTGGAAGACGTGCTCACGACCGTGCTCGCGAACCTGGACCGGACTTCGGCCAATCTGAACTCGGTGCTCGATGCCGACAATCGAGCCGCGCTCAAGCAGACGCTCGCCGATACCGCCAAGCTGGTGCACGCACTTTCGGCGCAGCAAGGCGCGCTCGGCGCCGGCATCGCCGACGCGGCGCGGACCGCTCGCAACACGTCGCTCGCGAGCGAGAAGCTCGGCCCAGCGATCGAACGCATCGCCGCCAGCGCCGACGCTGTCGAGAAGATGGCAAATGCGGCCGGCCGCGCAAGTGCCAGCGCAGGCCGCACAGTCGACGCCGCGGCTAGCGGCGTGCAGCAACTGAGCAACGAGAGCTTGCCCGAACTCGAGCGGCTGCTCGCCGAGTTGAATTCGCTCGCAACCTCGATGCGCCGCTTGAGCGAGCAGACCGAACGCAATCCGAGCAGCTTGCTTCTCGGCGCCCCGAGGCGACCGCCGGGCCCTGGAGAGAAGGCAACGCCATGACCTCGACCACCCGCCAACGCACCCGTGCTTCCCTTCGCGCAACGACATGGGTTGGCGTGCTCGGTCTGAGCCTGCTCGGGGGCTGCGCCTCGTCGCTCCTGCCAAAGCCTCCCGCGCCGCTAGCGCTGTTCGCCTTGGACGACTCCGTGGCCGAAGCGCCGCTGACGGCCAGATCGCCGCAGCCCGGCGCATCCGCGCCGACGTTGATCGTCAACGCAACGCGCTCCTCTTCCGGCTTCGACACGGTGCAAATCGTCTATGTACGCAGGGCGAACGAACTCGAATACTTCGCGCTCAACCAGTGGGTGGACACGCCGGCCCAAATGCTCGCGCCATTGATCGTGCGTGCCATCGAGCGGACCGGAGTGTTCAGAGCGGTTCTTCTTGCGCCGACTGCAGCCGCAGGCGAACTGAGGCTCGATACCGAACTTGTCCGCATGCAGCAGGAGTTCATCGGCCTGCCGAGCCGCGTGCGGCTGACGCTGCGTGCCGTGCTGATCGAGACCGCGACTCGACGTGTCATCGCCTGGCGCGAGTTCGACGCCAGCATGCCGTCGGCGAGCGAGGATCCGTACGGAGGCGTTGCGGCCGCCAATCTGGCTGCACATCGCGTGCTTTCCGAACTCGCCGCGTTTTGCGCCAAGGCGTCCGTGGACGCGAGATGAGGATGAGCAACCTCGCGCCCAAAGTCCGCGTTGCTCTTTTACGGACATTCGGCGAGCTCGAGGGTTTCTCATGGGCGCACGTGCTTGAAGGTGGTCACATTCGTCTGCGCGAAGACTTGGCGAAGGTCGGCTTTGCGGGGGCGCGCCAAAGTGGGGGCTACGCGGCGCGCTTGAGCAGGCGCATCAAACGAGGGCTCGATCAACAGCTTTCGCTTGAGCTACGCGCGCAGGGCTTTCAAGAACTCCACGATCTGCGCGCTCTTGACAGCGCCGTCGTAGAGCCGAAACAAGAAGTTCGAGCGGGTCGGGCCCGCGATGGCCGAGACGTCCAGTTGAAATGGATCTAGACGACCGGCGTGCAACCCTTGAGTGCCCAGATGCGTATTCGCTTGCCATCAGGTTGCACCGGCCGGCCCGTGGCCATCGAGCGCAATACGCTCGGTTTCATGCGTGTCGCAGCCAGATTCGACGAATATACCCACCACGCTGCCCGCCACGGAAAAAGCTGAGGAACTGATCGCCGGAAATAGCACGGCGCGACATGT
This sequence comes from Burkholderiales bacterium, assembly GCA_003152055.1. GTDB lineage: Bacteria > Pseudomonadota > Gammaproteobacteria > Burkholderiales > Burkholderiaceae_C > Schlegelella_A. The sequence goes on from PLZH01000084.1 coordinate 4,254, forward strand.
CTATTGCGCGGCGCGTGCGCGGCACAGCCAGCCAGTCGCATTGGTGAACTGCTGCCGCATCGCTGCCAGCCCTCAGCGGCAAACTGATCCGCGAGTCAGCGTCAAGACGGGTTTCCTGCGCGTACTGACTTTCATGTTGCGGCGCCCGTGCAGCTTGCGGAACCGACCCGCTGCCCGCGTCGAACAGGATCAATTCATGTACGACTTGGCTTCTTCGCCAGGGTTGGGCAAGCCGGCGATGAGCCACAAGCTCTTGCAGCTGCTGAACAACTCGTGCCCCTTGCTTGGATCCAGGCCTACTGCCCGGCACACCAGACGCATGACGGGCAACGCGCCGATCGAGAAATAGCGCTCACGTACGAAGTGGATAACTTCCCAGTGCTTGGCGGAGAGTTGGCTGATGCCCGCTTGCCGGGCCAAATGTTCTGTCAAGCTTGGCGTCCAGTTGTCGGGTTCGGCAAGAAAGCCGTCTTCGTCAAACCATGCCGTCGGTGCAACGTTCCCGCGCCCATGGTGCGCAATGCTGGCTTGGGGATTCATGACTTTCGATCCTCGAACTCGCGGTGCCAAAGGGCAAATTTATCGCCCCGCGCTAGGATTTGGAAACAATCAATCGTCACAAGTTCATAACCTCGAGTTCTAAGGGACTCCGAAGCTGGCTCTATCCCGGTGCCTTCGTCGCTAATCGCGAGCAACCGCTGAGCGCAGGCTTGGTGCAAGAGCAACGACGCACGATGGCCGGCGAGTCCTGGATCCAAGGTCGTGATTCTCTTGTGGGCAGGGGGATCTGTCGGCGGCGCAGATAGCAGTCCGGCCGCAGATGCCGCGGCAGCAGCAGCAAGCAGGCCTGGGCCGCGATGGTGAACCGCACCACGTTGGTGATGGCCCGATGGCCCGGCCCTGGCAGCCAATGAAGGCCTTCTCAGCGACGAAGACCCGGATGTGGCCCTTGAGTCGAAGCTGCAGCTCGGACGGCAAGCGCGCCACGATCGGCACGCGGCGGCGCAGGATTCGCCGCCATGTCGCCGGGAACGGCCGTGCCCGGAGCTGCGCGCGCCGGCGCTCCGTCAACCAAGGTTGCCCGAGCAAGGCAGCCGCTGCCAGGAGCGCCACGGTGGCGTCGAGGTGTCGGTGGATGTCAGCAGCGGCGGTCAGCGCCTCGCCTTGCTGAATGCGAGCTTCGTGCTGATGTCCGCTTGTCGGAATCGGTCTCGATCCAACGCCCGCATGCCTCGTCGCCGGGCGCCAACCGCTGCCCATTGAAGAATGACCGTGGTCAAGGAAAACCCTTTGATCAATCGTCGTAAGCAAATCCTCGAAATCGCGACGCACTTGTTCCAGAAGGGATTTCGCACCACCGGCCTGGGCCATGTCGCCGCCGAGATGGGCGTGACGCGACTTGCCCTTTACTACTACTTTCGTTCCAGTGAGACATCAACTCAGGGGATGTC
>PLZH01000094.1 GCA_003152055.1 Burkholderiales bacterium
GCGGCGACGACGCTCTACGACCAGATCAAGGCGTTCTTCGACCGCTGCGCGAGCGAGCTGCTGAAGGATGGGGATCACAAGGGCGCGGCGCGCCTGGCCAAGGCCAGCACGCATCGGCTCAGGCACACCCACGCCAGTCACGCCATCGCCGGCGGGATGCCGATCGAGGTCGCCCAGCAAAACCTCGGCCACGCGTCGCTGGCGACGACCACGGTCTACGTCAAGACCGAGGAGAAAAGGCGCATGAAGGCGGTGAAGAAGTTCTGGGAGGCGAGGGCAGGGCGGTGAGTCGGGTTGAGTCTGCTTCGACCTTCGTGGCCGCCGAATTCAGACGGTCTAAAGGTCTCGCTATGCTGGCGGCGTTTTCGATCTTGGGACCACGCGAGGTTCGCACACGCGTCAATGCAAGGATTCGTTCAGGCATGCTTGCGCACCTGTCTCCTGGTGGGCTGCTGCGGATGGGCCGCCAGCGCGGCGGCGCAGTCACCGGTACGCAGCGTCGACGTCGCCTACGACGGCGACACGTACGTCGTGACCGCCCATATGTTTGCCCCAGTGAGCCAGTCGATCGCCTGGGATGTGCTCACCGATTTCGCGAACATGGCCGCGTGGGTGCCGAATGTTCGCCAGAGCAGCATCGTGAAGAAGGCCGGCAATCAACTCACGATCGAGCAAAGTGGCACCGCGAAGTTCGGTCTGCTGAGCTTTTCGTACACCAGCGTGCGCGAGATCGTGCTGACCCCGCAAACCACCATTCAATCCACCCAAACCAAAGGCGAAATGAAACGGCAGCAGTCGCTGATGGAGCTCAGTCCGGAAGCAAACGGGACCCGACTCCAATATCGACTGGAACTCGAACCGAGCGGCTTGGCCTCCGCGGTGATATCGCAAGACCGCCTCAAGCACGACATCGATGAGCAGTTCACGGCGATCGTCGGCGAAATGGTCCGACGCAAGAAATAGCGGGAATTTGGCTCGCGCTGGCGCATCGAGGACTGGCACCGGGGTCCTCAAAAGCGGTTGTGCCCGCTGTTGCGGTGCATTTGAAGCAGTCGCATGTCGCGCGAACAACTTACGCGAGATCTCCCACGGTTGCTCGTGGAAAAGGCCCCCGACGGGGGTGAACCCCGCGGCAAGAGTCCTTGGACATCTTTCATGCGGCTGGGGCCGCATTCTTGACCTTTTCTTGACACCCGGCCTTGTACCGTCGTGCTGCCATTCGCTCAGCGTCAATGAGCTGCCTCTCCGCCATCCTTGCCCCCGGCGACATCGTGGTCGATGTCGATGCTGTCGGCATGGAGGCGGTTTTCGGCGCAGCAGCTCGGCTGGTCGAGCAGCGGCACGGCATCCCCGCCTCGACGGTGGTCGAGAACCTGCGGGAGCGCGAGTGCCTCAGCTCGACTGGTCTCGGGCGCGGCGTGGCGATACCGCACGGCCGCATCAAGGGCTTCCAGAAAGCCGCGGCTGCCGTCCTGCGTCTGCGTTCGGCCACGGCGTTCGACGCACCCGACGGGCAACCTGTCGCGCTATTCGTGTTCCTGCTGGTCCCGGAGGCGGCGACACCCGCGCATCTGGAAATCCTCGCCGAGATCGCCGAGATGCTGTCGGATCGCGCCCTTCGCGCGACGCTCATGGCGTGCCCGGACCCGAATGCCTTGCATAGAGCCATCGCCAGCTGGTCGACGCTCGCCGAGGAGCCGGCGCCGCGGTGAGCTCGGATCTGTTCTGGCTCGTCGCGACGGCCCAGGTGGCGCTGTCGATCGGGCTGGTGCTGCGTCTTCGGCGCGTTCCGAAGCCGCGTGTCTCGGCTCGCGACCGTGCGATGGCAAACGGGCAACGCCAGGACAGCTGGTTGGCCTGCGCCATCGTCTGGGGCGTGATCCTGAGCAAGGGCAGCGACTTGCAGGGCCCGCTCTGCGCCGCCGGCGTCGTCGTCCTCGTGTGGCTGATGGTGCGCACCTCACGGCGCCTGATCGCGTTGTCCCGTGCGATGCGCCGTCACGATGGCGGTTGATAATCGACGGTGGGTCGGCCGTGCGCCGGCATACGGCGAGGCGAACGCACGCATGCCGATCGAACGGCGCCGCTCGTTTGAACACGAGTGCGGCCTGAAGTAGTTGGATTGGCCGCGGAGCGCAGTGCTGCGGAGCAAGTGGTGTCTGGGGCGGCAGCAGAAAGGGCGCACGCCGATCTGGGCGACAGCCTTCGGGCGGTGAATTCGCTTCGCCGAGCGTCAGCAACGGGAGCTGCCATACACCTGCCTACGCAGACAGCTGGTCCGGCCAACAACGGCTGGTCACCAACGTCCGCTTGGTTACGTCGAGGCGGCTGTCAAGCGCGCAATCCCGGCCCGGAACGCATCTGCGGCCACTACCGCATCCGGCGCGCTATCGAGCTGCTTTCGGAAAGCCCGATCGGAAAACAGCTGCGCGACCAGGGCCAGCAACTGGAGATGGTCGTCCTTTGCGCCGTCCACCGGCACCATGATGGCCAGCAGCTGGGAGACCGGCTTGCGGTCAGGCGCATCGAACGCAATGGCGACCTTCGTGCGCATGAACAGCGTCAGCGGCCGGGCGATGCCGACGATGCGTGCGTGCGGGATTGCGAATCCTTCGCCAAGCCCGGTCGACGCGGCTTGTTCGCGCCGCCAGAGTGCACGAAAGATCGCCCCCGGTTCGAGTCCGTGCTCGCGACCGATCTCTGCACCCACGACTTCAAGTGCGTGCGTCCGATCGCGCACGTCGACGCCGAGGAGGATCTCCTGAGGTTGCAACCATGTCGCGATCCGCATGGTGTCGCTGGCCATCGAGTTGGCTCCTTCCGTGCTCGCTGACAGTGAGTCAGGACGACACCACCCTGGCGGCAGACCTCGATGATGCCTTCAGGTTGCCGAGTGAGCGAACATTCGCCGCGCTCGGCAGAGCGGAAGCCGACCTTCGAGACCGCCCAGCAGCGACGACCGCTATCGGGCACTTCCTTCGCTGTCCGAGATTGGATCCGCGAATCGTAGACCTCACCACGAGAAAGCCGCTATGTTGGATGCCGAACTGAAACCCATTCTGCTCGTCGCAGCCGCGTTCGCGCTCATCCTCGTCAATGCGCTCTGGGTGGCGGCAGAGTTCGCCATGGTGAGGGTTCGCCGCACGCGACTGGAAGAACTCTCCGGTCAGGGCGTGGAAGCAGCCAAGAGCGCGATCGTCGTGATCGATGGCATCAGTGACTACCTGGCGTTGACGCAGATCGGCATCACGATCGCCAGCCTGGGAGTCGGCTGGCTGGCCCAAGACGCGGTAGTGCAGTCGCTGCGACTCCTGCCGCCGGACCTTGGGCCGTCAACCGGCGTTACGCACGCCTTCGCGATCGGTCTGGCCTTCGTGCTGGTGACGACGATGCACGTCGTGCTCGGCGAACAGGTTCCCAAGATGCTGGCAGTCAGCAACGCCGAGCGGTATCTGCTGTCTCTCGCGCCGTTACTGCGCGCGGCGCACTTCATGTTCAAGCCCGTGCTGCGTGTCCTGGAGCGCCTGTCGTCCTGGATCCTGCATGTCTTGGGGCACGGTGTGGCCGCCCATGTGCCAATTTCCGAGGACGAGCTGAAGTTGATCCTCGCGGATTCGCACAAAGGCGGCGTGGCGAGCGACGGCGAGGCCGACATCATCGCGCGCGCCTTTGAGTTTGCCGACCGGCAAGCCGAGGCCGTGATGATCCCCGCCGCACAGGTGGACTACCTGTCGCTCGCGCGCCCGGTGGAACACAACCTTAGCGCCGCCGAGCAGCACCTACACGCCCGTCTGCCACTGTGCCAGGACGGGCCGGATACCGTGGTCGGAACCGTCAGCATAAAGGACGCCTGGCCGCTGCTCGAGCACGAGCGCTCCAACGCCGCATTCGAGCAAGTGTGCCGCCCGTCCGTGTTCGTTCCGGTCGACTTCTCGCAAGAAAACATCCTGCAGGCATTGCGCCGAGCTCGCGCCCACATCGGCATCGTCCGCGACCACACGAATGTTGCGCACGCTGGGCATCGTGACGCTGGAAGATGTTCTGGAGTCGCTACTCGGTGACGTGCGCGAGGGAACCTTGGCGAGCGCACGGCTGCGCGAGGCTTGACCGATGCCTGGGAGTGGAAATCGCCGGGGATGTGGGATGAATAGAAGTCTGAATATTCGAGCGTTCCGAGCAAGTGTCGGCGGCACCGCAGTCATGGCGGGACTTCTTTTTGTTCCGGCGGGGACTTTCGACTACTGGCAGGCCTGGCTCTTCATGGCCGTCTTTGTGGGATCGTCGGCCGCCGTCACGGTGTACCTTGCGATGAGAGACCCCTTGCTCCTCGAGCGACGCATGCGCGCTGGGCCGACGGCGGAGAAGGAGCCGAAACAGAAGATCCTGATGCTCTTTGCGATGATGGGTTTCATCGCCTTGCTTGTTCTTCCCGCAATCGACCATCGCGTGGGGTGGTCTCCGGTGCCGTCGTATGTCTCCTTGACAGCCGATGCATTGATCGGTCTGAGCTTCCTTCTCATCTTCGTCGTCCTCAAGGCCAATACCTACGGCGCATCCACGATTCAAGTGGCCGAAGGCCAACAGGTCATCTCAACGGGACCGTACGCGCTTGTGCGGCACCCAATGTATGCCGCAGCGTTTCCGCTACTGGTCGGTATGCCACTGGCGCTGGACTCGTGGTGGGGGCTGTTCGTGCTCATCGCGTTCGTGCCCACTCTCATTGGGCGGCTCCTCGACGAAGAAAGGTTCTTGCGAGAGCACTTGCCCGGATATACGAGCTACTGCAAGAACGTTCGCTACCGCCTGGTGCCTTTTGTTTGGTAGCGCAGCTTGCGATCGTGAACAACAGGACGATCTCTTGCTTCGTGGCGATGCTCCCTCTTCCCATTGGGCTGATATGAATCGGCCGTCGTCAGTGGCCACTCGGCAGATGGACGTGGCATCCGACAGATGCCAGCCTTCCGGTTCCACCGTAGTTGTGCGCTCGTCTGCTGCCGTGGATCGGCCTCGCACCAAGTGTTCATCGAACGGGCGCCTGCAAAGCGGCCGCCGAATCGGCTGTTGGGAACGACAACTAAGGGTCGACAGGCCCAGTTCGCTGCTTTACGCAGCCGCCGACATTCAGCAGGTCAAATTCGAACGTCAGCAGCCAGTCTGAAGCAGTGGTTAGCCTCAAGACCTCGAAGAGCAACTCTTGGCCGACAACCGCGAAGCGAGGGACGTTTCTGAACGTCCGATAGCTGAGCCGAAGCTGCCTTCGACGCACGAAGGTCGGCTATGAGACGTAGAGCCATCGGCCTGCGCCGCCCATCGAAAGGTCAATACCGACCCCGAGCTGACATCCACCGGGTCTGATTGGGCGCCCCAAACTTGACATTCAAACCCTCGGCAGGTGGACTTCAGCTTCAACCCATCTTTGAAGATGTACGAAGGCAGGACTCTGCGCCCGAAAGCAGACTCGATGCAGAAAGCGCAGACTGCTGGATGGCGGCCTTGTCATCGCGGCGGAGCGGACCTCCCGGCGACCAGGATGTCTAGCCTGGGATGAACATCGCGACAGACGCCGCCCCCATGACAATCGCGGTGATCCAACCAAGGATGCTCAGCGGTGCACTCGCAGTGAGGGCGCCCATGACTGTCTTCTTGGATACTAGAAGAGTGATGACAACCAGCAGCGGCACGGCGACCACGCCATTGATTACCGCACTCCAGAACAGTGCCTTCATCGGGCTGATCGGTGAGTACTGAATGCCCAGCCCAGCCAATACGCTGACGGCAATGATTGCGTAGAACTCGCGCGCTTCGCTGACTTTGCGTTCAAGGCCCTCCTTCCATTTCATCGCCTCAGCAAGTGCATACGCGCCTGAACCCGCCAGCACGGGAACGCCGATCAGACCCACGCCCAGAATCCCCACAGCAAACAGTAGGTATGCGGAGTCGCCGGCCAGCGGTCGCAGCGCTCTGGCAGCCTGCGCTGCAGTGTTGATGTCGGTGATTCCAGCCACGTGCAGCGTGACGGCGGTCGCGAGAATGATGAAGTAGGCGGTGACGTTCGAGTACAACATGCCGCTCCACGTATCCCACCTGATGCGCCGCAATTCCGTGCCCGCAGTGCGTGTCTTGCCTTTGAGTAGCGCGCTGCCATGGTTCGCCTGCATGTCCTCGACTTCCTCGGAGGCTTGCCAGAAAAACAGGTATGGGCTGATGGTGGTGCCAAAGACGCCAACGATGACGGCCGCAGCATTGGCGTTTAACGTGAATGTGGGCCACACGGTGCGCAGCGCGACCTGCCTCCACGGAACATGAACGGTGAACAACACGGCGGCGTAAGCCAGCAACGAGAGCGTCAACCACTTCAGGAAGAAGACGTACCGGTGATAGGGAATGAACAGCTGTAGCGCCAGTGTCCCGAATACGAAGATCGCCGTCATCAAATGGCGATTGATACCAGAAACGAGTTCTGCCACCTCTCCCATTGCAGCGACGTCGGCGGCGATGTTGAGTGTGTTGGCAACCAGCAGCAGCAGGACAACACCCCGAAGAACGATTGGAGGAAACGCCAACTTGATGTTTGCAGCCAGTCCTCTTCCGGTGACTCGACCGAGATTCGCGCACATCGATTGAACGGCGGCCATCAACGGAAATGTCAACGGCATCGTCCATAGCATGTTCAAGCCGAACTGGGCTCCTGCCTGCGAATAGGTGGCGATACCACTGGGGTCGTCGTCGGCAACGCCCGTTATCAAACCGGGCCCGATCCGGGACAAGGGGTGCTGCTTCAAACGCTCCCAATAACGTCGCAAAGTGCTTTCGCCGGACTTATCAGCATTCATTGACCCGCCCGTCTAGTGAGACACCAATACCGGAACCTTCGAAGACATCAGAATGGATTCGGAGGCGCCGCCGAACACGAACTCCATCCACATGGGGTGCGAGTAGGCACCCATCACCACCAGGTCATGGAGACCCTGCTCGAGGTGCCGTCGCAGCACCTCATGCTCGTCGGTGCCAAGCGGACGGAGCGCGCATGCAATGCTCTCGATCCCATGCCTGGTCAGGTGCTGCTGCAGGCTCTGGATCTCGTTCGCGTCTCGATCTGCATCCCGAGCGAACACGGTGACGATGTCGAGCGACTGTGAAAGACGAAGCAGCGGCAGCGCGTCGTGCAGGGCGCGAACGGATTCGCGACTCCCGTCCCATGCGAGCGCGACGCGAGCGAGCGATGTTCCCTGGACTTCTGCCGGGACAACCAGCACCGGCCTGCCGCACCGGACGGCGACGGCATGGGCGATCGGGAAGGGATGCCGCTCCACAGCGCCTTGCCGTTCGTCTTGGCCGACGATGACCATGTCCGTGAACTTCGCCTTGTGGCAGATGCCGGCGACCACATCGCCTTGCGCCTCGAACCAGCTTGCGTCGGCGCATTGCGATGCTTCGGTACTGAAGATCGCCGCCGCCGCGCTGGTTTCCCGAGCCAGCCTGGATGTCAGTTGGCCCGCGATTTCGTCCACTTGACTGGGCTTGTATAGAGGCGGGACTTCCGCTGACGGAGCGACATGGATGCCGCTGAGCCGGGCGCCCGTGCGAGCAGCCAATCCCACTGCGAATCGGACTCTGCGTCGTCCTGCCTCGCTTGAATCGACGTGTACAAGCAGGTCTCTCAGCATATCCAGCCTCCAGCAGACTCGTTACTTGCCCCATGCCGTCGAGAGAAGGCTGTAGACAGCGGGGCCGAACTCTCGACGGCAACCGTAACCCGACATTCGAAGCCTGAGCATTCGCATACCATGCTTTCGAGTTTGCTTGGGCACGTTGATACGCGTCAAGTCGCCTTCGCCTCCGGCTATCCGCGCCGGATGCAGAACGGCGTGGACTGGGTTTACGCCTCGCCGGCGTCGCGCGCCGGATCGATCGCGGCGACGAAGCTCGCCAGGTTCGGCGTCCGCAGCGTTACGAAGAGCGCCGGCTCGCGTGCAGAGGCGCTTGAAGTTCGTCGCCGAATCATCATGGTTCGGGGGCGGTCGTCTTCGAGCGCGAAGGCGCGCCGCTCGCCGACCGCGAGGGGCGGATAGCGGTCGCCACTCGAAGGCCGGCCCGCGCAGCGTGCGCGGACTCGTCCGCCTCGACGTCCGCGTCCTCACGGACTGACTTCGCGACAAGCGTGCGCGCCCGCGCGCTCTTGTCGCAGAGTCGTTAGTCAACGTTATGCGCCACACGGCGGCGACGACGTCTCGTTGCCCGCTGGACATCCGTCGCCATCGATGCCGTACCTCTTGTGATCTTCTCCGCCCGGGAGGCGCTCGCCTGCTGCGTGGCAATGGTCAGGTCGCTGCCTGGCCCTCGATCGCGTCGAGCACGACCCATCCCCTCAGCTTTTGCGGGTCTGTGAGCTGACCGCCTCGGAGCCGAGGACTCTTCCCGTAGTTGACTTTCACAAACGGCAGCTATTGCCCGAATGGAGCCGACCGGTTTTCGCCAACGAACGGCCGGTCCGCACCGGGTTGCCGACCCCAGGATTGCCCTGGCGCAGAGTCACACCGCGGTGACGTTGAATCGATCGCAGAGCGCGTCCACTTGCCGCGCCTTGAGCTTGTCCGCCCGCAGTTTCAAGAGCCCGCTGCGCTGGAAGATAGCGTAGGCAACCCCCTTGTTCATCTGCCGAGACACGTAGCGGATCCCGTCCCAGCGCGTGCTCGCGCCGTGAATTGCCCGGGCCCAGGCCTGGCTCGTCGTGTAGTCGGCGGATGCGCTGATGTCGTTGTTCAGGCCCAGGAACTTGAGCGCCGCCCCGGTCAGGTCGACCAGCACCAGGGACTTGCGTCGCTCACAGGTGAAGCGCACGACCGAGCGCTCGGTCAACTCGGCGGTCGGCACCTCGTAGCTGCCGCCTACGAACCGTCCGGACTCATGGATGACGCTTTCCGCGAAGGCCACCTCGATGGTGCTGGCGGTGTAGCAGGTGCCGAATGCGCCTGCATGGCCCGGCTGCGGATCATCGAAGCGGTAGACACCAGTCGACCAATACGGCTCCGTGACCGGGTGTCGGCTCAACCGCACGAGCGACGCCACCTCGATCCTGACCGGGCGAAGCAGGTCCTCGAAGGATCCGGGCTCAGGAAGCCGCAGCCGCACTTCTAGCGCCATGCGCGGCTCCTCGCTCACGCGCCCAGGCAGCAGCCAGGAGTTCCACCCTGGCCAGAGGAACCCCGGCATCCAAAGCGACCGAAACGCTCTTGCCCGCCAGGGCTCCGTGGTCGCGCAGCCAGAACATCAGTTTCTCGCTGGAGCCAAGGCGGCCAAGTGCGCGGCAGACGCTGGCCACGGTCTCGCGGTCCATGCCCAGGAACGCCTCGGGGTAGTACAGCCGGTTGCCGACCTTCACCGCGAACACTTCGCCTCGGTCTGCGGCGGGCGCCAACGCCTGGCGCGTCAGCCCCCAGGCTTGTGCGAGCTGCTCGCCGGGCACGACAAGGCCATCCTTGACCCACTGGACTCGCGCTGCCTCGCCGCGCGCGGTGGCTCCAGCCAGGCCACCAGCGGCCTGAGCTTGCCGGGTGTCAGTGGAGCGCTCGCCAGTGGCTGCGGTGCGCCTGCGGACACTGCGCGGCCGTGGCCCCGCGAGCCCTTGCTTGGTCACCGCCGAGCGAAGGCTGCCGAGGTCTTCGCTGAGGCGCCCAACGGTGGCTTCGAGCTGCGCGATCCGGCGCAGCAGGACAGGGGTACTGAGATCGGTGCTCATGCTTAAATTCTAAGCAAATTCGGACATCAAAGCAAATGCAGACAATGGAGCAAGCACCTGTAACCAGCCCGCTGGGGACGCTCGGGCTCCGCTCGGACGATCTTCGCCGGGCGAAGCAGATCGACGGTGCGTTCAGAAGCGACTGCAGCGTCAAACGCCGCGTGGGACCGAAGCGCGGGCGCCCGACTCAGGCCTTGCGCCACTGATCTGGCTTGCCCTTGTCCGTATGCCTGACGCGCGACACCAAAGGCTCATGGCCCAGCGCCTTCGCCGCGTCGATCGCTGCGGCTTGCGTCTGGTAGACCTTGCCGTCGACAGGGCGGTCGCCGGCGAATTCAAGAACGTAGTCGGTGATTGCTGTTCCCTCAGGCCGTCCCTTCGGACGCGGCTCGACATACACGTTCGGCATTGATTCTCTCCTTGGCAGTTCGAGCGAGAGTCTCTGCTCGCGTCATCGAGTATTTCACCAAAAGAAGCCTTGATCGCCTGTCGGCTGGATGATCGGCGCTCACCGCCCTGCCCTTGCCTCCCAGAACTTCTTCACCGCCTTCATGCGTCTTTTCTGCTCGGTCTTGACGTAGACCGTGGTCGTCGCCAGCGATGCGTGGCCGAGGTTTTGCTGGGCGACCTCGATCGGCATGCCGCCAGCGATGGCATGACTGGCGTGGGTGTGGCGCAGCCAATGCGTACTCGCCTTAGCCAGGCGCGCAGCCCCTTTCTGATCCCCGTCCTTCAGCAGCTCGCTCGCGCAGCGGCCGAAGAACGCCTTGATCTGGTCGTAGAGCGTCGTCGCCGCGATCCCCTGCAAGACGTCGATCGCCCGGCTACCGTTCGGCCCGACCCCCTGCCCCACCTTGCCGAGTAAAAAAGCCTCGCCGCTACCGAAGGTCGAGGGCGTGCCGATGCCGCGCTCGAAGAGGTAGAGCCGCATCTCATCGACCACCCCCTGAGGCACGGGCACCTCCCTCTCCTTCTGACCCTTGCCGAGCACCGTCAGCACCCAGCCTTCGAGGGGCTCGTCGTCCTGCACATCCGACGGGTACTGCACCCACTGCAGGTCCTCGATCTTGGCTGCCACCACTTCCGAGAGGCGAAGTCCCGTCGCATATAGCAGATGCATGGCGACGCACAACC
>PLZH01000292.1 GCA_003152055.1 Burkholderiales bacterium
CCCGTGCCGCCGCCGAGCATCGTCGTCACGCCGCTCGCCAGCGCTTCCTCGATCTGCTGCGGGCAGATGAAGTGGATGTGCGAATCGACGCCGCCGGCGGTGACGATCATGCCTTCGCCGGCGATGATCTCGGTGCCCGGGCCGATGACGATGTCGATGCCCGGCTGCACGTCGGGGTTGCCGGCCTTGCCGAGCGCGGCGATGCGGCCGGCCTTGATCGCGACGTCGGCCTTGACGATGCCCCAGTGATCGATGACGAGCGCATTCGTGATCACCGTGTCGGCGACGTGCGCCGAGATGCGCTGGCTCTGGCCCATGCCGTCACGGATCGTCTTGCCGCCGCCGAACTTCACTTCCTCGCCGTAGCCGCCGGCGCGCAAGGTGTAGTCGTCCTCGACTTCGACCACGAGGCCGGTATCGGCCAGGCGCACGCGGTCGCCGACGGTCGGGCCGAACATTTCGGCATAGGCACGGCGCGTGATCGTGACCATCGGCTCGCTTTCAGCGATCGCGTCAAAGGCCGCCGCCGACAAGGCCGCGAAAGCCGTGCACGATGCGATCGCCAGCGTAGGCGACGAGGACGACGCTGCGCTGCTGCCCGGGCTCGAAGCGAACGGCCGTTCCCGAGGCGACGTCGAGGCGCATGCCGCGCGCCGCGCCGCGGTCGAAGCGCAGCGCTGCATTCGTTTCGGCGAAGTGATAGTGCGAGCCCACCTGGATCGGCCGGTCGCCGGTGTTCTCGACGACGATGTCGACGCTCGCGCGGCCGGCGTTGAGCGCCACCTCGCCGTCCTCGACGAAGAGCTCGCCCGGCGTCATGCAAACGGGAGGCCGGCGCGCCTCATGAGATGGGCTGGTGCACGGTGACCAGCTTGGTGCCGTCGGGAAAGGTCGCCTCGACCTGGATGTCGGGAATCATCTCGGCGACGCCTTCCATGACGTCGCTGCGCGCGAGCACGCTCTTGCCTTCGCTCATCAGCGTGCTCACGCTCTTGCCGTCGCGTGCGCCTTCCACGATGGCGGCGCTGATGAGGGCAACGGCTTCGGGATGGTTGAGCTTCAAGCCGCGGGCACGTCGCCGCTCGGCCAATAACGCGGCGGTGAAGAGCAGCAGCTTGTCTTTTTCGCGCGGCGTCAGGTCCATCGCTGGTCGGTTGTGCTTCGTCTCGCCCTTGGCGCGACTGCAAGACGAGTGCCATGGCGGCGTTCTCGACGATGATACGTTGTCGGTCGCGCGCCGCACGCCGTCACGTGCGCCAGACGCGCGGCGCACAAGGCGCGCGTTGCCAGGCGACGAGGCGCCAGGCGCTCCAGATCCGCGTCAGCAGATCCATCGCCGGCTCGACGCGCGGCGCCAGAGCGCGAACGACGACGACCTGCGCCTGCACCGCGCTTGCGCCGGCCGTCGAGCGCAGAGGATGCTCGCGCATCGCGTCGCGCGCTGCCTCGAGCATGGCATCACGGCGCGATTCGGCCAGGGCGCTGCCAGCGGCGAACCAGAGTGTCGCGAGCACGGCGCGGCCAGCCCAGCCGAGAGGAGATTCGAGCAGGCGCGCATCGTCGCCGTGAATCGTGCCGCGCTCGAGCCAGCAGCCGGGCAGCTCGATCGCCTGCGTGAAGCGGCCTTGCATGAAGGGCTGGCTCGAGGCCGGCAGGCCGAGCGCCGTCACGTCCCAGCCGATCATTTCGGCGCCGGGCGCGAGTTCGAAGCGCGACCGGTTCTCGGCGATGCAGCCGCTGAAGGCGATGGTCTCGAGCGGCAACCATTCGAATCGCGAACCCGTCGCGGCGCGAACCGCCACCGCTTGCGTCGCCGCTGCGCCGGCGCTGCGATAAAAGCGCGTCGCACCGGGTGTCGTGACGAGCGCGTGCGCGCCGGGCTCGACGTCGATCTCGATGTCGAGTAGGTCGCCACCTACGATGCCGCCCGGCGGATGCACGAGGACGCTGTGGCAGACGTCGGCGCCTTCCGGGTGCAGGCTCCTGAGAACGCGCAGCGGCCCGTCGTGGCGATCGTGGACGAGCGTACGTTCTTCGAGCCGGCGATATCGGAGCGCCAGAGTGCCGTGCCAACCCATCCGGCGGGTTAGGGCCTGTTAGCGCTACGGGAGGGTTCGCGCCGGGGTGGCGCTGTGGCACACAACGAGCGCGCAACGCCGCCCTGCGGCCTGCGCCACCCCGGCCCTGCGGGTGATCGCAGCAAACGGGCGCCCGCCGCGTTGCAAATGCTCGCCGTAGCCGCCGCTACGGCTGTGCTTTGCGCCTTGCGGGCGCCCGTTTGCTGAGTCACGCGAACCCTCCCCGTAGCGTTAACAGGCCCTGGTGGAAACGCGCGAGTGTAGCGAGCGTGATCTGCTGCACGGCCGCTGCGGCAGGGCGCGGCGACAATGGCGGCATGCGCTTGTTCCTTCGCGCCGGCCTCGCTCTTCTGCTCGCCATCGTCCTCGTCGCAGCCGGCATCCGCTACGTCTTCCCGCAACTCGCGCTGTCCATCGCGCTCGACGTCGAGCACTGGCGCGCCGGGCTCGTCGAGCGCGAGATCAGGCTGCCCGATGGCCTGAGGATCTCGTATCTCGAAGGCGGCCGCGGCGAAGACCTCGTCCTGCTNNTCATCGTGCCCGATCTCGTCGGCTTCGGCGATTCGTCACATCCCGCCGATGCCGACTATTCGCCTGCCGCCCAGGCCGAGCGCGTGCGCGCTTTCTGCAAGGCGCTCGGTCTCACGTCGTTTCATCTCGGAGGCAGCTCGATGGGCGGGCAGATCGCGCTCACCCTGGCAGCCGCGCATCCGCACGAGGTGCGCAGCCTCTGGCTGCTCGATCCGGGCGGCATCTGGAGCGCGCCCGAGAGCGAAGCGACGCGCACGATGCGCGAAAGCGGAAGAACCCCCTTGCTCGTGAGCAGCGAAGACGATTTCGCGACGCAGCTCGCTCTGACCATGAGCCGCCCGCCGCCGATCCCGCGCTTCCTGCAGGACTTGATGGCGCGCCGCCGCATTGCGAACCGCGCGCTCGAGGAGCGTATCCAGCGCCAGGCGCGAGCCGATTCGATCGAAAGCCGCATCGATGGGCTTCGCACTTCGACGCTGGTCGTCTTCGGCGCCAACGACCGGGTGATCAACCCGGCGACGGCGCAGCTGCTGAAGAAGTTGCTGCCGCACTCGCACGTCGTCATCATGCCCGGCGTCGGCCATTTGCCGGCGCTCGAAGAGCCCGGGCATGCGGCGAGTGACTACATCCGGTTCCGTGATTCGATGTAGTTGGCCCGACGCTCGCCGGGCCGCCCCAAGGGCGCCGCCGCCCCCTCGGAAGGCAGCGTCCGAAGGGAGCGCGGGGGCTTTCTGTCTATGCGCCGGCGGCCGTGCCGACCATCTCGCGCAGGACCTGCCTCATCCGCACGAAGCCGCGCCCGCTCGGCATCCACTCGAGCATCGGCGTCTCGAGCTTCTTGGCCAGGCCCATCGGCGCCGGCTCGATCTGCACGCCCGGCCCGGCCGCCGCGTTGAAGTCGCGAAGCGCGCGCGGCATGTGATAGCCGTGGGTGACAAGCAGGATGTGGTCGATGCCCGCGGGCTTGAGCAGGGCAAGCGTGTGCGCCGCGTTCTCCCGGGTGTCGCGCGAGTCCTCCTCGAGCCACTTGATCGGTTGCCTGAAATCTTCGGCGGCGATCTTGGCGGCGATGCGCGCCTCGGGCGCCGCGTCTTCCTGAGCCCAGCCGATGCCGCCGCTGTAGGCGATCTGCGCACCCGTTTCGCGGCCGAGCCAGAGGCCATAGCGCAATCGCTCCAGCGACTGCTCCTGCAGGCTGCTGACGCCGTATTCGGGAGCGAACGGCTCGGCGCCACCGCCGAGGATGACGATGGCGATCGGCTTCTTCGCCGCCACCTCCGCGCGCAACTCGCGAACGCGATCGAGGCTGAGTGCTGCCGGCGGCCGCAGCATCAGCTGCGTCAGGCCGCGCGCCGCACCGCTGCAGGTCGAAAGCCAGAGCAGGACGACGCTGACGACGATGAGCAGCCAGCCCAGGCCGCGCCGCGGCAAAAGGAGGCGCGCGCCGACGAGCGTCAGCAGCAGCAAGGGAACGGGAGGCAAGAGAAGCGCGGTAATCACCGGCTTCCACGACTCGATACCGAGCATGACGAAAAAACTGTTCACGGCTCTCTTTTCTTGTCGGTTCAGAGCACTGCGGCGGCTCGCAATTGTGCCCAAGCCGGGGCGCCGCGGCATGACGTTGCAAAGGGTCACGTTCGGCCGGCCACGCGCAAATGCCGCCTGCGGCGGAAAATGCCGGCTCGAGCATGGACAGGAGGACGACATGAGCGAACGCGTCGAGACCGTCACCCTGGGTGGCGGCTGCTTCTGGTGCACCGAGGCGGTCTACGAGCGCGTGCGCGGTGTCAAGGCGGTCGAGTCGGGCTATTCGAACGGGCACGTCGATCGTCCGAGCTATGAGCAGGTGTGCGGCGGCGACACGGGCCATGCCGAAGTAGTTCGCGTCAGCTTCGATCCGGAGCAGATCACGCTGCGCGAGATCCTCGAGATCTTCTTCGTCGTTCACGATCCGACCCAGCTCAACCGCCAGGGCAACGACACGGGGACGCAGTACCGCTCGGGCATCTACTTCCACAGCCCCGAGCAGGAGAAGGTGGCGCGCGAGGTGCTCGCCGAAGTCGACGAGCTGCATCGCGGCCGCGCCGTGACCGAGGTGCTGCCCGAAACCAACTACTCCAGGGCCGAGGCCTATCACCAGCACTACCTCGCGAACCACCCGAACCAGGGCTATTGCGCCATGGTCGTCGCGCCCAAGGTCGAGAAGTTCAGGAAGACGTTTGGGGCCAAGGTCGCGGCCTGACTTCCGGGCCGCGATGTCGGGCTTCAAAAGGTCTTGCTGATGCCGACGTAGAGCGTCCTTCTCGGGCCGTACTGCGGCGCGCCGACGCCGATACCCGTGCCGTCGCGCAGTTCGTAGATGCGGTCGAAGACGTTGAGCATCGAGACGCGCGCGTCGAGCTTGCCGAATCCCGTGCCGAAGTCGAGGCTGCGCGAAACGGCCAGGTTGATCTGCGTGTAGCTCGGCAGGTGACCGGTATTGGCGAAGCCGTCGCGCAGGCCGCTGCCGTAGAGCGCGTCGACGCCCAGCGACGTGCTGTCGGCCCAGCGGTAGGACACGCCG
>PLZH01000291.1 GCA_003152055.1 Burkholderiales bacterium
AACGCCAACGATGGCATCTCGCTGGCACAGGTTGCCGACGGCGCCCTCTCTTCGGTGACCGACAACCTGCAGCGCATGCGCGAGCTGGCGGTGCAGTCGGCGAACGCGACCAACAGCTCGTCGGACCGGGCGGCGCTGCAACAGGAAGTGTCCCAGCTCGAAACCGAAATCGATCGCGTCGCGACGCAGACGCAATTCAACGGCATCAACCTGCTCGACGGCAGCTTCACGGCGCAGCAGTTCCAGGTCGGCGCCAACTCGGGGCAGACGATCGCCATTTCCTCGATCGCCAGTGCCCGGGCCAGTGCGCTCGGTGTCTACCAGGGGTTCAACCTGACCAGCCAGTCGATCGGCACGGCGAGCAACGCGCCCCAGCCCCTCTCCGTCACCCTCGGCGGCGGCGCGGCGATCTCGCTCGGCTCGGTCGCCGTCGACGCCAAGGCGCAGGCCGCGGCGATCACCAGCGCCAACATCGCCGGCATGGTCGCGACGGCGAATGCGACGACGGTTCCCGCCGGCACGTCGACCGCCGCGGCCACCGCCAACGGCACGGCGACGTACACGATCAACGGCATCGCGATCTCGATTGCCGGCGCGACCGGCGCCGGTGCCCTCTCCAGCAACCGCGCCAACGCCGTCGCCGCGATCAACGCGCAATCGGCAGCGACCGGCGTCGTCGCCAGCGACACCGGCTCCGGCATCAGCCTCGTCGCCGCCGACGGACGCAACGTCTCGCTCGCTTATGCCGCGGGCACCTTCGCCGGCTCGGCGGCGGCCGACTTCGGCCTCTCGGCGGCGGCGATCACCGGCGGCACGCTCAACCTCAGCTATTCGGCGCCGACCGGCACGAGCGGCAGCGTCGTCTTCGCGCAGGCCGGCGGCCTCAACAGCACGACGGCGATCGCCAGCACCGGTACCGCAGTCAGCGCCATGGACATCTCGACGGTCGCCGGCGCCAATGCAGCGCTGACGGCCATCGATGCGGCGCTGCAGACGGTCAACTCGACGCGTGCCGACCTCGGCGCGGTGCAGAACCGCTTTTCAGCGACGATCCAGAATCTGCAGACCGGCAGCGAAAACATGACGGCCTCGCGCAGCCGCATCCAGGACGCCGACTTCGCCGCGGAAACGGCGAACCTGTCACGGGCCCAAGTGCTGCAACAGGCCGGCACGGCGATGGTGGCGCAGGCCAACCAGTTGCCGCAGCAGGTGCTGCAGCTGCTCAAGGGCTGAGCGAAGGCGCGAAAGCGCATCCCACGGCGCCTTCCTGCCCGTGAGCTAAAGCGTTCGCGCCAAGCGCCGATAACCCAACCATGGCGACGCAGCGCCGCATCCAAACTCGGCAAGCCCCGACATGACCACCATCGCCCCGACGACCGGAACGATCACCTCGGCGGGCATCGGCAGCGGCCTCAACGTCAATTCCATCATCAGCTCGCTGATGGCGGTCGAAAGCCAGCCGCTGACCGCCCTGCAGGCGCAGGCGACGACGCTGCAGACGGACCTGTCCGCCTTCGGACAGGTGCAGTCGCTTGTCTCCTCCTTGCAGGACTCTGCCAAGACGCTGTTCGACCCCAACTCCTTCAATCTGACCAACACGAGCTCGACCAACCCGTCGAGCGTGAGCGCGGCAACGACCAGCGGCGCCGTGCCCGGCCTCTATTCGATCTCGGTCTCGTCGCTCTCGGCCGGGCAGTCGATCGTCAGCCCGACCGGCCAGTACACCGATGGAACCAGCGTCGTCGGCACCGGCAGCCTGACGATCCAGCTCGGCAGCTGGAGCGCCGACCACTCGACCTTCACGCCNNGCGAACGGTTTTCGCATCAGCGTTGCCGACGACGATGGCAACAACACCGACGCCTCCGGTCTGTCGCGCCTGGCCTACGACCCACAGAACGGCGCCGGGCAGATGACGCTGGCCCAGGCTGCCGCGAACGCGCAGGCGACGATCAACGGCATCTCCGTCACGTCGAGCAGCAACACGCTGTCCAGCGTCATCGGTGGCGTGACCTTCAACCTGGGCCAGACGACGACGCAGCCGGTGACGATCAACGTGACGCCCAACACCACGGCGATCCAGAGCGACGTGACGGCTTTCGTCTCGGCCTTCAACGCCCTGAACACCTTCCTCGCCACCGAGACGAAGTACGACCCGACGACGAATACGGCCGCGCCCCTGCAGGGCGACAGCACGGCAACCAGCATCCAGAACCAGATGCACAACCTGATTTCGCAGGTGACGGGCGCCTCCTCGACGTTTGCCACCTTGAGTTCCCTGGGTATCCAGCTGCAGACCGACGGGTCGCTCCAGCTCAACAGCACGACCTTCAACAGCGCCCTGACCAACCTTCCGGAGCTGACCAAGGCGCTTTCCAACGTCGACACGACGAACGCGTCGAACAACGGCTTCGGCGCGGTGTTCTCGAACTGGGCCGATTCGCTGCTCAACACCGGCGGCACCTTGCCGGGCAAGACGGCCGCGATCCAGTCGAGCATCACATCGAACCAGAAGGACCAGGACACGATGAACACGCAGCTGGCGGCGACCCAGGCGCGCCTGCAGGCGCAGTACACCGCCCTCGACGCCACGATGTCGCAGGCGAACTCGCTGGCCGCCTACGTGCAGCAGCAGTTCTACGCCAAGTCGAGCTTCGGCTCCGGCTCCAGCTCCAACTGAGCGATTCAGCCGGGGCGCCAGGCCGGCTTCGGCGCGGCCGCCCGCGACCTGTTTCCGATCCACACGATTACCCTGCCAAAACGCGCCATTGGCGCTGTAAAGATTCGACATCCCGCGTCGATAAACATGGCAGAGACCCGAGGTGATCGCAAATGTTCAACAGCACGCTTCAACCCGCAAAGCGCCCCAGGGTGCTCGGCCTGTACCGCAACGTCAACGCCACCACGGCTGTGGAAGGGGCGAGCCCGCACAAACTCGTCGACATGCTGTACGAGGCGGTGACCGGCGAGATCGCGGCGGCGCGCGGCGCCCTGCAGAGGCGCAACGTCGCCGAAAAGGGCCGTGCGATCAGTCACGCGGTGCGCATTCTCGAAGAAGGCCTGATGGCCCCGCTCGACCTGGAAGCGGGCGGCGCGATCGCGACCAACCTGCGCGATATCTACCAGTACATGGTCTATCGCCTGACCATGGGCAACCTTCATTCCGACGACGCGGCGCTTGCCGAGTGCGCCAGCCTGGTACGCACGCTCAGCGAGAGCTGGACGGCGATCGCGCCGCAGGTCGACCTGCCAGCGCAGGCGGCGGCATGACACGGCCTGAGGCCCTCTCACCGGAACAGACCATCATGAATTCCGTGCTGCTGAACTACTACGACGCCATCGAGAAGGCGAGCCAGGACATGCTCGAAGCCGCTCGCGTCGGTAACTGGGATCATGTCGTCAAGCTCGAAGGCGCCTGCGCCCTGCTCATCGCCCAGCTCAAGAACACCGCCGCCGAGCGGCCGCTGCAGGCCGACGAGGCGCAGCTGAAATCGCGCATCATGCAGCGCATCCTGATCAACGACGCCGAGATCCGCCAGCTCGCCGAACCCTGGCTTGACGACCTCGACGAGATCCTCGCAGGCCGCCCGAAGACCCTGCACTGACAAACCCTGAGCCACGAGGCACGCCATGGAAACGAGACCGGCACCGCTAGACGGGATGAATCAGGACGATGGGCTCGACGAGTTCCGCGTCTCCTCGCCGCGCGAAATCCAGGGCCTGCTCAAGCAATTGCTCGACGGCTCGGTGCTGCTCAACCTGAACGCCAGCGATGGCAGCGTCTTCACGAGCGCCATCTGGACGCTCGACAGCAGCCGCGGCACGGTCGGCTTCAACGCCGACCCGAACGATCCGGCGATGCAGGCGCTGCTCGAAGGCGAGGAGGTCGTCGTCGTCGGCTATCTCGACAGCGTCAAGCTGCAGTTCGACGTCCACGACCTCGTGCTCGTGCACGGCAACAAGGCCAGCGTGCTCAGCTGCCCGGCGCCGCGCGAGATGTATCGCTTCCAGCGGCGCAACGCCTTTCGCGTGCGGCCGCTGATGCGCACCTCGCCGGTGGCGCGCATCCGCCACCCGGACATGCCCGAGATGGAGTTCTCGCTGCGCGTCATGGACGTCTCGATCGGCGGCTGTGGCCTTTTCCTGCCCGAAGACGTGCCGACGATGAACGCCGGCGTTCTCCTCCAGGATGTGCGCATCGAGCTCGACACCGACACCAAGCTCGAGGTCAGCATGTGCCTGCAGCACGTCACCTCCATCAACGCCGAGGCCCGCGGCGTGCGCCTCGGCTTCGAGTTCAAGCGCGTCGGCGGCGATTCGCTGCGGTCCCTGCAGCGCTTCATCGACCTGACGCAAAAACGCGGCAAGCTGATGGCCTTGAACTGATGCTTCGATCGAGCGAGCAGCCTCCGCGGTACCGGCGGCTGCTCGCTCATCTCAGCCGCGTCCGAGTGTCGCGCAGGGGTTCTCAACAAGGCCGGGACGCCGCGCCTTGCTGAGGCGCGAAAGCGAAAGAGATGGGCCCGAATCCGTACGGTCCCGACGCTTTAGGCCCGGGCGACCGCCCATATCCTTTGGCTTGAGCGCTACTTCTGGCTCTCGGCACTGGCCGCACTCAGGAACCGACACCGTACACGGCAGCATGAACCCAACCTGCTCTTTGCTTCCGGCCTCGCCAGCGGCCGCAAGATCCGCCTTGAAGGGCTTGGCCCGTCTCATGACGATGGCCTTCGAAGGCATCGATCTGGCGCCGCTCGCCACGGAGCTGATCGCACGCGCTTCAGCCGATCAGGCAGACGCCGACGCGCTGATGGATCTGTCGACGATCCTTCAGTTGCAAGGCATCCGAGACCTCGGCGTCACCACGCAAGCGCACGCCCTGCAGACAAAACGACTGTTCGGGCTGCAGAGCCGTGGCGCGCCCGGCATTCGCCTTCTCGCGATCATGGCGCCTGGCGACCTGATGACCAACACGCCGCTCGAGTTCCTGATCGAGGACTCGGACATTTCGCTGAGCATGCTGTATCTGCTGCCGGACGAGCCGATACCCAGCGAATTGCCCGCCCACGACGTCTTGTTCGTTGCCGTGTCCCAATCGGATCGGACGCATGCGCTGCTCGACCAGCTTGCCGCCGCCGCGCCGTCCTGGCCCAAACCTGTCATCAATCAGCCCGACCGCATCACGAACACATCGCGCACGCAGGCCTACCAGCTACTCGAAGGTATTCCGGGCCTCTTCATGCCGGTGACAGCGCGGGCCAGCCGCGCCGAGTTGCAGCGGATCTCGACGGCCGCGCTGCCGCTCAGAGATGTGCTCTGCGATGGTGCTTTCCCTCTGATTGTTCGTCCTGTCGACTCGCACGCCGGACGCAGCCTGGCGAAGGTCGATGCTGCAGAAGACCTCGAACCTTACCTGCTTGCGACCGGGGGCGACGAGTTCTTCATCTCCCGCTTCGTCGACTACAGCGGCCAAGACGGCCTTTTCCGAAAGTACCGGATCGTCTTCATCGATGGCGTTCCCCATGCCGGACATATGGGTGTATCCGAGCATTGGATGATTCACTATCTCAACGCCGGCATGGCCGATAGCGCTCTCAAGCGCGCGGAAGAAGAAGCCTTCATGAATGGCTTCGAGATCGACTTCGCCCGGCGGCACGCCGATGCACTGCGAACCGTTGCCGAACGCTTCGCGCTGGACTATCTGGTGATCGATTGCGGGGAAACCGGCGACGGCGATCTGCTGATGTTCGAGGTCTGCACCGGTGCCGTGGTCCACGCGATGGATCCGGTCGACGTCTTTCCGTACAAGCGCCCGCACATGAACAAGGTGTTCGCTGCCTTTCGCTCGATGCTGTCGCGCTCGATGTCGCCCTATGGCGATGGCGTGCCGGTCGTGTGAAGCAGGTCTTCGAGGAAGGTGTATTTCTCGGCGCACCTGGCCACGACCGAAAGACTGTCACAGAGCACGACAGTCTTGTCGCCGAAGATCTCTACCTCGTAAGGCTTGCCCATCAACACCGTGTGAACGTAGAGCGCAAAGCATTCTGCGAAATCGTCATAGGGATTGCCGGCGCCGTAAAGCGTCGCGAAGCTCGTCGTGCGCAGCGCTTCGTAGGCCTCGACCATGTCGCCCTCGCACAGGAGCGCGCTGCCGTAGAACACGAGCGAATCCCGCATCGAAAAGCTGCAGCTTTCACTTGGAATGATCTGTTTTCCGGCGTCGATTTGCCAGGAGAAATCCAGGAACGCGTAGTCGCATGCCTGCTTGAGCTCGCGAGGATCGATCCACCAATCGGGCAGGAATTGCCCGGCCGTGCCCAGCACATGACCCAACTCGTGCAGAAGAATGAATTGAAGGGCGTTCCTGCGGACGTCTTGCCCGGGTACCTCGATCACGACCGAGAGCTTTGCCGAACCCGATGCCGAAAACGGCTTGTTCTCTTTCCAGGTGGCCCAGGCGTTGGCCTTGCGGCCCGCCAAGACGTCGATGTCCAGCACGACCACGCAGCCGACCACCTCAGCGTCGTGAACGACAACGTCGGTGACCGCGGAACAGCCAAGGCCGCGCGCGAAGTACACACCCAGAAGCCGGACTTCCAGGGGGTTTCGCACGGATTGAGGTAGTTCTGCCATCGCGGCACGAACGTCGATCAGGAAGTCGTCGGATGCCTCGGCTGCTGCGGGAACGGCGGCGTGGGCGGCAGCTTCGTTGACTCGACCGATGTGGCGCACCAGTTCGTACGGCGCCGGGCCGAAACGGTCGGACAGTTCTTTGTGACGCCATCTCGTCCAGGCGGCGGGGTCCAGCGTTTGCATGTCATCCGGAGCGAAGCATCTTTCTGCGACAAAAGACTAGACCTGCATGCCCATGATGTCGGTGTAGGCCTGGACGAGCTTGTTGCGCACCTGCAGCGTCGCCGAGAAACCGATCTGCGCCTTCTGCATCGCCACCATCGTCTGCTCGAGGCTCACGGTCGGGTTGTCGAGCTGGACCTCGCGCTGCAGGCTCTCGGCATCGTTCTGCGTGCGGCTCACGGCGTCGAGCGCCTGGCCGAGTGCCTTCTGGAAGCCCGTTCCCTGGACCGGGCCCGCCTTGGCCAGCGGCACGCCGTCGGTGCCGAGGCCGGCGCGGGCCACGGCCTGGGCGAAATCGAAGGGCTTCAATGTGACGTTCATGGGCTCGTTCCCTGGCCGCCATCGTAGGCAAGGAGTCGGCCGACGGTGGCGCGAACTGAGGCGCCAATGCCCGCCTGTTCCGGCCATCCGCGACAGGAGCGTTTCCGAATAATCGCTCGTCAACCCGAGGTCTTTGCCGTCGGCCCTGCGGCCCGCCACCACGAATCCCATGGACAACGCCGTCGCCCTCAAACCCACCATGCACGAAGCCCTGCCCGCCACGTTCGCCGGCCGCATCAAGGCGATGCCGGCCCGCAGCAAGGCCAGTTTCGCGATCGGCGTCGCGGCACTCGCCGGCGTCATCTTCGCCATGACGATGTGGGCCTCGCAAGGCGACTACAAGGTGCTCTACGCCAACCTGTCCGACAAGGACGGCGGCGCCGTCATCGCCCAGCTCTCGCAGATGAACGTGCCCTATCGCATGGCCGAGGGCGGTGGTGCCATCCTCGTGCCGGCGGCGCAGGTGCATGACCTGCGCCTGAAGCTGGCGACGGCGGGCCTGCCGAAGGGCACGATCTCCGGATTCGAGCTGATGGACAACGCCCGCTTCGGCCAGACGCAGTTCCAGGAGCGGTTGACGTTCCAGCGCGGCCTCGAAGGCGAGCTGACGCGCTCGATCATGTCGCTCGCCGCAGTCGAGAGTGCGCGCGTCCACCTGGCACTGCCGAACCAGAACGGCTTCTTTCGCGAGCAGCAGAAACCCAGTGCCTCGGTGCTGCTGACGCTGCGCGCCGGCCGCACGCTCGACCGGGCGCAGCTCGCCGGCATCGTCCACCTCGTGTCGTCGAGCGTTCCCGAGATGAGCCCGAAAGCGGTGAGCGTGCTCGACCAGACCGGGACGCTTCTCACCGGCGCCGGCGACGGCCCGCAGACCGGCCTCGACGCGCAGCAGTTGCAATACGTGAGCCAGGTCGAAGGCGGCTACACGAAGCGCATCCGCGAGCTGCTCGAGCCAATCGTCGGCGCCGACAACCTGCGCGCCACTGTCGCCGCCGACATCGACTTCTCGCAGACCGAAGCGACCTCCGAGGAATTCAAGCCCAACCAGGGCAACGCCGCCAGCATCGCGATCCGCAGCCAACAGACGAGCGAGCAAGGTGCCGGCGCCGGCACCGGGCTTCCGAGCGGCGTTCCGGGCGCGGCCTCGAACCAGCCGCCCATCGCCGCGACGGCGCCGCTCACAGGAGCGTCGCAGCCGCTGCAGGGTGCGCCGGTCTCGGGCGCGGCCGGGCCGAGCGGCCGCCGCGAAGCGGTGACGAACTACGAGGTCGACAAGACGGTCCGCGTGACCAAGAACGCGAGCGGCAATGTCAGGCGATTGAACGCCGCCGTCGTCGTCAACAACCGCACCGTCGTCGACGCCAAGGGCAAGTCGACGCAAGTGCCGCTCTCGGCCGAAGAGATCGAGAAGCTGACGGCGCTGGTCCAGGAATCGATCGGCTTCAACAAGGAGCGCGGCGATTCGGTCAAGGTCATCAACGCGCCGTTCAAGGTCGATGCGCTGACGAACGTCGACACGCCGTTCTGGAAAAGTCCCGAGCTGATCGATCTGGTCCGCGCCGCGGCGCTGCCGGCGGGTCTCGCCGTCGTCGCCATCCTCGTCTTCTTCGGTCTGCTGCGCCCGGCTGCGAAGGCGGCGTTCGCGACACCGCGCCTTTCGGGACGCGGCACGCGCATCGATGCCGTGGTTGACGACGACCAGACGCTCGACGCCGTTGCGGCCCTGGCCCCGCCCGCCTACCTGAAGCAGATCGAAGGCGCCAAGGCGCTCGCCAAGGACAACCCGGCCGCCGTGGCCGGCATCGTCCGCGGCTGGGTCGGCGGCCAGGCCGCCTAGGGCCGACAAGGCCCCAGCCACCCACGCCACAGGAGCACGAACGCATGGACGAAGCAGGTCTCGAGGACGCCGCCATCCTCCTCATGTCGCTCGGCGAGGACGAAGCGGCGAAGGTCTTTCGCCATCTCTCGCCGCGCGAGGTGCAAAGCCTGGGCGAGACGATCGCGCGCATGACCTCGGTGCCCAAGGAGCGCCTCAACGGCGTGCTGGCGAAATTCACGACCACGGCCGGGGCGCAGAGCTCGCTCGTCGCCGACACCGGCGGCTACGTTCGCAGCGTGCTGAAGAAAGCGCTCGACGAAGACAAGGCCAACCTCCTGATCGAGCGCATCCTGCAAAGTGGCGACATCTCCGGCATCGAAGGTCTGAAGTGGATGGATGCCGCCTCGATCGGCGAGATGCTGCGCCACGAACACCCGCAGATCGTCGCCGCGGTGCTCGTCCATCTCGATTCGGACCAGGCCGCTGCCGTGCTCAAGGCCTTCAGCGAACGGCAGAGAAACGAGGTGCTCGTTCGCATCGCCACGCTCGACGGCATCCAGCCTTCGGCGCTCAAGGATCTCAACGAGGTAATGAGCAAGATGCTGGCCGGCGGCGAGCAGGCGAGGAAGGCGCCGCTCGGCGGCGTCAAGGCGGCGGCCGAGATGATCAACCTCATGGGCGCGAGCATCGAGACGGCGGCGCTCGACTACATCCGCGAGGCCGACAACGACCTCGCGCAGTCGATCATGGACAACCTCTTCACCTTCGACGACCTTGATCGCGTCGACGACAAGGGCATCCAGGCGCTGCTGAAGGAAGTGCAGAGCGAGTCGCTTGTCATCGCGTTGAAAGGTGCCAAGCCCGAGATGCGCGAACGCATCTTCAAGAACATGTCGACGCGCGCCGCTGAAACGCTGCGCGAAGAGCTCGATTCGCGCGGCCCGGTGCGGGTGGCCGAGGTCGAGGCCGAGCAGAAAGAGCTGCTCAAGATCGTGCGCCGCCTCGCTGAAGAAGGCCAGCTCGTCCTCGGCGGCGGCAGCAGCGACGATTTCGTCTGATGACCGCATCGAAGCTGCGCAACGTTCTGCCGCCGGCGGAAGGAACACGCACGAATCCATATGCCCGCTTCATCCCGCGCGAGGAGCTGAGCTCCTTCGCAGCCTGGGCATTCGGCGACATCTCGGCCGCGCCCGGCGCGGCGAACGCGCCGCGACGCCGCGAGGCCGACAAGGCGGCAGCGATCGATCCGGCCGAGCTCGCCGCGCAGCAGCTGCGTGCGGCGCGCCAGTCGGGTTACCAGGACGGCTACCGCGACGGCCTGGTCGCCCTCGAAGGCTTCAAACAGAGCTTCGCGGCGCAGACGACGAGCCAGGTCGGCACCCTGGTCGTGGCGATCGGCGAGCAGCTCGACGCATTGCAGCAGGACATGGCGAAATGCCTCGCCGCGACGGCGACGCAGCTGGCGCGGCGCATCGTGCGCAGCGAATTGACGGCGCGGCCCGAGTGCGTCGCCCTCGTCGCCGAGCAGGCCATCGACACGCTCCTGCAAAGCGCGCGGCACATCATCGTGCGCCTGCACCCGGACGACCACGCCCTTGTCGAAGCCGGCGCCGGCGAAGCGATCGCGGCGCGCGGCGCCCGGCTCGTCGCAGACGCATCGATTGCCCGTGGCGGCTGCCGCGTCGATTCCGACATCGGCGGCGTCGACGCGACGATCGAGGAACGCTGGCGCCGCGCCGCCGCAGCGCTCGGCTGCGACGACAGCTGGAGCGGCGAGGCGCCGGCCGCGGCGCCGGAACCGCAAGCGCCATGAACCTCGGTGCGCAAACCGCCGCCGCGATGGCGGCCGAGAAATGGCACCGCTATTTCGCCGACCTCGAAACCTTCGCCGGTGACCCCCTGCCGCTGGAGACGCACGGCCGGCTCGTTCGCGTCACCGGCCTCGTGCTCGAGGCGGCCGGCATCCGCGTGCCGGTCGGCTCGGTCTGCGAAGTCCGCATGGACGAGCAGCCCGCGGTGATCGCCGAAGTTGTCGGCTTCTCCGGCGATCGCGCCTATCTCATGCCGACCGGCGACGTGCACGGCCTGGCCAGCGGCGCCCTCGTGGCGCCGCGGCCGACGCCGCCGGTGCCGTTGAAGCTGGGCGCGGTGCGCCACCCCTGGCGGCGCACGGTCGATCGCACGCTGCACCTGCCGGTCGGCGACGGCCTGCTCGGCCGCGTCGTCGATTCGCAAGGCCAGCCGATGGACCGCAAAGGCCCGCTGGCGCAAGTGCACGACGAGCCGCTGACGCGCCGGCCGATCAACGCGATGGACCGCGACCCGGTGCGGCGGCCGCTCGACACCGGCATACGCGCGATCAACGCCATGCTCACCGTCGGCCGCGGCCAGCGCATCGGCCTGTTCGCCGGCACCGGCGTCGGCAAGAGCGTGCTGCTCGGCATGATGGCGCGCTATACCGCGGCCGACGTCATCGTCGTCGGCCTCATCGGCGAACGCGGCCGCGAGGTCAAGGAATTCATCGAGGACATCCTCGGCGAGGAAGGCCTGCGCCGGGCCATCGTCGTCGCGGCGCCAGCCGACGCGCCTCCCCTGGTGCGCATGCAGGGCGCCAACTACGCGACCGTGATCGCCGAGCACTTCCGCGACCGCGGCAAGAACGTGCTGCTGCTCATGGATTCGCTGACGCGCTACGCGATGGCGCAGCGCGAGATCGCCCTGGCCATCGGCGAGCCGCCCGCCACGCGGGGCTATCCGCCGAGCTGTTTCGCCAAGCTGCCGCAGCTCGTCGAGCGCAGCGGCAACGGCGTCGCTGGCGGCGGCTCGATCACCGCGTTCTACACCGTGCTTTCCGAAGGCGACGACCCGCAGGACCCGATTGCCGATGCGGCGCGCGGCATTCTCGACGGCCACATCGTCCTGTCACGCGATCTCGCCGAAGCCGGCCACTATCCGGCGATCGACATCGAGCGCTCGGTCTCGCGCGTGATGACGAACGTGGCGGCGCCGGATCATCTCGAATCGGCGCGGCGCTTCCGCCAGTTGCATGCGCGCTACCAGAAAGCGCGCGACCTGATCCAGCTCGGCGCCTACACGCCCGGCCACGACGCCGACCTCGACACCGCCGTGCGCCTGCACGAGCCGATGGATCGCCTGCTGCAGCAGAACATGCACGAGCGGGCCCGCCTCGACGACAGCCTGGCGATGCTCTACGCCGTACTCGCAGTCTGAACTCATTTCCTTCCCGCCCGACGAGCCCACGACCATGACCGACGACCTGCATTCACTCAACGTCCTCCTCGCCCAGGCCGAGCGCCAGCGCGACGAGGCACTCGCCGAACAGCTGAAGCTCGAGGCGGCGCGCCGCGCCGCCGGGACGCAGGCCGAGCAGCTCGTCATCTACCGGCGCGAATACGAACAGCGCTGGAGCGCCGAGTTCTGTCGCGAAGGCAAGATCGAGCTCGTCCGCTGCTACCAGGGTTTCATGCTGCGCCTGACGCAGGCCGTCGAGCAGCAGCAGCGCCTCGCCCAGCACTCGGCGACGCAGGTCGAGTGCGCCGTGGCGATCGTGCGCGGCCACGACGTCCGCGCCGCGGCGCTGAAAAAGCTGCTCGAGCGTCGCCTCCAGGAAGGTCATCACGTCGCCATGCGGCTCGAACAGAAACAGAGCGACGAACATGCCGCGCGCGTCGCCTGGCTGCGCTACGCTGCCGCGAACGCGCAAGGCACCCTCTGAGCGAGCAGCGGTGATCGACAAAGCGATCCGCCCGGCCGCCGTCGCCAGCGCGCCGGTCCCCGCCCCGACGCCGACACCGCCGGACCGCACGCCGCAAGCGACGGCGACCGCGCATCCTTTCGCCGAAATGCTGCGGCAAAACCGCCTGGCCGCGGCCACGCCTGCCGCCCCGGCGACGCCGAGCACGCCAGCGGAGAAGGCCGACGCTCGGCCGGCCCCTGCCGATGCGGGCGAAAGCAACCAGGCGCTGTCGCCGGATTCGGCGGCGCCGCAGCGCGACGCAACGCAGGCCAAGGCGCGGCTCGGCGGCGCCTCGCGCCAGGCGCCGCAGTCAGCGCAAGCGCCGGCGCCATTGGCAGAGGCATCGGCGGACGGTACGCACGCGAAAGAAAGCGACAGCAAGGACGCGCCGACGGTAACGCCCGACNNTCGCGAGCGCCCGGCCCGACGTGGCGCCAAGGACAGAAGCGCAAGGCGGCGACAGCGGCGCAGCAGCGCCCGGCAAGGCGGCGACGGCGAGCGACGTTTCCGGCGCCCGCGCCACCGCGCCGCCGTTCGATGCCAGCTCGCCGCAGGACGCGACCACCGGTACGGCGACGGATCCCCGCGCCGCGCTGGCCGCCGCCGACGCGAGCGCAGGCAGCGATGCGCGCGCCGAGCCAAGCGTCGAAGCACCGGCCGGCCCATTATTCGCTGGCGTGCTGGCTGAAACCGGAGCGTCGCACGCAACGACAGCATCGTCGGCCACGGGACACACGAACAACGATGCCGCGGCGTCGACGGTGCAAGCGGCCGCCTTCATGGGCAACATCACACCCGGCGCCGGCAGCGCCGTCGCAGCGTCGACGTTGTCGACACCTGTCCATTCACCCGACTTCGCCGCCGCCTTCGGCATGCAGGTCAGCGTGCTCGCCAAGGATGGCGTCCAGCAGGCCGAGCTTCACCTCAATCCGGCGGAGATGGGCCCGGTCTCGATCCTGATCACGCTCGACGGCACGCAGGCCCGCGTCGATTTCGGTGCCGACGCCGCCGCGACCCGCCATGCGATCGAAGCGGGCTTGCCCGAGCTGGCCAGCGCTTTGCGCGACGCCGGCTTCACGCTCGCCGGCGGCGGCGTGGCCCAGCATTCGGGATCGAACGGCAGCAATGGCGGCGATGCCGACCCGAATCGCCCCGGGCCGTCACGCGGCGCCTCGAACCGGCCGACAAGGCCTGATGCGACGACGCAGCGCCTGACGCGACATGTGGCCGCCGGCGGCGTCGACCTCTACGCGTAAGGGCTGACTGTTCAGGGCGGCGGCGGATGCGCCAGCCGCGCGACGAGCGGCTGCAGCACGTCCAAGCTGGCGTCGGACACGGCACGCCATTCCATGTCGCCACCCGACGCCTGGGCGACGTTGAAGCCGCGGATCGTTCGCACCGCGTCGGGCGCGGCAATGCGTCCTACCGGGCGAACGAAGACGTCGATCGAATGCGCGCGATAGCGATAGACCAGCGCCGCGACGCGCTGCCGGTCGATCGCCTCGATCCTCGCGCCGACCAACGTGACGCCATCGAGCGGCGCCTCGACGATCGGCGGCGAGTAGTCGAGGCGCGCCGAGAGCCAGGG
This sequence comes from Burkholderiales bacterium, assembly GCA_003152055.1. Lineage (GTDB taxonomy): Bacteria > Pseudomonadota > Gammaproteobacteria > Burkholderiales > Burkholderiaceae_C > Schlegelella_A. Next base: position 14,339 of record PLZH01000291.1, read on the forward strand.
CTTGACGGTGTGCTGGTCGGAGGACGCGACATCGATGGAGTGGTCGCCGAGCGTCGCCCGCACATGGGCGTCGACGAGAAGATGCGCAAGGTCGCTGTCGTCGCGATGCTCGAGCCACGCGGCGGCGCCGAGCCCGCCGAGGCCGAGCGTCGCCACCCCGGCAAGCGCGCCGGCGGCGAAGACGCGGCGGCTCTGCCTCCCACCTCGCCAGGGCGCCGCTCTTTCTCGGTCCGCCGCATCGGCCAGCATGCGCTCGATCTCGCGCCGCAACGGCGGCGCCGCACGGTGATACGGCGCCGCCGCGCCGATGCGCGACCTGAGCTCGACGAGCGAGGCACGCTCGGCCGCACAGGCGGCGCAATCGGCGAGGTGCGCATCGAGGGCGCGGCCGCGCATGGAATCGAGCTCGCCGTCGAGTTGCGTCGCGATCAGCGTTTCGGCTTCGCTGCAGTTCACGGCTCGGCTCCCGCCCGCGTCGCGCCCACGGCCTCGAGTAGCGGTGAGCGTCGCAGCAGGCGCCGGGCGCGCGCCAGGCGCGACATCACGGTGCCGATCGGGATGCCGGCGACGCGCGCGATCTCGAGGTAAGACATCGCTTCGAGCTCGCGCAGGACGATGGCCTCGCGATACGGCAGCGGCAAGGCGGCGATCGCGGCGGCCAGAGCGCTCGACTCGGCCTTGCGGATCGCATGCTGCACAGGATCGGCGGCGGCGTCGGTCTCGGCCTCCGGCCCCGGTCGCGGATTGCGGCTCATCCAGTCGTAGCAGGCGTGGCGAACGATCGTCAGGAACCACGGCCGCGCTTCATCGCCGCGCACGTTGCCGATCGAGCGCAGGGCGCGCAAGCATGCCTCCTGCGTCGCGTCGTGGGCGTCGTGCGCGTCATGGAGCAGCCAGCGCGCCAGGTTGTAGCCGGCATCGAGATGCGGCAGCACGAGCAAGGCGAAACGCGCAGATCCGGACACCGAAGCCCTCCCAGGCGTCTTATCCGGATCGCCGCCCGATTATTCCCGCGGGAACAAACCTCGGCGGCGCGGCGGTCCGTTCTGCGCCACAAAAGCCCGGCTTATCGCCGCTTCGGCGGCAGCGCCGCTTTCGATAATTTCCTCGAGGACTCGCCCGGCTGCCGACCTCGGCTGCGGGCCGGGGCTGCCCGAGGAGAAGCATCGATGTCCGCTGTGATTGCCGCCCCCGCCGCCGCCGGTGGCGCCGTTGCCGTCAAGCGCGGCAAGAAGCAACTCCTCGTCATCGTCGCTGCCGCTCTCGCCCTCGTTCTGGTGCTGGGCGGCGGCAGCGTCGTCTACCTGAAGAAGAGGGCCGCGCACGCCGCTGCCGAGGCCGGCGACGACGGCGGAGCGTCGGCGGCCGCTGCCGACGCCGACGCCGACACCGGTGGACACGACGCGCACGACGCGATGGGGCCGCCGACCTACTTGCCGCTCGACCCCTTCGTCGTCAACCTGGCCGACAAGGAGACCGACCGCTACGCCCAGGTCGGCATCACGCTCGAGGTCGACAACTCCGTCGTCGCCGATCAGATGCGCGGCTACATGCCGTCGATCCGCAACGCCATCCTCATGGTCATCACGCGCAAGACCTCTCGCGACTTGCTCGACCCGACGGGCAAGGAACGGCTCGCCGACGAGATCGCGCGCGAGGCGGTGCGGCCGATGGGCATCGAGATCGCCGCGCCGGAGCCGGTGACGCCGGCGCCCGTCGCGATGCCGGCGAGCGGCGCCCAGATGGCGGCCTCCGGCGCCGCGTCGCAGCCGAAGAAGATCAGGGCACGAGGCCCGGCGACGAAGAACCCGATCCGGCACGTGAACTTCTCCAGTTTCATCATTCAATGAAGCCCCTACGCTCACTTCCTTCACTGCCCCCCGAGGGGGCAGTCAACGCCCTTGGGGCGGCCCGGCGGGCGTCGACATGAACGAGCAGATCCTCACGCAGGACGAAGTCGACGCGCTGCTGCAGGGCATCTCGGGCGAAAGCGATTCGCTCGCGCCCGAGGCGCCGCTCGCCGACGGTGTGCGCAGCTTCGACCTCGCCAACCAGGAGCGCATGGTCCGCGAGCGGATGCCGACGCTCGAGATCGTCGGCGAGCGCTTCGCCAAGAACATCCGCGCCGGCATCTTCGCGTTCATCAGGAAGAGCCCCGAGGTCTCGATCGGCACGGTGCGCGTGCACAAGTACAGCGCCTTCCTGCGCGAGATCGCGGTGCCGACGAATTTCAACATCGTGAGCGTCAAGCCGCTACGCGGCCTCGGCCTCATCGTCTGCGAGCCCTCGCTCGTCTTCGCCGTGATCGACGCCCTCTTCGGCGGCGCCGGCAAGTACCCGACGCGGATCGAAGGACGCGACTTTTCCGCGACCGAGCAGCGCATCATCCGCCGCCTTCTCGACGTGGTGATGGCCGACTACAAGAAGGCCTGGGCCAGCATCTATCCGCTCGAGCTCGAGTTCCAGCGCTCGGAGATGCAGCCGCAGTTCGCCAACGTCGCTACGCCCGGTGAGATCGTCGTCTCGACCTCGTTCACGCTCGAGATCGGCGAGACCAGCGGCACCATCCACTTCTGCATTCCCTACGCGACCTTCGAGCCGATCCGCGACGTTCTCTATTCGACGATGCAGGGCGACGCCAACGCACCCGATCGGCGCTGGATCAACCTCATGACGCAGCAGATCCAGGCCGCCGAGGTCGAGCTCGTCGCCGAGCTGGCGCAGGCGCCGGCGACGGTCGAGCAACTGCTGGCACTGAAGTCGGGCGATTTCATCGAGCTCGACCTGAAGCCCGGCATCCAGGCCAAGGTCGCCGGTGTGCCGGTGCTCGACTGCCACTACGGCACCTCGAACGGCAAGTACGCATTGAAGGTCGATCAACTGCTGGCCGGATCGAAAGACGGCTGGCTTGGAGAAACACATGGCCACTGACAACACGCAAGGCGCCGCCCCCGCCCCTGCCGACGCCGCCGCCGCCGACTGGGCCGCCGTCGAGGGACGCGGCGAGACCGCCTCGGAGGTGCACGCAGCCGCCGACCAGGTCTCGCCGGCATCGTTCGCCACGTTCGCGCCGACGACCGGCTCGACCGCCGGCAACGACATCAACATGATCCTCGACATTCCGGTCCAGCTCACCGTCGAGCTCGGCCGGACGCGGATCCCGATCAAAAACATCCTGCAGCTCGCGCAAGGCTCGGTCGTCGAGCTCGAGGCGATGGCCGGCGAGCCGATGGACGTGCTCGTCAACGGCTACCTCATCGCCCAGGGCGAGGTCGTCGTCGTCAACGAGAAGTTCGGCATCCGCCTCACCGACATCGTGACGCCGAGCGAGCGCATGCGGCGCCTGAGTCGCGGCTGATGATCTCGAACGGCATCGGCTCGTTTCTCTGGTTTCTCGCGATCATCGCGCTGATCCCGGCGAGCCTGTGGTTCCTCAAGCGCACGCCGCTCGGTGGCGGCGGCGGCAATGGCCTCATGAAGAGCATCGCCGCGATGCCGCTCTCGACGTCGCAACGCATCGTCACGGTCGAGGTCGGAACGGGAGACGAGCGCCGCTGGCTCGTCCTCGGCGTCACGCCTTCTTCGATCACGACGCTGCACACGATGGCGGCGCAGGACATCGGTTCGGCCTCGGCATCGATGCAACCGCATCCCGCCTTCGCACAGATCCTCGGCCGCTTCCGCCGCAACGACGTGAAAGACATCGATGGCCGCTGAGCTGCCGCTCCTGATCGGCCAGAGCGCCGGCAGCACCAGCTACTCGGTGCCGGTGCAGACGCTGCTTTTCTTCACCGCGCTCAGCTTCCTGCCGGCGGTGCTGCTGCTGATGACGAGCTTCACGCGCATCGTCATCGTGCTGAGCCTCTTGCGCCAGGCGCTCGGCACGCAGGCGGCGCCGCCGAACCAGGTGGTGATCGGCCTCAGCCTCTTTCTCACCTTCTTCGTCATGGGGCCGACCATCGACAAGGTCTACGCCGACGCCTACCAGCCCTATGCCGCGAACCAGATTGCCTTCGAGGAGGCGATCAAGCGCGGCGAAAGCCCGGTGCGCGACTTCATGATGAAGCAGACGCGCCAGGCCGACGTCATGCTCTTCGCCAGGCTCGCCAAGATCGACCCTTCGGTGAAGACCGCCGACGTGCCGTTCAAGGTGATCGTTCCGGCGTTCGTGACGAGCGAGCTGAAGAGCGCCTTCCAGATCGGCTTTCTCGTCTTCCTGCCCTTTCTCATCATCGACATGATCGTCGCCAGCGTCCTCATGTCGCTCGGCATGATGATGCTGTCGCCGGTGCTCATCTCGCTGCCCTTCAAGCTGATGCTCTTCGTGCTCGCCGACGGCTGGAACCTGCTCCTCGGCTCGCTCGCCTCGAGCTTCGTGACGTAGGCCCCAGGCCCATGGATTCGCAACAGGTCTTCACCCTCGGCCAGCAAAGCCTCTGGATGCTGCTGATGGTCTCGGCGCCGTTGCTGCTCACCGTGCTCGCGGTCGGCCTCGTCGTCAGCATCTTCCAGGCGGCGACGCAGATCCACGAGGCGACACTGTCGTTCGTGCCGAAGATCATCGCCGCGGTCACCGTGCTCGCCGTCGCCGGCCCGTGGATGCTGACTTCGCTTGTCGAGTTCATACAGCGCACGTTGCAGGCGATTCCTTCGGTCGTCGGCTGACGATTCAGCGGGCTGCCGCGACGCCTCGATGCTCACTTTCACCGACACGCAAGTGCTCGGCTGGATCACGCCGATCCTCTGGCCGTTCATTCGCGTCCTCGCGCTCTTCAGCACCCTGCCCGTGATCGCGCAGACCAGCGTGCCGACGCGGGTGCGCATCGGCCTGGCCTTTCTCGTCGCGTTCTGCGCCCAGGCGACGATTCCGGCGATCGAGCCGATCGAGCTCGCCTCTGCCGCCGGCGCTCTCGCCGTCGCCCAGCAGGTGGTGATCGGCCTTTCGCTCGGCTTTGCCGCGCGCCTCGTCATCACGGCCGTCGAATTCGCCGGCGAGATCGTCGGCCTGCAGATGGGCCTCAACTTCGCCTCCTTCTTCAACCCGATGACCGGCGGCGACGAGACCGCCGTGAGCCGCTTCTACGGCGTCGCGGTGGCGTGGCTCTTCATCGTCAGCGGCGGCCACCTGATGCTGATCGGCGCCGTCGTCCAGAGCTTCACCGCCTTTCCCGTGTCGAGCGAGCCGTTCTCGTTCCTGCGCACGGTGCAGCCGCAGCGCTGGGGCGCCGAGATCTTCAGCACGGGTCTGTGGATCGCCCTGCCGATCGTGGCCATGCTGCTCTTTGCCCACCTCGTCCTCGGCATCATCTCGCGCGTCGCGCAGCAGATGAACATCTTCGCCATCGGCTTTCCGATCACGCTCGGCGTCGGCCTCGTCGGCGTGCTGCTGACGCTGCCGATGCTGCAGGTGCCCTTCACGATGGCGCTGGAGAGAATGCTCTCGCACTTCCAGTAGCCGCAAGATCGCCTCCAATCCATGCGGCAACGCACCATCTCGGGTTTAACCGCAGTGCGGGCGCAGGGCCGCGACCTATAGTTTCGTGCAAACGCGAACGACCGTTCGCATCGTCTCGACCATCGAGGTTCGCATGAGAGCATTTCGATCCCTGAGCCCCTGGATCATTTCGGCACTGCTGCTGGCCGCATGCGGCGGCGGCAATCCCGACGTCCCCGGCACCGGCTCTCCCTCCGGTGCACCGACGAACAAGGGCTCGTTCACCGCCGTCGTCTCCTTCGGTGACAGCCTGAGCGACGTCGGCACCTACTCGCCGGCCACTTCGCTCGCCGGCAACGGGACGCCGCCGTACTTCGGCGGCAAGTTCACGACGAACGAAACGAGCAACGGCCTGCCCGACGCCAATCCGCTTGGAAAGGTCTGGGTCGAGGTGCTCGCCGCGTCGCTCGGCATCACGGTGACGCCGGCCGAAGTCGGCTTCAACGGTAGCGCGGTCATGTGCCCGGCGGCGGCGGTTCCGGCGCTCGCCAATACCTGCACCGGCTACGGGCAGGGCGGCTCGCGCGTGACCGACCCGATGGGCATCGGCCACAACGCCGACGGATCGGGGGCGCTCACGGTGCCGGTCGTCACCCAGATCGCCAACCATCTGGCGCGCTTCGGCAGCTTCAAGGCCAGCGACCTGATCTTCGTCTACGCCGGCAGCAACGACGTCTTCACCCAGTTCGGTACCTTCGCCGCCACGGCCACCACCATCCAGACGCAGGCCGCAGCCGGCATGCTGACCGCCGACCAGGCTAACCTGCAGCTCTTCGCAGCCCAGCAGGCTGCGGAAGCGGGCATGAAGACGGCGGCGCAGGATCTCGTCAACGACATCAAGACGCAGATCCTCGCCAACGGCGGCACGTACGTTGCCGTGATGACGCTCAGCGACATCGGCGACACGCCGTTCGGCAATCTCGAGATTCCCGCGAGCGCCAAGCCGGTGCTGACCGATCTGTCGCAGGTCTTCAACCTCTGGCTACGCGACGGCCTGATCGGCGAGCCCGTGCAGATCATCGACACCTTCGCGCTGTTCAAGGACACCTACCAGAACCCGGCCAAGTACGGCTTCGTCAACAACACGACGCCGGCCTGCGACCCGGTCGCGATCAGCGCCATCACCGGCGGCGCCGTGACCACCGGCTCGTCGCTCTTTTGCAACGCCACGCCGGGGGCACCCTACAACGGGCTGCGCGCCGGCGCCGATCCGATTACGTGGCTGTTCAGCGACGACGTCCATCCGACGACCGGCGGGCACAAGGCCATCAGCGACAAATTCACGGCGCAGCTCCAGGCCTTCGGCTGGATCTGACTCCATCGCAACGAGGCGAAAGAATCTCCACCATGAAGACCATCCATTCGCTCGCTCTCGCTGCTCTTGCGCTCAGTTGCGGCGCCGCCCGAGCCGACGACAACGTCGTCAAGTTCGGCCTCACCGAATACACGACGCACTCGCAGACGAACGGCATCAGCGGCATCGGCGTGCCTCCCGGCGCGGACGCAGAGACCGGCAACGCGACGACCGTGATCTTCGTCTACGAGCGGCTGTTCACGCCGAACATCGGCCTCGAACTCGTGCTCGGAATTCCGCCGACGATCAAAGCCAAGGCCACCGGCAGCGTTGCCTTCCTCGGCGACGACGTCCTGTCGGCGAAGAACCTGGCACCGACGCTGCTCCTCAACTACCACTTCGGAACGCCCGGCGACACCTGGCGCCCCTACCTCGGCGCCGGCATGAACTACACGCGCTTTCTCGACATCAAGTCGACCCTGGCGAGCAACGTCAAGATGGGCGATTCATACGGGTACGCGGTGCAGGCCGGCATCAACTACGCGCTGACGAAGGATGTCGGCCTGTTCGCCAGCGTCGCCAAGCTCGACGTCAAGAGCAACCTCGTGGCCGCAGGCACCACGGTGCTGACGACGAAGATCGACTTCCGCCCGATCGTCTATTCGGCCGGCGTGACCTACCAGTTCTGATCTGGGCCGCCGGCGCGCGCCGGGCCGGCGCCCTCAGCTTCTTTCGCCGCGGAGCCGCCGGGCGGCCGCTTCGTCACTTGCCGATCCTCACCCAGCCGACCTCGAACCAGTTGTCGGCGCGGTGCACGACGCTGACGTTCGAGCGCGCCGCCCAGGGAATGACCTGGCGGTGCAGCGGCAACGTCGTCACCTGTTCCCTGTAGCGAAGCAGCGCCGCCTTGACGAGCTCCTCGCGCTTCTTCGGATCGGGCTCGACGCTCGACTTCGCGGCGAGCGCGTCGAAGACGTCGTCGCGCGAGTGACCATAGTTGTAGAAACCGATGCCCTTGTCGCCCAGATTGTTGCGAAGCACGGGCGTGATGACCGTCTCGGCGTCGGTGACGTCGCCACCCCAGCCCAGCATGTACATGCTGAAGTCGTACTTCTCGAGTTTCGGGAAGTAGGTGGCTCGCGGCTGCGTGACGACCTTCACCTTGACCTTCAGCTGCGCCCACATGGCGGCCAGCGCGACGCAGATCTTCTCGTCGTTGATGTAGCGATTGTTCGGGCAGTCGAGCTGCACTTCGAAGCCGTCGGCATAGCCGGCCTCGACCATCAGCTTCTTCGCCGCCACGACGTCATACGGGAAGCGCGACTCGATCGCAGGGTCGTTGTAGCTGCCGAGCGGCGATGGCGTCATGCTGCCGGTCGGATAGCTCTGCCCGTTCATGAGCCTGACCTTCATCGTCTCGATGTCGATCGCCTGGTACAGCGCCTTCCTGATGCGGAGGTCCTTGAATGGGTTCTTGCCCTTGACGCTGCTGTAGAGCAGCTCGTCGCGGCCCTGGTCCATGCCGATGAAGACGATCCGGTTTTCCGGCCCGTCGATGATCTTGACGCCCGGCGTGTTGCGCAGGCGCGCCAGATCCTGCGGTGGCGGATCGAGGACGAATTCGAGTTCGCCGGAAACGAGCGCGGCGGTCCGCGTCCCGTTGTTCTCGATCGGCGTGAAGACGATGTCCTGCACGTTGCCTTCGATCTTGCCCCAGTAGTTCGGGTTGCGCTTGTAGACCGTCTTGATGCCCGGGGCACGGCTGACCAGCATGTACGGGCCGGTGCCGTTGGCATGCAGTGACGTGAAGCTCTCTTCTTTGTTCGCGAAGTCGAGCGGCTTGGTGACGTTGTTCTTCTCGCACCAGCTCTTGCTCATGATCCAGAGCGCGTTCAGGTGCTGCAGGAAGATCGGATTCACCGCCGGCAGATCGAATTCGACGGTCATGTCGTCGATCTTCTTCGGCGTGCCGACGGCGCTGGCGTAGTTGTTGATCTGCGATGTCTTCTCCTGGCCGCGCAGGATCGAGAAGACGACGTCGTCGGCGGTGAAGGGCGAACCGTCGTGGAACTTCACCCCCGGCCGCAGCTTGAAGCGCCAGACCAGCGGCGACACCTGCGCCCACTCGGTCGCAAGGCCAGGAACGATCTTCAGCTGCCTGTCGCGATTGGTCAGCCGCTCGTAGACCTGACCATTCATCATGTTGGTCATCTGCTCGTTCTGCGAGTGCGGATCCATCGTCTGCGGATCGCCCTGGCTGGACCAGCGCAGGGTCTGGGCCTGCGCGCCCGCGGCGAAGAGCGCTCCGGCAAGGGCGAGCGGCAAAAGACGTTTCATGGGCGGCTCCGGCGAGCGACGTTGCGAAGAGCGCGCAGTGTAGAGCCGGCGCTGCGTCGCCGAGAGGTGGGACTGCTCAGCGGAACTCGGGCAGCTGGACCGTCTTGATTTCGCCTGGCAGCGACGAGACGTAGGCGGCGATCGACTTGATCTGGGCGTGCGTGAACGGCCGGGCCATGCCCATCATGATCGCGTTGTTGCGGCCGATGTGCGGGTTGCCGTCGGTCTGGTAGGCCTTCAGCGCCGCATACAGGTAGTCGGCGTACTGGCCGGCGAGCTTGGGGTAGCTCGGGTCGATCGGCTTCGAGAAATTGGCGCCGTGGCACGAGGTGCAATTGGCCTGCGCGAGCAGCTTGGCGACGCTGTCCGGCGGCGCGGGTGGCGTCGCCGGCGCCGGCTTGCCCTTGCCGAGCTGCTCGTAGTACGCGGCGACGTCGGCCATGTCCTGGTTCGAGAGCGACGTCGCGATGGCGTGCATGGTCGGGTGCTTGCGGTCGCCCTTGTTGTATTCGGTGAGCGCAGCGACGATGTACTTGGCGTTCTGCCCGGCGATCTTGGGCACCTTGTAGATCTCGGGAAAGCTCCCCTGGTAGCCCGGGATGTTGTGGCAGCCCAGGCACATGTCGACCTTCTTCGCGCCCGCGTTCGCGTCCTGCGCACGTGCCGCGCCGGTCGCGCTCATCAGGCTCAGGGCCATGACCGATGCGATCGTGAGAAAGAGGGGTTTCTTCTTCATGGCCGTAGGCGTTGGCTCGGTGGACGCAAACCAAGAATTATAGGGGCGCCCTTATACTGAAACGCCCATCGCCCGACACCCTCGATGAAGTTCCAAGGCTCGGAAAACTACGTCGCCACGCCCGACCTGATGCTGGCGGTGAATGCCGCGGTGACGCTGCGGCGCCCGCTCCTCGTCAAGGGCGAACCGGGCACCGGCAAGACGATGCTGGCCGAGGAGGTCTCGGCCGCGCTCGGCATGCCGCTCCTGCAGTGGCACATCAAGTCGACGACCAAGGCGCAGCAGGGCCTCTACGAATACGACGCGGTGAGCCGGCTGCGCGACAGCCAGCTCGGCGACGCGCGCGTCAAGGACATCCACAACTACATCGTCAAGGGCGTGCTCTGGCAGGCCTTCACGGCCGACGCGCCGGTCGTGCTGCTGATCGACGAGATCGACAAGGCCGACATCGAATTCCCGAACGACCTGTTGCGCGAGATCGACCGGATGGAGTTCTACGTCTACGAGACGCGCGAGCTCGTCAAGGCGACGCACCGGCCGCTCGTCTTCATCACCTCGAACAACGAGAAGGAATTGCCCGACGCCTTCCTGCGCCGCTGCTTCTTTCACTACATCAAGTTCCCCGACGCCGAGACGATGAAGCGAATCGTCGACGTGCATTTCCCCGGTCTCAAGAAGGAATTGCTCGGGGCCGCGCTGAAGAACTTCTACGACGTGCGCAACCTGCCGGGGCTGAAGAAGAAGCCGAGCACCAGCGAGCTGCTCGACTGGCTGAAGCTGCTCGTCGCCGAGGACATTCCGCTCGAGGCGCTGCAAAGCAAGGACGACAAGGTCGCCGTGCCGCCGCTGGTCGGCGCGCTGCTGAAGAACGAGCAGGACGTCTCTCTGTTCGAGAAGCTTGTCTTCATGCAGAGACATAACCGCTGATGCTGGCGGTCGCACCCGTCACGCTCGCTGACGATCGGATCCGGCTCGAGCCACTCGGCCTGCATCACGCCGACGGCCTGAAGCGGGCAGCGGCCGACGGCGAGCTCTGGAACCTCCGTGTCACCAGCGTCCCCGAGCCCGAGGACACGCGCGGCTACGTCGAACGCGCCCTGCAGGCCTTCGCCGAAGGGCATCGCCTTGCCTTCGCCGTCATCGAGGTGACGAGCGGCGAGGTCGTCGGCTCGTCGAGCTATCACGACATCGTTCCCGCCGTCGAGCGGCTCGAGATCGGCTATACCTGGTACGCGAAGAGCCGGCAGCATACGCACGTCAACGCCAGCGCCAAGCTGCTGCTCATGACGCACGCTTTCGAAACGCTGGGTGCCCGGCTCGTCGGCTGGCGCACCGACAACTTCAACTTCGCGAGCCAGCGCGCCATCGAGCGGCTCGGCGCACGGCGCGACGGCGTGATCCGCCACCACGCCTTGCGCCGCGACGGCACGGTGCGCGACACGGTCATGTACAGCATGACCGCCGGCGAATGGCCGGAAGCGAAGGCGCAACTCCTCTGGAGGCTGGCCCAGCCGGCGTGAACGCGCCGCGGCCATGCGCGATGCGGACGACAGGACACGACATGGCCGAACGCAAGAAGAGCTTCGACATCGAAGCGCTATGGAAGATCGAGCGTGCCGGCGCCGTCTCGCTCTCGCCCGACGGCGCCCAGGCGGCGTGCTCGCTCACCACGTTCTCGATGGCCGAGAACAAGAGCTCGACGAGCCTGTGGCTGCTCTCGACTTTCGGCGGCGAGCCGCGCCGGCTCACTGCCTGCGGCGAGAAGGACGGCCAGGCCGCATGGTCGCCGAAAGGCGGCGCGATCGCCTTTCTCGCCCGCCGTGAGCAGGAGGGCAAGAAGGACGAGACGGCGCAGCTCTACGTCATCGCCTCCGACGGCGGCGAGGCAAGACGCATCAGCGATTTCGCGCCCGGCGTCGAGGCCTTCAAGTGGTTCCCCGACGGCAAGCGCATCGCCTTCGTCGCCTGGGTCTGGCCCGGGCTCAAGGGAACGAAAGCGCAGGCCAGGCGCTGGAAGCAGTACAAGGACCGCAAGGAGTCGGGCTACGTCACCTCCGAGGTCCAGTACCGCTTCTGGGATCGCAACCTGCCGATGGGCCGGGTCGCGCATCTGCACGTTCTCGACATCGAAAGCGGCCGCATTGTCGACCTCTTCGAAGCCCTGCCTTACGAGTTGCAGCGCATGGACCCGGACGCCAACGTCTTCGACATCGCGCCCGACGGCCGGCACATCGCCTTCGTCTTCGACCCCGCCGCCGAGAAGGGCCTCGACAACTGCAAGGCGCTCGCCGAGATCAACCTGAAGACCGGCCGCGCCACGACGATCGCCCTCGATGCGGCCTGGGACTTCAAGGCGCCGCGCTACAGCCCGGACGGCGCGCACGTCGCCTTCCTCGCCTCGAACCTGGGCCGGCGCCACACCGCGCCCGCGAACCTGGCCGTGCTCGAGCGCGGCGGCGCGTGGCGCCGCGTGACCGGCGCCTGGGATCGCTCCGTCAACGCGCCGCTGCGCTGGTCGCGCGACGGCGCGGCGCTGTACTTCGGCGCCGAGGATCGCGGCCGCTGCCACCTCTGGCGCTTCGCGATCGAAAGCGGCAGCGCTGCTGTCGCCGCTGAAGGCGGCTGGGTCCAGCACTTCGATGTCGGCGGCGACACGGTCGTGACCGTCGCCGATGGGATGCAGCACCCGGCCCGCATCCATGCACACCGTGTCGGCGGCGCGGCGCTTCGCATCGAGCGCTTCAACGACGCGCTGCTCGCCGGCTACCGTTTCGGCGCGCACGAGGAGAAGACCGTCGCCGCCGCCAACGGCGAGCCAGTGCAGATGTGGCTCGTCTATCCGCCCGGCTTCGACGCGAAGAAGGCGAAGAAATATCCGGTCCTGCACAACATCCACGGCGGCCCCCACGCGGCCGCGGGCGACACCTTCCACTACCGCTGGAGCAACCAGCTCTTCGCGGCGCAGGGCTACGTTGTCGCCTGCGTCAACTACCACGGCTCGAGCGGCTTCGGCCACGCCTTTCTCGACAGCATCACGCATCGCTGGGGCGAGCTCGAACTGCAGGACGTCGAGGCCGCGACCGACTGGCTGAGGAAGCAGCCGTGGGTCGACAGGAAGCGCGTCTTCGCCAGCGGCGGCAGCTACGGCGGCTACATGGTCGCGTGGATGAACGGGCATGTGAAGGCAGGGCGCTATCAGGCCTACGTGTGCCATGCCGGCTGCTTCGACCGGCGCGCCATGTTCGCAAGCGACGCCTGGAGCTGGAGCTCGAAGGAGCTCGGCGCGACCTACTGGAGCGATCCGGCCAAGGTGCAATCGCAAAGCCCCGACACCTTCGCTGGTCAGATGACCACGCCGACGCTCGTGATCCACGGCGCCCTCGACTATCGCGTGCCCGACCAGCAAGGCCTGGCGTACTACAACACGCTGAAGGCGCGCGGCATCGAGGCTCGTCTCGTCTGGTTCCCGGACGAGAACCACTGGATCCTGAAGCCGCGCAACTCGCGGCTCTGGTACGCCGAGTTCTTCGCCTGGCTGCAGGCGCACGATATGCCCGAGAAATGAACATGCCCAACGACGCCCTCGCCTACCTGCGCCAGCCGACGATCCACGGCGAGACGATCGTCTTCGTCGCCGACGACGACCTCTGGTCGGTGGCTGCCTCGGGCGGCGTGGCGCGGCGCCTGACCGCCGGCCTCTCCGAGCCCTCGACACCCTGCCTCTCGCCGGACGGGCGCTTCGTCGCCTTCGTCGGCCGCGACGAGCAGCACCCCGAGATCTACCTGATGCCGGCCGAAGGCGGCGACGCTAGGCGCATGACCTGGCTCGGCAGCGACACGCTGGTGCGCGGCTGGACGCCCGAAGGCGGGATCGTCTACGTGACCACCCAGGGCCAGCCCTTCTTTCGCAATCACCAGGCCTTCGTCATCGGGCCCGACGCAGCCACGCCGCGGGCGTTGCCCTATGGCCAGGTGAATCACCTCGCTTACGGGCCCGGCGAGCGCAAGGTGATCGGCCGCAATACGGCCGATCCGGCGCGCTGGAAGCGCTATCGCGGCGGCACCGCCGGCGCCTTGTGGATCGACGCCGAAGGCTCCGGAAACTTCCACCGCATGACCGGGATCGCCGGCAACGTGACGAGCCCGATGTGGCTCGCCGACCGCGTCTGGTTCCTCGGCGACGCCGAAGGCGTCGGCAACCTCTATTCGTGCCGGCCCGACGGCCGCGAACTGCGCCGCCATACGGACCACGACGCCTTCTACGCGCGCCACGCGCAAAGCGATGGGAAGCGCATCGTCTATCAGTGCGGCGCGCAGATCTGGCTGTTCGATCCGGCCAGCGATGCGACGCAACCTGTCGATGTTCGAACGCCGGCGCATCGCGCCCAGGCGGCGCGCAAGTTCGTCGCCGCGGGCGAGCATCTGGAGTCGTTTCGCCTGCATCCGGCCGGCCATTCGCTGGCCGTCGTCGCACGTGGCCAGCTGTTCTCGATGGCGCTCTGGGAAGGCGCGACGCGGCGTTTCGCCGAAGGCGACGCCGGCCGCATGCGCCACGGGCAGTGGCTTGCCGATGGTTCGAGCATCGTCGCCGTGAGCGACGCATCGGGCGAGGAGCGCATCGTCGTCTTCGCCGCGAACGGATCGCGCGTGCTGCCCTGGGACACGGGCCACATGACGCGCCTGCGCGCCGCACCGAACGGGACGCTCGTCGCCATCGCCAACCATCGCAACGAAGTGCTCGTCGGCGACGTGGCGAGCGGCGAGATCGTGAAGGTCGACGTCAGTGAGTTCGGTCGCAGCGACGATCTAGCCTGGTCGCCCGATGCGGCCTGGCTCGCCTATACCTTCGCGACGAGCACGCGCCATGTCGCGATCAAGCTGCACGAGATGGCGGCGCACAAGAGCACGCTCGTGACCCAACCGGAATTCCGCGACTACTCGCCCTCGTTCGACCCCGAAGGGAAGTTTCTCTATTTCCTGTCGCTGCGCACCTACGACCCGGTCTACGACAGCGTCCAGTTCGAGCTCAGCTTTCCGCGCGCAGCGCGGCCGTATCTCATCGCATTGCAGGCCGAAGGCCGGCCCCCGTTCGAGCCCGAGCCGAAGGGGCTCGGAGCGGAAGCGCCGCGCGGCGACACCGCTGGCGGCGCGACGGCAACGTCTGCCGTGCGAGTCGACCTCGAAGGCATCGCCTCCCGCATCGCCGCGTTCCCGGTCAGCGAGAACCGCTTCGAACGCATCGCCGGCGTCGCCGGGCGCAAGGTCGTCTGGAGCTTGCAGAACATCGTCGGCGCGCACGGCCGCGGCGGCCACAAAGAAGCGGCCGGCAAGCTCGAGATCTTCGACTTCGCGACGCTGCGCACCGAGACGCTGGCCGAGAAGGCCGAGTCTTTCGAGGTCGCCGGTGACGGCACGACCCTGGTCTTTCGCGAGGGCAAGCGCCTGCGTGCCATCGCCGCCGACAAGAAACCGGGGCCGAAGGCCGAGGCTGCCGACAACGACGGGCCGCCGTCGCGCAAGAACGGCTGGATCGATCTCGAGCGACTGCGCGTCTCGATCGAGCCGCGCCGCGAATGGAGGCAGATGCTGCGCGAGGTCTGGCGCTTGCAGCGCGACCAGTTCTGGTCGGCCGACATGTCGGGCGTCGACTGGGAAGCGGCCTATCGCCTTTACGCGCCGCTCGTCGAACGCGTCGCGACGCGCGCCGATCTCTCCGATCTCATCTGGGAGATGCAGGGCGAGCTCGGCACCTCGCACGCCTACGAGATGGGCGGCGATCATCGCAAGCCGCCGCCCGTGGCGCTCGGCTATCTCGCCTGCGACGTCCGCTTCGACGCAGCCGACGGCAGCTACGAGATCACGCGCATCGTGCGCGGTGACCCGTGGGATGCCGTCGCCGATTCGCCGCTCAACGCCGTCGGCGTCGAGGCGCGCGAGGGCGACCGCATCGTCGCCATCGGCGGGCAGCGCCTTTCACGCGAGACGCCGCCGGCCGCCCTGCTCGTCCACCAGTCCGGCGCCAAGCTGCAATTGACACTGAAGCGTGGCACGGGCGAAGACGCAGGGCTTCGCGACGTGACGGTGACGGCGCTGGCCGACGAGGTGCCGGCGCGCTATCGCGAATGGGTCGAGAGCAACCGCGCCTGGGTCCACGAGCGCTCGCAAGGCCGTGTCGGCTACTTTCACCTGCCCGACATGATGGCGGCCGGCTTTGCCGAGTTCCATCGCTACTTCGGTGCCGAATGCGAGCGCGAGGCGCTCGTCGTCGACGTTCGCTACAACCGCGGTGGCCACGTCTCGCAGCTGCTGCTCGAGAAGATCGCGCGCCGGCGCATCGGCTACGCGTTCTCGCGCTGGACCCGGCCGAGCACCTACCCGGAGGAAGCGGTGGCGGGGCCGGTCGTCGCGCTCGCCAACGAGCATGCCGGCTCCGACGGCGACATCTTCTCGCACGGCTTCAAGCTCATGAAGATCGGGCCGCTCGTCGGCACGCGGACCTGGGGCGGCGTCGTCGGCATCTGGCCGCGGCACACGCTCGTCGACGGCACGCAGACGACGCAGCCCGAGTTCGCGTTCTGGTTCAGCGATGTCGGCTGGGGCATCGAGAACTACGGCACCGACCCCGACATCGAGGTCGACAACGCGCCGCAGGATCATGTCGCGGGCATCGACCGGCAGCTCGAGGCGGCCGTGGCGACGGCCCTCGCGCGGATCGAGTCGCAAGCGGGCCGGGCGAGCGATTTCACGGGCCGCCCTCGCCTCGGCAGATCGTCCCTGCCCGCACGCCAGCGTGGCTGAGGTGCCCGGGCCGGCCATGCCTTCCCGAACGTAAAGCGTGTCCACATCGACAGCGTGGATCGACGCGCCATGCTGTGAGGCCGATTCAGCGCGGTGACCCGGCCTCGAACCAGCGCCCGATCAAGGCGCGCTCGGCGTCGGTGATCTGCGTCGCGTTGTTCATCGGCATGAGTTTGAGCACGACCACCTGCTGGTAGATCTGCTGCGCGTGCGCCGCGATCTCGTCGGGCGTCTCGAGGCGAACGCCCTTGTTCGAGACCATGGCGTTGTGGCACATCTGGCAACGCCGGCCGATGACGGCCTGCACCTGGGCGAAGGGCGGCGGCGCCGCCTTCGCGACGGCAGCCTGCGGCGCCGGCATCAGGAGCGCGACCGTGCCGATGACGACCAGCGTTCCCGCGATCGCCCAGCGCCACGGCACCGGCCGGCCTTCGGCGAGCGCCTTGTGCCGCAGCACGAAGGAAATCCGGATCAGGGCGCCGGCGAGCATCAGCACGACCAGCACCAGCCAGTTGTACCTCGCGGCGTAGGCGAATCCGTAGTGGTTGCTGATCATCGTGAAGACGACGGGCAGCGTGAAGTAGGTGTTGTGGACGCTGCGCTGCTTGCCGCGCCGGCCGTGCACCGGATCGACCGGGGCGCCGGTGCGCAAGGCGGCAACGACCTTGCGCTGGCCCGGAATGATCCAGAAGAGCACGTTGGCGCTCATGGTCGTCGCCATCATCGCGCCGACGAGAAGGAACGCGGCGCGGCCGGCAAAGAGGTGGCATGAGAGCCACGACGCGAAGACGATGAAGGCGAAGACGAGCACGCCGACGAGCACGTCGCCGTTGCGCCTCTCGCCAAAGAGGCGGCAGATGCCGTCGTAGATCAGCCAGAAGGCGACGAAGAACGCGAGCGCGGTTGCGACTGCGGCGCCGGGCGACCAGTCGAAGACGGCCTTGTCGATGAGAAAGGTGCTCGCATTGAAGAGGTAGAGCACAGTGAAGAGCGCGAAGCCGGTGAGCCAGGTCGAGTAGCTTTCCCACATCGACCAGTGCAGGTGCTCGGGCAGGCGCGCCGGGGAGACCGGGTACTTCTGCTGGTGATAGAAGCCGCCGCCGTGCACGGCCCAGAGCTCGCCGCCGATGCCCCTGGCGTGGTCGGCCAGATCGGCTGGCGGCGTCAGGCTGTTGTCGAGACCGACGAAGTAGAACGACGCGCCGATCCAGGCGATGCCGGTGATGACGTGCGCCCCCCTGAGCAGCAGATTCGCCCAGTCGAGCCAGTAGGCATCCATTTTGTATACAGCTGGCCCGCGGCGCGCCTTCAGCTGCCGCGGTACGTGGAGTAGGCCCACGGGCTCGTGAGCAGGGGCACGTGGTAGTGCTGCTCGGCCGATGCGATACCGAAATCGAGCGGCACCTCGTCGAGGAAAGGCGGCTCGGCGAGCGCCGTGCCGCGCGCCGCGAAATACGCCGCCACGCCGAAGACGAGGCGATAGCGCCCGGGGCGGTGTTCCGCGCCCTCGAGCAAGGGCGCATCGGCGCGGCCATCGGCGTTGAGGACGACGGCCTTGATCTGCTTCATTGCGCCGCTCTCGATGCGATGCAGCACGACGCACATGCCGGCGGCCGGACAGCCGTTGGCCGTGTCGAGCACGTGCGTCGTCAGTTTCCCCATGCAGCCTCCGAAGCGCAGCCCATGCTTGCGATCCGGACAAAAGTGTATACACTTTGACGGGCAACGCAAGCCTCCCGATGTCGCCGCCCGCCGCCCAGCTTCGAGTCATTCGCGCCGCAGCGTCGCGCTCGCGCCGCAACGCCGAGCCGGCCGCCAGCGACATGACGCGGCGCATCGCCGATTCGATCGTCTCGGCCATCGTCGAGCGCCGTCTCATGCCCGGCACCAAGCTCGCCGAGCAGAAGATCGCCGACATCTTCAAGGTCTCGCGCACGCTGGTGCGCCAGGCGCTCAACCAGCTGAGCCGGGACCAGCTCGTCACCCTCGAGCCCGGGCGCGGCGCCCGGGTCGCCCGGCCGAGCGTCGACGAAGCGCGCCAGGTCTTCGAGGTCCGGCGCATGCTCGAGGGGGCGTTGATCCGCCGTGCCGCGGCCGAGCTCTCACCCGGCCAGGTGAGTGAGCTGCGCGCCCATCTGAAGGCCGAGCAGGCGGCGGTCCGGCGCACCGACATCTCCGGCCGCACCCGGCTGCTCGCCGACTTTCACGTCGTGGTTGCCGGCATGCTCGGCAACGACGTGCTCGCGGGCATGCTCGGAGAGCTGGTCTCGCGCTCCTCGCTGATCGCGCTCATGTACCAGTCGGCGGACTCGGCGGAGCACTCGTTCGAGGAGCATGTCGCGATCGTCGATGCGATCGAGCGGCGCGACGCTCGCGCTGCGGTCAAGCTCATGGCTGGCCATCTGCACAACGTCGAGCGTAATCTTCATCTCGATCCGCGCCTTCCCGATCTCGCCTCGGCCCTGAGACCGGCCGCCTGACCGCCATGACGAAAGAAAGCTATCCCCGCGATCTCGTCGGCTACGGCGCCGACGTGCCGCACGCGCGCTGGCCGAACGGCGCGCGAATCGCCGTGCAGTTCGTCCTCAACTACGAAGAGGGCGGCGAGAACAACGTGCTGCACGGCGACGCGGCGTCGGAGACCTTCCTCTCGGAGCTGGTCACGGCGCAGGCCTACGAGAGCCGGCACATGACGATGGAATCGATGTACGAGTACGGCTCGCGCGCCGGTGTCTGGCGGCTGCTGCGCGAGCTCGACGCGAGGAAGCTCCCGCTCACCGTCTTCGGCATCGGCATGGCGCTCGATCGCTATCCCGAACTCGTCGCCGCCTTCATGGAGCGTGGCCACGAGATCGCCAACCACGGCCTGCGCTGGATTCACTACCAGAACCTGCCCGAAGCGACCGAGCGCCACCACATCGACATCGGCACGCGGATGATGAAGGAGCTGACCGGCGGGCAATGGCCGCTCGGCTGGTACACCGGCCGCGACAGCCCGAACACGCGCCGCCTCGTCGTCGAGCACGGCGGCTACGAGTACGACAGCGACTACTACGGCGACGACCTGCCGTTCTGGACGGAGGTCGAAGCGAGCGCCGGCAGCAAGACGCCGCATCTCGTCGTTCCCTATTCGCTCGACACCAACGACATGCGCTTCGTCCAGGCGCAGGGCTTCAACACCGGTGAGCACTTCTTCAGTTATCTGCGCGATGCGTTCGACGCGCTCTATGCCGAAGGCGACCCGCAAGGGCTCGACCGGCCGAAGATGATGTCGATCGGCATGCACTGCCGTGTCCTCGGCAAGCCTGGCCGGATCGGCGCGCTGCGCCGATTTCTCGACCACATCGCCGCCCACGAGCACGTCTGGGTCGCACGGCGCATCGACATCGCCCGGCACTGGAAGGCGATGCATCCGTTCGTGCCGCGCGCACCGGCGGGCGGCAGAAGCTGAGCAATGCCGCGCACTGTCACGCTCGAGGAGCTCAACACCGCGTCGCCGGAAGCGTTCGGGGTCCTGCTCAGGGGGATCTACGAGCATTCGCCATGGGTCGCCGATTGGGCCGAACCGCGGCGGCCCTTCGCCAGCCTCGCGCAGCTCAAGCGCGTGCTCGTCGAAACCGTCGCCGGCGCGAGCCGGGAATTGCGGCTCGCTCTAATGCGTGCGCATCCGGAGCTCGCCGGCAAGGCGATGGTCGCCAGGGCGCTGACCTCCGAGTCGACGCGCGAGCAGGGCAAGGCCGGCCTGACGCAATGCACGGCCGAGGAGTTCGCTTCGCTGCAGCGCCTCAACGCCGCCTACAGCGAGAAGTTCGGCTTTCCCTTCATGCTCGCCGTGCGAGGGCCGCGCGGCGATGGCCTGGCGAGGAAGCAGATCATCGCGACCTTCGCCCGCCGCCTCGAGAACCACCCCGACTTCGAGTTCGACGAAGCGCTGCGCAACGTGCATCGGGTCGCCGAGCTGCGCCTCGACGATCGCTTCGGCTTCGCACCGCGCCTCGGCCAGCAGGTGTGGGATTGCGCCGAGCTGCTGGCGCAGCACTCCGATTCCGGCTTCGCGGAAAACGGGCAACTTACGGTCACCTACCTGACCGACGCGCACAGGGCCTGCGCCGCACAGCTGGTGCGCTGGATGCGCGAGTGCGGCTTCGACGACGTCTCGATCGACGCCGTCGGCAACGTCGTCGGCGTGTATCGCGCCGACCGCGAAGCGAAGAGCGAGGAGAAGCGTCTTCTCACGGGCTCACACTACGACACCGTCCGCAACGGCGGCAAGTACGACGGCCGGCTCGGCATCTTCGTGCCGATGATCTGCGTTCGCGAGCTGCATCGGGCCAGGCGCAGGCTTCCATTCGCGATCGAGGTCGTCGGCTTCGCCGAAGAAGAGGGCCAGCGCTACAAGGCGACGTTTCTCGGCTCCGGTGCGCTCGTCGGCCAGTTCGACGCGCGCTGGCTCGGCCAGACAGACGCTGAAGGCACGACCATGCGCGACGCGATGCGCCACGCCGGCCTGCCGGCCTCGCTTGATGCGATCGAACGGCTGAAGCGCGATCCGGCCGATTACCTCGGCTTCGTCGAGGTGCACATCGAGCAGGGCCCGGTGCTCGCCGAGCTCGGCCTGCCGCTCGGCATCGTCACTTCCATCAACGGCGGCGTCCGCTTTGCCGGCGAAGTGCGCGGCATGGCGAGCCACGCCGGAACGACGCCGATGAAGAGCCGGCGCGACGCCGCCGCCGCCGTCGCCGAGCTCGCCGTCCATCTCGAGAAGCGCGCCGCCTCGGTGCCGAACCTCGTCGGAACGATGGGCATGCTCGAGGTGCCGAACGGCTCGACCAACGTCGTACCCGGGCGCTGCCGATTCACGCTCGACATCCGTGCCACCACCGATGCCGTGCGCGACGATTGCACCGCCGACGTCCTCGCCGAGTTGCACGCCATCTGCGAGCGCCGCGGCGTCTCGATCTCGATCGAGGAGACCATGCGCGCCGCCGCGGCACCTTCGGCGCCCGAATGGCAGGCGCGCTGGGAACGTGCCGTCGAGGCCGCGGGCCTGCCCGTGCACCGCATGCCGAGCGGCGCCGGCCACGACGCGATGAAGATCGGCGAGGTGCTGCCGCAGGCGATGCTCTTCGTTCGCGGCGAGAACTCCGGCATCAGCCACAACCCGCTCGAATCGACGACCGACGACGACATGCAGCTCGCCATCGAGGCGTTCTCGCATGTGCTGGACCAGCTTGCATCGCGATGACGCCCTACCAAAAGCTCGACGCCTGGATCGACACCCACTTCGGCGAGGAAACGTCGTTCCTGCAGGAGCTGGTGCGCGTGCCGACCGATACGCCGCCGGGCGACAACGCGCCGCACGCCGAGCGAACAGCCGAGCTTCTCGAGCAATTCGGCTTGGCCACCGACCGCTATCCGGTGCCCGACGCGATCGTCCGCGGGCAGGGTCTCGAGTCGATCACCAACCTCGTCGTTCGCCGACGCTACGGCGACGGGCCGACGATCGCCCTCAACGCGCACGGCGACGTCGTTCCTCCGGGCGAAGGCTGGTCGCACGACCCCTATGGCGGCGAGATCGAAGACGGCAAGCTCTTCGGCCGCGCCTCGGCGGTGAGTAAAAGCGATTTCGCGACCTACACGTTCGCCGTGCGCGCCCTCGAATCGCTCGGCGCGCCGCTCGCCGGCAGCGTCGAGCTGCACTTCACCTATGACGAGGAATTCGGCGGCGAGCTCGGCCCGGGCTGGCTTCTGAAGATGGGCCTCGTCAAGCCCGATCTGCTCCTGGCCGCCGGGTTCAGCTACCAGGTCGTGACCGCACACAACGGCTGCCTGCAGCTCGAGGTCACCGTGCACGGGAAGATGGCCCACGCCGCGATTCCCGCAACCGGTATCGACGCGTTGCAGGGCGCGGTCGCGATCCTCAATGCGCTCTATGCGCAAAACGGGGTCTATCGGGGCATCACGTCGAAGGTCGCGGGCATCACGCACCCCTACCTGAACGTCGGTCGCATCGAAGGCGGCACGAACACCAATGTCGTTCCGGGCAAGGTCGTGCTGAAACTCGACCGGCGCATGATTCCCGAAGAAGACCCGGCCTACGTGGAAGCGCAGGTCCGCCGCGTCATCACCGACGCGGCGAACGACGTTCCCGGCGTGACGGTCGAGATCCGCCGCCTGCTGCTGGCCCGTGCGCTGCAGCCGCTGCCCGGCAATGCGCCGCTGGTCGAGGCACTGCAGCGGCACGGCGAAGCGATATTCGGCGAGCCGATCCCGGTTTCGGGTACGCCTCTGTACACCGACGTTCGCCTCTACGGCGAAGCCGGCATTCCGGCCGCGATCTACGGCGCCGGACCGCGCACCGTGTTCGAATCGAGCGCCAAGCGCGCCGACGAGCACCTCGTTCTCGACGACCTGCGGCGCGCCACGAAGGTCGTCGCGCGGACGCTCCTCGATCTGCTCACGCCGGCGCCGAGCTGAGCACCGGCGCCATCATTCTTTCCCGTTCTTCGACGACACCGCCCGCATCGGCGCTTCGTCAAAAGAGCTGGCGGGGGCGAACGGAAAAGTTTCCCGCGCTCTCGAGTTGCCGGTCATGCCGATCCGGTCACGTATTTCAGGGCCCAGAAGTATGACCAGGCCTTGTACGTGACATCCGTTCCAAAGCCTTTCACGAGCACGCGAAGCTCGCCTTGCGACGGAAAATTCTTGAGCACGCGATGCACCGTTCCGTCGCTCAGCGGCCTCGCCTGGTAGGTGTTTCCGTCGGCATCGCGCTCGCTGATCGGCGAGCTGCTTCCTGCGACAAAAAGATTGTCGAGCAACACGACGATTGCGCCGGGCTCGAGCGCAGCGTTCAGCCCGGCCAGGAACTCGCGGGCCCGGGTTTTCGGAACGTGCGAAAACCAGAATCCGGCGAACGCGGCGTCGCACTTCGGCTCGCTCATCGGAAGCGCATAGGCATCTGCGACGAGGAACTGCACCTTGCCTTCGGGAACTCGATCCTTGGCGATGCGGATCGTCTCCGGCGCCGCGTCGACCGCCAGAATTCTCGAAGCGACCGGAGCGACGAATTGAGTCCAGTAGCCGGTTCCGCACGCCACTTCGAGCACGCTCGAGCCTGTGAAGATCGAGGGAAGCCATTCTTCGATGGCACGAAGGTCGGACTGACGTTCCGGCTTCAGGTAGACCCTGTCGTACTCGGGGGCCCGGGCTGCGTAGTAGTCCTGCATCGGTCAGACGATGAAAACGCTAGCTGTCTCGCAGGAGCGCGAGATTTCTCTGCCTGCGATTACCGTCGGGATCGACGACCGCGGCGAGCAACCTCAGCGCGTTCAAATACTCGTCTGGAAGACCGTGTTCCAGCGCACCCGCGAGAACATAGGCGTGATACCAGTCGAACGGAGCCCGCGATCCGTCGATGCGGATGGCGCAATAGGCCTCCGCTTCGACGCTTCCCGCATCCGCGAGCACGCTCACCATCTTGCGTTGGTATCCGCGGCCCAGGCCTTCCGCTCGATCGAGCAGCTGCCTCTCGGACGTGGCGATCTCGAAGAGCACGCCCCAGACAACGTCCTCCGACCGGCCAGTCTCGAGAATGTCGCACTTCGCCGAACCGTCGCCTCCGGCCATATGCCACATGAGCTTGTGGCCCGAAAGCTGACCCATGCCGAGGGGCCGGGCCGAGGGAGTGCGCTCACGAAGCCTGCGGCTGCACATGTTCGAGCCGTAGGCAAAGTTGACGTACGAGAGCAACGATGACATCAGCCTTCTTCCGTTAGCAGCGCCGACCGAAACGACATCTGGAGCCCGGCCGGGCCCTGCGGCCAAACTTCGATCCGCTCGATGAGAGCGTAGGAGCGCAACGAGCTCATCTGGCGACACTCAGCATTCGACAGTGACANNGTCGGTTGCTTCGCCGAGCCGCGACTTGCCGCGCGCCTCGATCTCGCCGCGTAGCGGCGTCCCTTGGCAGTAGGCGATTGCAGCGACCCGCGAAGACGTTGCCCGACTGCGCGCCGCGACGGTACTGATGTGCGGTGACGAGCCGAACCCGCCGGTTTTCAGATCTCGCGCAATGGCGGCGAGGTCACAGTAGCCATGAGGCGTGCGAGCCATGAAGCGCGGAGGGTCCTCGGGAAAGAGGGATTCGAGTGCAGTCGAAACGGTGTGAGCGAATTCGTTTTCCTCGATTCGATCCCAAACGTTGAAAATGAAGACGCCCTCTGACGTGAGAACCCGACGCACCTCCGAAAACGCCTTGGCCTTGTCGGGAAAGAACATGACTCCGAACTGGCACACCACGGCGTCGAACGCCGAGTCCTCGAAGGGCAGTCGCATGGCGTCTGCCTGACGCCACTCCACAGGGCGCTTGGTCCCGACCTCGCAGGCCATGTCCAGCATCGGCTGATTCAGGTCCGTGGCAACGATGGAGACGCTTTGCGGTAGCGCCGATGCCAGCTTGCGCGTCACAACCCCCGTGCCGGCGGCAATCTCGAGCACACGAGCAAGAGAGCGTGAAGCCACCCGATTCACCAGGTCCGCAGCATACGGCTCGAAGATCAGCGGGACGAGACACTCTTCATAGAGCTTCGGGATCGAGCCGGTGAAGACTTTGTCGGTATCGGGACTGCTCAAGATGTTCTCACGGCCACGGCGCTCCAAGGTTCGACACGAACTGCAGCCTCCAAAAGGCACAGCCTGCTGGAGGCTGCCCGCTCGATGGAGGGCTTGGGCGTCACGGTGGCGAGGCCACCGGGATGGACCTGCAGGGCGAACTTTCTTGGCTTGCGACCTGGGATGGCGGCAACCAGGCACCGGCGGCAAGCGCATCTTGGTCGCTGAGGGCGTTTGCCCCTTCGATGACTCCCGCGGGAACCCATTGCGGAAACGGGACCTCGTGACTTACGTGACGACCTGAGGCCGTGTGCTCTTCTCGAACCTGGGCCAGCTGTTCGGGCGCGAAACGGCCGGCCAGTCGGGCCAGAGAGGGCCATAGCCTGCAATGAACGAGAGTGATCTTGCCGTTGATGAGGCGGCAGACAAGGACTTGCTCAGATTCGGTGACGGCTCGCAGGATCGCATATATGCATCGACCTTTTGGGTGCGCCCACCAACTGCCCCTGATCGGCTGGCCGGCAATAGCCTCGCTAAGGCTGGGTGCGCTTGCTTTGGCCGAGGCGAGGACGACGCCATGCTCTCGGACGAAGGCAAGTGCATCCGCAGCGGTGGCGCATGTGTTCATGGCGCCCAACGTTCGACACGAACGGCAGCCAAGAAGCGTAGCTTTTTGGCTGCTCGCTTTGATGAGAGGTTAGGGGGCGGGTTGGGCAAAGCACGGACCCTTTGCGTTCGGTGGCGCATTGCCGCCCAGCGCGAAGCGCTGGCCTTGAAGCTGAACCTGCCCACCGCACAAAGCCTGCGCCTGGCATGAGGCTTCGGTGGTCGTGACTTCAACGGCCGAAGGTGTGATCTGAACATACACCAAGCAAGGAGCCACGGCGCGCCCGCCTCTGACACTGATCTCGGGGCGGACGGGTATCACGAGAACTTCGCCTTCTGGGCTATCGCGCAGTTTCGCCACACCGTTGACGGAGCACACCACAGCATTTTGCCCAACGACCGAAAGCTCGACCTCAAACAGTCGCGTGGTCTTCCGGCGAAAGCCCACATAGCTTTGGGCTGCGCCTGTCTCGCTCTTCGCGCTACCGGTGACCGGCGACGATTCGGCGCGAACGTAGCACCCGTCGTGCAATTCGCCCGGCGCTGCTCGGGCGACGGCCCAAAGCACCGCGAGAACAGAGGCTACAACGAGGCGCAAGAAGACCCCTGACGTTCGAAGCTAGCGCCAGCCCACGGCTTGCCGTGAGCTGCCCGTTTGACCGATGGGTTGGATCGCACTCTTTGCGATGTGCCAGGCCTGCCAGCGCGCCGAGACTATCGGTCCATCGCACCCCGAATTGGAGAGATCGGCTCGTGCACTTGGCGTGCCAAGAAGTCCGAAATCGGCGCGCCGGCCCTTATTCGAGCCAACCAGTCCTCGGGGGCGTATTCGACTCCAATGGGATTTGCGGCATTGATCGGGCCACACATGAAGACGTTGGCTTCTTCGTTGGAGTCGAAGGCATCGACTTGGAACTCCATCTGGTTGCCGTCGGGGTCGGCGTAGTACATCGACACCGTAACACCGTGGTGGATGCACCAGTAGGGCTTGATGCCCTTTGCCTCGAGCTGTGCGTAATTCTCAAAGAGGTCTTCGAGCGACGCAGAGGTATAGGCCACATGATCGACACCAATGAGGCCCGCCTTCTCGATGTCGGTGCCATCGGGCTGCAACACCGCCAGGTTGGCAAACGCGAACCGGTGGTGTTCGTCGTCATAGGTGAGGAATGCCAGTGCGGAGTTCTGATGCTGGACCTTGGCGTCAAACACAATTTGATACCACTCCAGCATCTGCTCGAAGCGGCGAGTCCGATAAACGACGTGTACGAATCTCTCGGGACGAACACGGGGCATGATGATTCCTTTGTCCTGTGAGCAAGGAATAGTGATCGAACCGCCGGTTTTCGGAAGGGTCGACCGTTGAGAATTCGTCGCTCCCGGCCATGGCACCGCCGAATGAGACGGCGAGCCGGAACGCGACGAGGAGTCGATGCACAGGCACGCGGTGCGTCGGGCCTCGCCCGGCGTCGACGACTGGAGATTTCGCCGGCCGGCCCCCGGCGTCACCGAGGGCCGGCCACCGAGATGACTATTTCGCCATCGCCTTGTCGGTCACCGCATGCGTCCACGCCGCCGGGCCCGGGTCCTTCTTGATCACCGGGTCGCTGCCGCCGGCGAGCAGCACTTTCACCGTGCGCTGGTAGGCCGCCGGGTCGAGCACGCCCATCTTCGGCGTGCCGGCGTTGGTGATGAGCTTGGCGATGTTTTCGAGCTGGCGCTTCTGCACCGCAGCGGTCGAGCCGCCGGAAGTGTCGGCGGCGAGCACGACCTTCACGGCTTCGTCCTGGTGCTTGAGCGCGTAGTTCCAGCCTTCGATCGACGCCTTGACGAACTTCGCCAGCTTGGCGACGTAGGCCGGGTCCTTGAGGTCGGGCTCGCGCGCGTAGAGGCCATCTTCGAGGGTCGCGACGCCCTGGTCTTCGTACGGGAAGGTGACGAGGTCGGAAGGCTTCACGCCGGCATCGATGACCTGCCAGTACTCGTTGTAGATCATGGTCGAGATGCACGCGGCCTGGTTCTGCAGCAGCGGGTCGACGTTGAAGCCCTGCTTGAGCACCTTCACGTCGGGGTTGGCGCCACTCGTCTTCAGGCCGAGCGTGCCCATCCAGCTGAGGAAGGGGTACTCGTTGCCGCCGAACCAGACGCCGAGGGTCTTGCCCTTGAAGTCTTTCGACGTCGCCACGCCGCTCGACTTCTTGCACGTCAGCATCATTCCCGAGCGGTTGAAGATCTGCGCGATGTTGACCATCGGCACGCCGGCCTCGCGCGCGGCGAGCGCGCTCGGCATCCAGTCGACCGTCACGTCGGCGCCCTTGGCGGCCAGCACCTGGGCCGGCGCGATGTCGGGGCCACCCGGCTTGATGGTCACGTCGAGACCGGCGTCCTTGTAGAAGCCCTTGGCCTGGGCGACGTAGTAGCCGGCGAACTGGGCCTGCGGCAGCCACTTGAGCTGGACGGTGACCTTGTCGGCGGCCGCCGCGGCGCCGACGGCGCCGGCCAGTAGCAGGGAAACGAGGATCGTGCTTTTGCGCATCTGAGAACTCCGGAGGTTGTGCCTTGCGGCGTGGGGAAGGGTGAATGTGTGCAGGAGTGGATTTGAACTCATCCGGCGGTCCGAAACGAGGGGTGCCAGAACGTGGCGCGCCGCTCGACCCAGCCGAGCAGCCCGTAAAGCAGGGATCCGGCCAACGCCGCGACGACGATCGCCGCCCAGACCAGCCCCATGTTGAGCCGCGCCGCCTCGGTGGAAATGCGAAACCCCAGGCCCGAAACCGGCGAGCCGAAGAATTCGGCGACGATGGCGCCGATCATCGCCAGGGTCGAATTGAGCTTGAGGGCGTTGAAGACGAACGGCAGGGCCACCGGAATGCGCAGCGAGACGAGCGTGCGCCAGTAGCCGGCACCATAGGAGCGCATCAGGTCACGCTCCATGTGGCCCGCCTCCCCGAGGCCGGCGAGCGTGTTCACGAGCATCGGAAAGAAGGTCATGACGACGACGACGGCCGCCTTCGATGGCCAGTCGAAGCCGAACCACATCACCATGATCGGCGCGATGCCGACCAGCGGCACCGTGCTCGCCAGCGCCGCCACCGGCAGCAGGCCGCGCTGCAGGAAGGGGCTGCGGTCGATCAGCACGCCGGTCGTGAAGCCGAGCGTGGAGCCGGCGACGAGCCCGATCAGGGCCGAGTGCAGGACGGTCTGCACGAAGTCTTCGGCAAGGACGCCCGAGCTTGTGACGAGCGCGTGGCCGATGAGCCTGGGTGCGGGCAGGAGCACCTGCGGCACCTCGAAGGCCTGCGTCAGCAGTTGCCAGAACACGAGCACCCAGGCGCCGAAGAGCAAGGGCGCGCCGAACCGGCCGACCGCGCCGTAGGCGTCGAGCGAGGCGAGGCGGCGCACGCTGAAGACGGCGATCGCCACAAGCAGAAGCAAGAGCGGCAGCAGCCACGCCAAGCTCATCGGCGGCCTCCGGGCGTGAGCCAGCGCTCCGCCAGGGCGACGCAGCCCGTGAGCGCCAGGCCGAGCAACGCCGCCATGACGAGCGCCGACCAGATCTGCACCGTGTTGCCGTAATACGAGCCGGTGAGAAGGCGCGCGCCGAGACCGGCCTGCGCGCCGGTCGGCAGTTCGCCGACGATGGCGCCGACGAGCCCAGCGGCGATGCCGATGCGCAGCGACGGAAAGAGAAACGGCAGCGAAGCCGGCACGCGCAGCTTCCAGAACGTGTCCCGGCCCGAGGCCGCATAGGTATGCAGCAATTCGAGCTCCATGATGCCGGGCGAGCGCAAGCCCTTGACCAGCGCCACGGCGACCGGAAAGAAGCACAGGTACATCGAGATCACGGCCTTCGGGAACACGCCCGTCATCCCCATGCTGCCGAGGATGACGATGACGATGGGCGCGATCGCCAGCACCGGCACCGTCTGCGAGGCGATGACCCAGGGAAAGAGGCTGCGCTCGAGCGTGCGCGAGTGGACGATGAGCACGGCGATGACGACGCCGAGCGCCGTGCCCATGGCAAAGCCGAGCAGCGTCGCCGAGCCCGTGACGGCGGCGTGATAGAGAAGGTTGCGCGGCGAATCGAGCGGCCAGCCGAAGATCGAATCGAACAGGTCGAGGGCGATCTGGTCCGGCGCCGGCAGCACCGGGCGATTCATCGAGAGCGTCAGGCGAGCGAGGTCCATCGCGTCCCAGCCCGGCTGCGAAGACAGCGTGCGCTCGATCACCTGCGACGCGTTGAGGCCGATGGCGGCGGCATACCAGACGACAAGCACGACCGCGAGCACGGCGAGCACCGGGCCGATGCGAAACCAGGCCTCGCCGAGCCGGCCGCGCGACCGCTCAGTGGCTGCCATGGCCTTCCTGCAAGGCGACGCGGACGCGATGCGCGATGGCTGTGAACTCGGGCGTGTCGCGGATGTCGAGGGTGCGATCGCTCGGCAGGCCCGATTCGATCACCTCGACGACCCGCCCCGGTCGCGGCGACATGACGACGATGCGCGAGGAAAGGAACACGGCTTCGGGAATCGAGTGCGTGACGAAGACGACCGTCCGCTTTTCGCGTTCCCACAGGCGCAGCAACTGCTCGTTGAGGCGGTCGCGCGTGATCTCGTCGAGCGCGCCGAAAGGCTCGTCCATCATCAGCAGCTTCGGCTCGAAGCCGAGCGCACGCGCGATCGAGACGCGCTGCTGCATGCCGCCCGAGAGCTGCCACGGATATTTGCCTTCGAAGCCAGTCAGGTCGACGCGCTCCAGGTGCTCGAGCGCGACGCGTCTGGCCTTCGCCTTGTCGAGACCGTGGATCTCGAGCGGCAGGCAGACGTTGGCGAGCACGGTGCGCCAGGGAAAGAGCGCCGGCGCCTGGAACACGTAGCCATAGGCACGGGCCAGGCGCGCCTCGCGCGCCGAGAGGCCGTTGACGCGAACGCTGCCGGAAGTCACCTGCTCGAGGTCGGCGATGACGCGCAGGAGCGTCGTCTTGCCGCAACCCGAAGGGCCGATCAGCGCAATGAACTCGCCTTCGCGGATCGCGAGGCTCACGTCGGCGAGCGCCGTGACCGTGTGTTCCTTGGCGGGATAGACGACCGAGACGTGTTCGACTTCGACGCTGGCAGGAGTGGAAGGAAGCGACAAAGGCAGGCTCGGCATCAGGCGTTCATGCGCGCCGGGTTGTTCGGGTGCGTCGTCCAGTTAGCGTAGGCGTCGTCGACCACGCGGCCGGTGCGCGCGTCGATCGCGCCGGACGGCAAGGCGTGCATCGTGATGCAGTCGGGAACCGGGCAAACCGAGACGCAGAGATTGCAGCCGACGCATTCGGCGTCGATCACCTCGAAGTGGCGCTTGCCGTCCTTCATCGCAGTGATCGCCTGGTGCGAGGTGTCTTCGCAGACGACGTGGCAGCGGCCGCACTGGATGCACAGATCCTGGTCGATGCGCGCCTTCTCGATATGGTTGAGGTCGAGCGCGTTCCAGTCGACGATCGAGGGCACGGCGCGGCCGCGGAACGCCTCGATGTTCGCGAAGCCTTTTGCGTCCATATATTCCGAGAGGCCGCTGCACATCTCCTCGATGATCTTGAAGCCGTAGGTCATCGCCGCCGTGCAGACCTGGACGTTGCCGGCACCCAGGGCGATGAACTCGGCCGCGTCCTTCCAGATCGAGATGCCGCCGATGCCGGAGATCGGCAGGCCTTTCATTGCCGGGTTACGCGCGATCTCGGCCACCATGTGCAGCGCGATCGGCTTGACCGCCGGGCCGCAGTAGCCGCCGTGCGAGCCCGTGCCTCCGGTGTTCGGATAGATGAGAAGCGAATCGAGGTCGACGCCCATCACGGAATTCACGGTGTTGATGAGCGAGACCGCATCGGCGCCGCCGCGATGCGCGGCAAGCGCCGGCGGCTTGATGTCGGCAACGTTGGGCGTGAGCTTGACGATCACCGGCAGCCGCGTGTAGTGCTTGCACCAGCGCGTCACCATCTCGATGTATTCGGGCACCTGGCCCACTGCCGAGCCCATGCCGCGTTCGCTCATGCCGTGCGGGCAGCCGAAATTGAGCTCGACGCCGTCGCAGCCGGTGTCCTCGACCTGCGGCAGGATCGCCTTCCACGCGCCCTCCTCGCACGGCACCATGATCGAGACGACCACGGCGCGATCGGGCCAGTTGCGCTTGACGCGGGCGATCTCGGCGAGGTTGGTTTCAAGCGGCCGGTCGGTGATGAGCTCGATGTTGTTGAAGCCGATCAGGCGCCGGTCCTGCGAATAGAGCGCCGCGTAGCGCGGGCCGTTGACGTTGACGATCGGCGGCCCCGCTTCGCCGAGGGTCTTCCAGACGACGCCTCCCCAGCCCGCTTCGAAAGCGCGGACGACGTTGTATTCCTTGTCGGTGGGCGGCGCGGAAGCGAGCCAGAACGGGTTGGGGCTCGCCATGCCGGCGAAGGTCGTGCTGAGGTCGGCCATGGTGTTGTTCCGTGAATCAGGCGGCGCGGCGAACGCGCCCGAAGGGCGCGCCCTGGCGAACCATGCCGAGGGCACGATCGATCGAATGCGCCGCGATCTTGCCGTGCTCGACGGCTTCCACCGTCAGGTCCTGGCCACCGTAGGTGCAATCGCCGCCGGCCCAGACCCTGGGCAGCGACGTGCGCCCTTCGGCATCGACCTCGATGCGGCCGCCGCGCAAGGCGAGCGTCGCGAGCCTCGGGTCCGCGAGAACGAGCGTCTGGCCGATCGCTTTCAGGACGGTGTCGGCGGCGATACGCCAGCGCTTGCCCGTTGCCTCGAGCTTGCCGCCGACCTCGTGCACGCCCCCAAAGGTCGCGCCTTCGACGTGGCCCGATTCGCCGTCGAGCGATTCGAGAACGCTCCAGGTGCGGATCGTCACGCCGTTTCGCTGCGCCCACTCGCGCTCGTAGCTGGAAGCCGGCATGCGCGCTTCGTCGCGCCGGTAGACGATCGTCACCTCCTCGGCGCCGAGCAGCCTCGACTGCACCGCCGCATCGACGGCCGTCATGCCGCCGCCGATGACGACGACGCGCCGGCCGACCGGTACCGCGGCGTAGGCGCTCGCCTGGCGCAGGCCGGCGATGAACTCCACGGCATTGCCGACACCCGCCGTGCGCTCCACGGAAAGGCCCAGCGCATTGACGCCGCCGAGGCCGAGGCCGAGGAAGACGGCGTCGTAGCCTTGGCTCAGGTCGGCGAGCGTGATCTGCTCGCCGAGCGCCTGGCCGTAGCGCAACTCGATGCCGCCGATCGAGAGCAGCCAGTCGATCTCCTTCTGCGCGAAGTTGTCGACGGTCTTGTACGTGGCGAGCCCGTATTCGTTCAATCCGCCCGGCTTGGCCCGCGCTTCGAAGACCGTGACCTCATGGCCGAGCAGCGCTGCGCGGTGCGCGCACGAGAGGCCGGCCGGCCCGGCGCCGACGACGGCGAGGCGTTGGCCTGTCGCCGCGGCGCGCCGAAAGATCGGCGCCCCCGCAGACTGCAGGAACGCGTCCGTCGCGTGCCGCTGCAGCAGGCCGATCTCGACCGGCTTGTCTTCGTTGGTATTGCGCACACAGGCCTGCTCGCACAGCACCTCGGTCGGGCAGACGCGCGCGCACATGCCACCGAAGACGTTGGCTTCGAGAATCGCCCTGGCCGCGCCGCGCAGGTTGTCCTCGCTGATGCGCCGGATGAACGACGGAATGTCGATGCCGGTGGGACACGCGGCGACGCATGGCGCGTCGTAGCAGTAATAGCAGCGCTCGGCCTCGATCAGCGCCTGTACGGGAGTGAGCGGCGGATGCGCGTCGGCGAAGTTCCGGGCGTATTCGTGCTCGCCGAGGCGGCCGGGACGGATGTCGGGTGTGGGCATCGAGCGTGCTTCGTTCAGGCGGCGCGCACGACGGCCTGCGGCACGTGTCGCTCGGCCTGCCGCTTCAGCGCGTCGAACATCGGCGCGAAGGCCGGGCGATCGACATAGCGGCCGGCGCCGCGCTGCGTCCGCAATTCGCCCTCCATCCAGACGATCCTGCCCTGCGAGAGCGTCACCTTGGCCAGGCCCGTGACCTTGCGGCCTTCGAAGACGTTGTAGCCAACCTTCGAGATGCTACCTGCGGTCGTGATCGTCTTGGTCGCCTTCGGATCCCAGACCACGAGGTCGGCGTCGCTGCCGGCGGCGACGGCGCCCTTGCGCGGATAGAGGTTGAAGATCTGCGCCGCGTTGGTCGAGGTGACGCGAACGAACTCGTTGGCCGTCAGCCGCCCCGAGTTCACGCCTGCATCCCACAGCACCGACATCCGGTCCTCGACGCCAGCGCAGCCATTCGGGATCTTGGTGAAATCGGCCTTGCCCACGCCCTTCTGCTCGCCGCAGAAGGCGCAATGGTCGGTCGCCGTGGTCTGCAGATGGCCGGCGGCGAGCGCGCCCCAGAGCGCGTCCTGGTGATGCCTGGCGCGAAACGGCGGGCTCATGACATGGGCTGCGGCGATGTTCCAGTCGGGGTTGCGATAGACCGATTCGTCGATCGTCAGGTGTCCGGCCAGCACCTCGCCGTAGACGCGCTGGCCATGGCTGCGCGCGCGGATGATCGCCTCGACCGAATCCGCGCTCGACACGTGCACGATGTAGAGCGGCGTGCCCAGCACCTCGGCGATTCGGATCGCGCGCTCGGCCGCCTCGGCCTCGACCGCCGGCGGCCGCGACAGCGGGTGCCCTTCAGGCCCGGTGATGCCGGCGGCGACGAGGCGCTTCTGCATCTGGAACACCAGCTCGCCGTTTTCGGCATGCACGGTCGGCAAGGCGCCGAGCTCGAGGGCGCGGGTGAAGCTGTTCACGAGCACTTCGTCGTCGGCCATGATCGCGTTCTTGTAGGCCATGAAGTGCTTGAAGCTGTTGACGCCGTGTTCGTGCACGAGCGTTCCCATGTCGTCGTGCACCGACTGGTCCCACCAGGTCACGGCGACGTGGAAGCTGAAGTCGGCGGCCGATTTCTCGGCCCAGCCGCGCCAGTTCTTCCACGCGTCCATGAGGCGCTGCTTCGGATCGGGGATGACGAAGTCGATGATCATCGTCGTGCCGCCGGAGACGCCGGCCGAGGTGCCGGTATAGAAGTCGTCCTTCGTCACGGTGCCCATGAAGGGCAGCTCCATGTGCGTGTGCGGGTCGATGCCGCCGGGCATAACGAGGGCACCGCCCGCATCGACAACTGTCGCTCCAGCGGGCGCCTGCAGGTCGGGCCCGACGGCGCGGATCAGCCCGCCTTCGCAGAGCACATCGGCTCGCACGCTCGTCTCGGCGTTGACGACGGTGCCACCGCGGATCAGGACGCTGCTCATGATTCGTCTTTCCAGGTTTGATGGGTTTCGATGTCGGGAGCACGCAAAGCCGTGGGCGGATGCCCGGTGGCGCTTCGCTGCGGCGGTCGCGGCGCAGCGAAACGGAGCACGCCGGCCGCCCGCGGCTTTGTTCGCTCGAAAGCAGAATGGATCACGGCAGACCGACCGGCACGGTCGAGCGCATCTTTCAAGCCAGCGCCACCGTCTCGGCACTCTTGCCCACCACCGGCAGCTCATTCGCCTTGGCCAGCATCGCCTGGAACAGGACGTTGCCGCCGGCTTCGATCCACTCCGGCTTGGCGTCTTCGATCTCGTTGTGGCTGATGCCGCCGACGCAGGGCACGAAGATCATCGCCGTCGGCGTCACCTTCGACATATAGCAGGCGTCGTGGCCGGCGCCGGAGACGATATCGCGCGTCGAGTAGCCGAGGCGCTTGGCACCGGCGCGAACCATCTCGACGCAGCTCTCGTCGAAATGGACGCAGTCGTACTGGAAGATCTGCTTCAGGTCGTGCTCGAGCCGGCTCGCCGCGGCGATCTTCGCGACACCTTCCTTCAGCTCGGTATCCATCTGCGTCAGCTCGTCGTTCACCGGGCAGCGGAAGTCGACGGTGAGGAAGGCCTTGCCGGGGATAACGTTCCGGGAATTCGGATAGCTGTTGATCATGCCGACCGTCGAGACGGCGAGCGGCGCGTGCTTCAGGCCGATCTCGTTGACGAGCTGGATCACCCTCGCCGCGCCGAGCAGGGCGTCGCGCCGCACCGGCATCGGCGTCGGCCCGGCATGCGACTCCTGGCCCGTCAGCGTCAGCTCGTACCAGCGCTGCCCTTGCGCGTCGGTGACGACGCCGATCGTCTGCCCTTCGTGCTCGAGGATCGGCCCCTGCTCGATGTGCGTCTCGAAGAACGCATGCACCGGCCTGCCGCCCATCGGTTCGCTGCCGGCGTAGCCGATGCGCTTCAGCTCCTCGCCCATCGTCTTGCCGTCCGCATCGGCACGCGAGAGGCCGTACTCGAGTGTGAAGACGCCGGCGTACACGCCCGAGGCGACCATCGCCGGGGCGAAGCGCGAGCCTTCCTCGTTGGTCCACACCGAAGCCTCGACCGGGCGCTCGGTTTCGATCTTCAGATCGTTCAGCGTGCGCAGCACTTCGAGCCCCGCGAGTACGCCGTAGACGCCGTCGAAGCGGCCGCCGGTCGGCTGGCTGTCGAGGTGGCTGCCGGTACCCACGGGTGCAAGGTTGTTGTTGCGGCCCGGCCGTCGCGCGAAGATGTTGCCCATCTGGTCGACCTTGACGGTGCAGCCGGCTTCCTTGCACCACTTGACGAACAGATTGCGGCCGTCGCGGTCGAGATCGGTCAGCGCCAGGCGGCAGACGCCGCCCTTGGGCGTGGCGCCGATCTTCGCCATCTCCATCAGGCTCGCCCAGAGGCGATCGCCGTTGATCTTCATCTCAGCCATGATGCTCTCCCATCGGGTTCAGAGAATCCACCTTTATGCACGCTTCGGCGGCGCCCGTCCATCGCAGCAACGGATCGTCACGATGACGATTCTGCCCCCGTCGCGCCGGCCCTCGATTCAGAATTTGGGCGCCGAATCCCAGTGCTCGGCGATCTTGCCCGATTCGATGCGGAACATGTCGAACCAAGTCGTCGTGTACTTCTTCGCCACGTCCTTCGGATCGGTGCCTTCGCGCACGAAGCCGAAGACGACGAGATCGCCTTCGGCGACGATCGCGACGATCGGCGCCTTGACCTTCGCCTCGATCGCCTGCGGCTTGACGCGCTTCGAGAAAGCCTCGATGAACGCGGCCCGGCCGGTGGCCACGTTCGGGTTGTGCTGGATGTAGCTCTCGGCCATGTATTTGTCGGCAAGCTCCATGTGGCCGCCTTCGAAGACCTCGCGCCAGAAGTCGTAGACGAGCCGCTTGTTCGCCGCCAGGTGCGCGTCGCTGCTGGCAAGCAGGAGTTCGTGGTTCGGTTGGGCGACGACGGCGAGCTGCGCCGAAGCCGCTGTCGACAGGGCCGCAGCGAAAAGGAAAGCGAGGCGAACGAGGACGGGTTTCATGAAAGCTCCGGTCGAAGAGGGGTCCCGAACCCGGGCATGAACGGGACATCCGTGCTGCCGACGTCGAGACCGCGTTGGAAGGCAGCGTCGTGACCTGCCCGCGATGGTGTGCGTCTGGTGGTTGAACACATGGGCGCAACTCTGCAACGTCGTCGACGAACGCCTGGAGTTCGTAGCCCATCGATCAAGCTTCCACGGGAGGAGGCCGGCCCGCCTCGGTCTTGCCCTTCCAGCGCAATAGACCCGCCGCGTACGTCGCGTAGTAGCCGGCCAGCATGCCGAAGATCAGCAAGGTCAGGGGGCTGCGAACGTAATCCGCGGGCGAGACGCTGACCGGTGCGCCGATGGCGTAGAGCTGCGCGAACCGCCACCCGAGCCGCGCGATCAGAAGGACGGAAAGCGCCACGCCCAGATAAGGATTCGGCGTGTAGAACAGGCCTTCAGGCATCGCCTCGAAGCGGGTCAGGCGCAGGCCCCAGATGCCCAGCGCGATGCCGATGCCGCACCCTGCCAGCAAGGCGACCGCAGCCGCCGGCTTCACGAAAGCGACGAGCGAAAGCATCAGCACCAGCAGCGGAAGGAAGACAACCGCGATCCACGGCCGCAGCCGCGACAGGTGCTGCCGGCCGACCATGCGCCGCACCCGCGAGGCCATTCGCCAGGCGATGAACGCGACAAGGCCGATAGTGAGCGCGAGGGAGGGTTGGATGGGTGCGGCCATCATCGTCGCTCGGGAGGAATGGCGCCGATCGACGCCACGAGCAGGCTGTGCGCCGCCACATCGACCGGCCGATGCCGCCTTTTCGTGCTCGCCGGGTAGCGGCCGAGGAAATTCTCGCCCTTGCGGTCCTGCGCCGGCCGGATCGGCCGCGGCACGAAGCCGCCGCCGCAGTTCGGGCAGACGTTGCCGAGCAGAGCTTGCACGCAGCTCGCGCAGAAGGTGCACTCGAAGCTGCAGATGCGCGCCTCGGTCGAAGCCGGCGGCAGGGCCATGTCGCAGTGTTCGCAGGCGGGACGGAGTTCCAGCATGGCGGTGTCCTTCTCGTCGCCAGGTGCAAGGCGCGCTCCCGGTTCCGGGAGAACGAAGGGCAAGCGTAGCAGGCGCCGCGTTCCGCAGGGTGGGGAGATTCGATGCGTCACCGAAGCTCCGGACACTTCACTAGCTAAAGCTAGCATCCGTCACACACGAACACACAGGGGAGGTCCTCATGGATGCGAGGAGCCGGTATTCGGATGGCACGGGAAACCGCAACGCGGGCGCCGTCGTTCGCGACGTCGGCATCGGTGGCGCAGGCCGAGGCACTCAAGATCCAGAACACGGCGCTGGCGCAGAACCGCGATGTGTTCGAGCTGCGCCGCATCGAGATCGAGCGCGTCAAGGCCGAGCGCTGGAATGGCGCACTGCCGACCTCGATCTACGCCGGCGCGCTGATCCCGCTCTTCAACCCGATGGCGACGCCGGCGAAATGACGCATCCGACTCGTGATGACTGAAGGCCGGCCCGCGATCGACTGCGACGCCATCGTCATCGGCGGTGGCATCGCCGGCGCGTCCCTCGGCTACTTCCTGGCGCCGCATGTGCGCGTCGTGCTGCTCGAGCGTGAAAGCCAGCCGGGCTATCACTCGACCGGTCGCTCGGCGGCGCTCTTCATGGCGAGCTACGGCACGGCGCAGGTTCGCGCCCTGACGAGGGCGAGCCGCGCCTTTCTCGACGCGGCGCCCGAGGGCTTCGCCGAAGGCCCGGTCCTCTCGTCGCGCGGTGCGATGCTCGTCGCCGCGCCGGGTCAGGGCGCACTGCTCGATGCGCAATGGGCGGTGCTGCGCACGACGAGCCCGGATGGCCGGCTCCTCGATGCCGACGCAACGTGCGCGCTCGTCCCGGCGCTGCGTCGCGAACGCGTGCTCGGCGCCGTGTTCGAGCCCGACGCATCGGACATCGACGTCGCCCGGCTGCACCAAGGCTATCTGCGCGGCATTCGCCGGCATGGCGGCCGCGTCGTCACCGACGCCGAGGTGACTTCGCTGCGGCGGCAAGGCAATGGCGCCTGTCTCGCCGATACGGGCGGCGCGCGTTACGCGGCACCGGTCGTCGTCGATGCAGCGGGCGCCTGGTGCGATGTCGTCGCCCTGCTCGCCGGCGTCGCGCCGATCGGCCTCGTGCCAAAGCGGCGCAGCGCGTTCGTCTTCGCGCCGCCGGCTGCCAGCGGCCGCGGCAAGCTGGCCGATGTTCGGCAGCATCGACGAGAGCTGGTACGTCAAGCCCGATGCCGGCCAGCTGCTCGGCTCGCCCGCCAACGCCGACCCGGTTGCGCCGCAGGACGTGCAGCCCGAGGAGCTCGACATCGCCCTCGCCGTGCATCGCATCGAGGCAGCGACGACGCTCGTGGCGCGACCGCTGCGCGCGTGGGCGGGGCTGCGCTGCTTCGTCGCCGACGGCGATCTCGTCGGCGGTTTCGATGCCGCGGTGCCCGGCTTTTTCTGGCTCGCCGCGCAAGGCGGCTACGGCATCCAGACCTCGGCGGCGATGGGCGAGGCCTGCGCTGCGCTGGTTCGCGGCCTGCCCCTGCCCGAACGCATCTCCGGCTTCGGCATCGACGTCGACAGGCTCGGTCCGGCGCGGCTTCGCCGCATCAGGGCAGGCGCAGCGGCTTGCTGAGAAACCGTGAGCCCGCCAGCGCGAAGCGCCACGCCAGGTCGCGCGACTTGCTGATGCCGATGCGCGTGCCGGCGGCGACGGCGATCGACGCATCGTCGGCACGCGGCACGACGCGAAACGGCGCGCGGTCCAGACGCAGGCCGTTCATCGCATGCGTCACGCCGAGCGCCTGGCACAGGCGCCCGGGCCCGGAGCAGAGCAGCCGCTCGTCCGGCAGGCCGCGACGCTCGCGCATTCGCTCGATGCCGGCTGTCGGTTCGAGGGCGCGGATCAGCACTCCCGCGCCGTGGCCTTCGGCCAGGCACACGAAGTTGAGGCACCAGTGGATGCCGTACGAGCGATAGACGTAGGCGCGCCCGGGCGGCCCGAACATCACGGCGTTGCGCGCCGTCTTGCCGGCAAAGCTGTGCGAGGCCGGATCGCTCTCGTCGTAAGCCTCGGTTTCGACGATGCGCCCGCCGACCCCTTCGACGAAGAGGCTCGCGCCGACGAGGGCGCGGGCCAGCTCGGCCGAAGGCGCGCGGAAATCGATGCGAGGCATCCGGGGGAGGATATCCAGTGCGAACGTCGAGCGCGCAAAGCCGTGGACGCATGCCCGGCGGCGCTCCCCGACCGCGGCTTTGCTCGCTCACCGCAAGCGCGTCTGTCTTGCTGCAGGCGTCGATAGAATTCGCGCCTTCGCCGAGTCGCCTGCCTTCGTGTCCGATCGCCGCAAGGTCCTGCCGCAATACGTGCTGCCCAAGCGC
This sequence comes from Burkholderiales bacterium, assembly GCA_003152055.1. Taxonomy (GTDB): domain Bacteria; phylum Pseudomonadota; class Gammaproteobacteria; order Burkholderiales; family Burkholderiaceae_C; genus Schlegelella_A. The sequence goes on from PLZH01000291.1 coordinate 55,001, forward strand.
GGCCTCACCGCCTTCGCCGGCCGCGTCGCCTCGCGCGAGCGCGGCGCGACGACGACGCGGCTGGTGCGCTGGTTCATCCGCAAGTACGGCGTCGACATGAGCGAAGCGGCGAACCCGGACGTCGCCGCCTATGCGAGCTTCAACGATTTCTTCACGCGAGCCCTGAAGCCCGGCGCCCGGCCGATCGCCGGCGCCGATCTCGTCTGCCCTGTCGACGGCACGATCAGCCAGTTCGGCGCCATCGAGCACGACCAGATCGTCCAGGCCAAGGGCCATCGCTATTCGACGACGGCGCTGGTCGGTGGTGACCACGCGCTGGCCGGGTGTTTCCACGACGGCAGCTTCGCGACGCTCTACCTGAGCCCCAGGGACTATCACCGTATCCACATGCCCTGCGACGGCGTGCTGACGGGGATGATCCACGTCCCGGGCGCGCTGTTCTCCGTCAACCCGGTGACGGCGCGTGGCGTTCCGGGCCTGTTCGCTCGCAACGAGCGCGTCGTCTGCGTCTTCGAATCGGCCGTGGCGGGCACCTTCGTGCTCGTGCTCGTCGGCGCCACCATCGTCGGCAGCATGGCCACGGTGTGGCACGGCGCCGTCAATGCGCCGCGGGTGCGCCGCGTCCGCGAGTGGCACTACGCGAAGGGCCAGGTCGCGCTGAAGCAGGGCGAGGAGATGGGCCGCTTCCTGCTCGGCTCGACCGTCGTGCTGCTGTTCGGCAAGGGCGCCGGGCTGCGCTTCAACCCGGCGTGGCAAGCGGGGGCCGCGATCCGCCTCGGCGAGGCGATGGCCGAGACCGGTTGAGGCGTCGGGCGATGCGAGCCGTCTTCGTCGACGCCAACACGGCGCTGCGCGCGCTGGCCGAGCGCATCGGGCCGAAAGCGGTGCCCTCGCTCGAGCTTGCCTTCGGCGAGCCGGGCCTCGCGCCGAGCGCATTGCCTGAAAAACTCGCCGGCGCTGAGATCGCGGTCATCGATCACACCGCCTTGCCGATCGACATCGCGCGGCGCTGCGGCGGCCTCGCCCACGTCGTCTTCCTCGGTACCGGTGCGCGCAGCTACATGGACCCGGAGGCGCTCGCCGAACTCGGCATCACGGTTCACATCATCAAGGGCTACGGCGACACGGCCGTCGCCGAGTGCGCGATCGGCCTCCTCTGGGCGGCGGCGCGCGGCTTCGCCGCCATGGACCGGGCCATGCGGGAAGGCCAGTGGCTGCGCAGCGAAGGCATCCAGCTCACCGGCAAGACGCTCGGCCTCGTCGGCTTCGGCGGCATCGCCGCCGAGGTCGGCCGCCTCGCACTCGGCTGCGGCATGAAGGTGCTCGCCTGGAACCGGACCGCAAAGGTATTCGCCGGCGTCGAGTTCGTCCCGATCGAGCGATTGCTCGCCGAGAGCGACGCTGTCTCGATGCACCTGCTGCTGAACGACGCGACGCGGGGCTTTCTCTCGCGCGAGCGGATCGCCGCGATGCGGCCGGGCGCAATCCTCGTCAACACCGCGCGCGGCGCCCTCGTCGACGAAGCAGCGATGGTCGGTGCCCTGCGCTCGGGCCAGCTCGGCCACGCCGGGCTCGACGTCTTCGAAATCGAGCCCCTGCCCGCCGGCCACGTGCTCACGACGCTACCGAACGTGACGCTCTCGGCGCACTCGGGCTTTCGAACGCCCGAAGCGAACGAGCAGTTGATCGACGCCGCCTTCGCGCATTGCAGGCGCATCGTCGAGGACACCGGCGACTGAAGACCGGCGATCACGGCTCGCGCTCACGGGCCGTCGACTTCATGTATGATGCGTATCATATGAAGTTGCATTCCAAGGTATCGGCTGGTCGCGCTGCCCGCGTTTCGCCCTCCGTGCGTACCGAGCAGAAGGCCGAGACTCGCGAACGCATCGTCCGCGCCGCGGCGGCCTCGGTCCGGCGGCACGGCTTTGCCGGTGCCGGCGTCGCCGAGGTGATGGGCGATGCCGGGCTCACCCATGGTGGCTTCTACGCCCACTTTCCTTCGCGCGAGGCCATGCTGGCGGCGGCGGCTGATAGCGCCGGCGCCGATGGTGTCGCGCAGCTCGCCCGCATCGCCGCGGCAGCCCCTGCCGGCACCGGGCTCGAGGCGCTCGCCGACGCCTATCTTTCCGATCGCCACGTCGAGCGCGCCGAGCGCGGCTGCCCGATCGCCGCGGCCGGCTCCGAGCTCGCCCGCCAGGCTCCGGCCGTGCGCCATGCCGCGACCGAGCGCATCAAGGAGATGATCGACCTCATCGAGCGCCACGGCGGCGCCTGGGGCGAGGCCGCCGGCCACGAGCAGGCGCTGGCACGGCTGAGCTGCATGCTCGGCGCCATGATCATCGCCCGCGCCGTCGACGACGCCTCACTGGCGAAGGCCGTTCGCCGCGCAGCGCGGCGCAGCGTCGTCGCCGACGACCGCTGACTTTCCGGCGTGGCGCAAGTCTTTGCCTCCACCGGATCGTTCATATGATGATCATCATTCAGAGTCGACCGAAATGACGATTCACGCTTGGGGACCGTCCGCCGCGATCCTTCCGCCGACAGCGCGCCGGCCGACCGCGGCGGCGCCGGTCGCCAACGCGCCCTGGCTCGTCTTCTTCGTTGCGAGCATCGCCGTCTTCCTCGTCTCGATCGACTCGACCGTTCTCTACGCTGCCTTCGGCTCGCTGCGCGCGGCCTTTCCACAGGCGCACGCGGCCGATCTGTCATGGGTGCTGAATGCCTACACCGTCGTCTTCGCGGCGCTGCTCGTCCCCTCCGGGCGGCTGGCCGACCTGTACGGGCGCAAGCGAATCTTCATCATTGGCGTCTCGCTCTTTCTCCTCGCTTCGCTGGCCTGCGGGCTCTCGGGCAGCGTGCTGCTGCTCATCGGCGCGCGCGTGCTGCAGGCGATCGGCGCCGCGCTGCTCCTGCCCGCGTCGCTGGCCATCGTGCTCGCCGCGTTCCCGGCGTCCCGCCGGGCGATCGTCGTCAGCCTCTGGGGGGCGGTCGGCGGGCTGGCCGCGGCGCTCGGACCGAGCATCGGCTCCTGGGTGGTCGATGCCTGGGGCTGGCCGTGGGCCTTCTACATCAACCTGCCGCTCGGCGCGCTGTCGCTCTGGCGCGGCCGCCGCGTGCTCGAGGAATCGCGCAACCCGGAGAACGCGGCGCCGCTCGACGTGATCGGCGTTCTGCTGCTCATCGCCGGCGTCGGCGCGCCGGCGTTCGGCCTGGTGCGGACGGAATCGCTCGGCTGGGCTTCGCCGGTCGTGCTCGGCTGCCTCGCCGGCGGCGTGGCCGCGCTCGGGCTCTTCGTCGCCTGGGCCCGGCACACGCCGTCGCCGGCGATCGATCTCGAGCTGTTCGCGAATCCGACCTACCGCTGGGTCAACCTCGCCACCCTCAGCTTCGGCATCGCCTTCGCGATGATGTTCTTCGGCTTCTTCATCTTCATGACCGACATCTGGCACTTCTCGCTGCCGCGTGCCGGTCTGGCGGTGACGCCGGGGCCGCTCATGGTCGTGCCGACGGCGATCATCGCCGGCCGCATCGCAGCGCGTATCGGGCACCGGCCGCTGCTCGTCATCGGCAGCATCGTCTACGCGGCCGGCGGGCTCTGGTTCTTCAGCGTGCCGGGCCTGCAGCCCGACTACCTGCACCATTGGCTGCCAGGCCTTTTCTTCACAGGCATCGGCGTCGGCATGGTGCTGCCCTCGCTGTCGGGAGCCGCCGTCTCGCAGCTGGCACCGAACCGCTTCGGCATCGGCAGCGCGGTCAACCAGTCGGTGCGGCAGGTGGGCTCGGTGCTCGGCGTCGCGGTGACGATCGTGCTCGTCGGCAAGGCGGCGCCGCAGCTGGCCGATTTCCACCGACTGTACGCGTGCCATATCGCGCTGGCGCTGCTCACGGCGGCGTTGTGCCTGCGCGTGCAGACGCGGCCACGACGGCCCGATTGAGCGCGCCCTCGCGGGCTCGCAACTCGCGCCTTACGCTGGCTCTTCCATCTCGCGCAGGTCGCGCCCACGCGTCTCGGTGCAAAAGCGCATGACGAGCACGAGCGCCACGGCGATCGGCACCAGCGTCAGCGCCGCGCCCCAGGCGAGCCCGGGCACGAGCCCGAAGACGCCGAGCCCCTGGGCCAGCAGCCCGCCCGTCTTCGTGCAGGCCGCGACCCAGCCGGTCGCCCGGGCCCGAACCTTCAGCGGGTAGCTTTCGGCGGCGTAGGGAAGAATCATCGCGATGATGCCGTTGATGCCGACGATGAGCAAAGCGATCGGCAACACCGGGCTCGCATTCGCCGGCGACGCGATCTCGAGGTGGATGAGGCCGAGCAGGCCCGCCGCCGTGAGCGCGATCGAGGCGACCAGCGCGCCCTTGCTGCTCCAGCGCCCGTAGAGCGCGGCGGCAGCGAAGACCGTCGGCACGGCGATGAGGGCCGAGGCCGCGAGCAGCCGGCTCGAGAGGGCGACGCTATAGCCCTTGGCGACGAGCAGGGCCGGCATCCACAGCAGCAGGCCGAAGTTGATGAGGCCCCAGGCGATCGCCGCGATGCTGAGTGCCCAGGTCTGCGCCAGGTAGCGGCTCGGCAGGCGCGCGAGGGCGACGGCCGCCTCCGTGGCTCCGGCGGCGGCGGCGACCCCGGCATCGCGCACGGTGCAGCCGAAGCTACGCAGCACGGCATGGGCTTCGGCGACGCGGCCGAGCGCGAACAGGAACTTCGGCGATTCCGGAACGTAGACGTTGAGGACGATGAGGAGAAGCCCGGTCGGCAGGTTGAGGAACCACAGGATGCGCCAGCCGAAGAAGGGCTGCAGCCAGGCCGAGCAGGCGCTCGCCGCGAGATAGCCGCCGACGGCGCCGAGGCCGCCGACGAGCACGAGCGCCCAGCCGCGATGCTTCGAAGGCAGCGTCTCGGCGAGCAGCGCATACGTCACTGGCAACATGCCGCCGGCCGCGGCACCCATCAGAAAGCACATGCCGACGTTCCACCAGAGCGAGGGCATCGAGCCGCAGATCGAGGTGCCGACAAACATCACCGCCGAGAGCAGGATCGAGGCGCGGCGGCCGTAGAGATCGGCAAGCCAGCCCCAGAGCACCGAGCCGACGACGGTGCCGCACAAGGCGGCGAACGGCAACCACGCGACGACGGCAGTCGAGACCGCGTACTCCGTCTGCATGCCCGGCACGACGAAGCCGAGGCTCGCCGGCTTCATCACGTCGATGACGAGCGCGACGGTGAGAACGAGCATGAGCCGCCAATGCGCGAAGACCAGCGGCGCGTCCTCCGACGACGTGATCGAGAGCTCGGCCGAGACGTCGCGAGCCGCAACAGTGCCGGCGCGCATGCGCTTCGGCAGCAGCCCGTAGGCCGAAACGCCGATGCCGGCGACGATCAGCGCCATGCCCCAGAGCATGGGCGCGTCCATCGGCATGTCGGCCAGGCGAAAGCCGTTGTCGCGCCCCATCCAGAACATCGGCAGGTGCATGACGACGCCCGCCGTCACGGCGACGCAGCCGGCGACGAAGGCCCAGAGATGGCGCCGGTCGGCGAGAACCCGCGTCGGATTCATCCGGCGGCGCGGACAGGCCTCAGTCGAGCTTCCACTTGTTGTCGACGACCTGGACGATCACGCGCGCCCGCTGGTCGAGGCCGAGGTGGTCGTTCTTCGACATGTTGACGACGCCGTTCGTGACGTGCAGATCGTGGATGCCTTCGAGCGCGTCGCGCAGCGCCGCGCGGAACTCGCGCGTGCCGGGCCTGGCCTTCTTCAGCGCGACCGGAATCGCCTGGTTGAGCTCGAGCCAGGCGTCCCAGGTGTACGAGCCGAAGGCCGAGACGCTGCCATCGCCGTAGGCCGCCTCGTAGCGCTTCTTGTAGTCGAGCGCCGCGGCCTTGGCCGGGTGGTCGGCCGGCAGCGAGGCGGCGACAACGACCGGGCTGGTCGGCACGTACATGCCTTCGATGTCCTTGCCGCCGACGCGCAGGAAATCGTTGTTGGCGACGCCGTGGTTGAAGTAAACGCTGCCCTTGTAGCCGCGCTCGACGAGCGCCTTGGCCGGCAGCACGGCCGGCGTTCCCGAGGCACCGATGACGATCATGTCGGGATTGGCCGAGACGAGCTTGATGACCTGCCCGGTGACGCTGGTGTCGCGCGGCGCGAAGCGCTCGCTCGCGACGATGCGGATGTGGCGCGCCTCGGCGAACTTCTCGAACTCGGCGTAGAAGGCCTCGCCGAGCGCATCGTTGAAGCCGATGTAGCCCATCGTCTTCATGCCGCGCCTGGCGGCATGCTCGAGGATGGCGAGGACCATCATCGTGTCGGTCTGCGGCGTCTTGAACATCCACGCCTTCTTCGCGCTCATCGGCTCGATGATCCGCGCCGACGAGGCCAGCGAGATGACCGGCGTTTCGTTCTCGGCGATGACGTCGATCATCGCCAGCGAGTTCGGCGTCGTCGTCGAGCCGATGATGACGTCGACCTTGTTTTCGCTGATCAGCTTTCGGGTGTTGACGACCGCGGCGCTCGAATCGCTCGCATCGTCGAGAACGATGTACTCGATCGACTGGCCGGCCACCGTCTTCGGCAGCAGCGCGATCGTGTTCTTCTCGGGAATGCCGAGCGAGACGGCCGGCCCCGTGGTCGAAAGCGTGACACCGACCTTGACCTGCGCGACGGCCGGCAAGGCGAAGGCCGCGACCGCGGCGACGACGGGAACGAGCACGGCGCGATGGATTCGATTCATGGTGGGGTCTCCTGTTTTGGTATTGTCGATCGAGGCGGCTGCAGCACGACGGGCAAGCGGACGTGGCCGCGAAAGCGGACGCGATGGCTTCGCGTTGGCGGGCCCGCCAGCGCGTAATCCGGAAAGCGGGCCACGAAGCGTCCGATCGCGATTCTTGCCTCGAGCCGCCCGAGCCCCATGCCGACGCACTGATGGATGCCCGAGCCGAACGCGATGTGCCGGTTCGGGTGGCGCGCGATGTCGAGCCGGTCGGGATCGGCAAAGGACTGCGGATCGCGATTGGCGGCGCCGATGCAAAGCGTCACCTGCGTGCGCGACGCCAGCGTTACGCCCCCGATCTCCGTGGCCTTCGTCGTGATGCGATTGCCGAGCTGGTTCGAGCTCTCGATGCGGAGGAACTCTTCGACGGCGCTGCGGATGAGTTCCGGTTCGCCAAGCAGGCGCGACCGCTCGCCGGGCCATTCGCCCAGGCAGCGCAGGCCGTTGCCGATCAGGTTGGTCGTCGTCTCGTGGCCGGCGTTGAGAAGAAAGATGCAGTTGTGCAGCAGCTCCTTGGGCTGCAGCTTTTCGCCGTCGGCCTCGCCCCGGATCAGGCGGGTCAGGACATCGGTCTCCGGGTCGCCCGGTGCGGCACGCCGGCGCCCGACCAGGCCTTCGAGATAGCCGAGCATGTCGCGCACCGCCGCGTTGCCGAGCTCATGCTGCTCCGGCGTGAGCGCCGGCTCGAGCGCGCCGAGGATGGCGAGCGACCAGGCGCGCAAGGGCCCGCGCTCGTCGCGCGGCACGCCGAGCAGGTTGCCGATGACCTCGACCGGGATGGCGCCGCAAAAGGCCTCGATGAGATCGATCTCGGCGCCTTCACCCGCGCCGGCCATCCTGTCGAGGAGGCCGTCGACGAGCTCGACCAGGCGCGCTTCCATCGCCGCGATGTGCTTCGGCGTCAGGGCGCCGGCGATGAGCCGGCGTACGCGCGTGTGCAGCGGCGGATCGTTGAAGACGAGGCTGGTGGTGTGGTGCTCGAAGAGCGGCGTCGCGCCGTACTTGGGAAAGAACTCCTCGTGCTTATCGGAGCTGAAGGTCACGACGTCCTTGTAGACGGCGACGATGTCGGCGTGGCGTGTCAGGAAGACGCTGCCGTCGGGCATGCGCTTGACCGGCGCGCGCTCGCGAAGCGCGCGGTAGGTGGGAAACGGATCGTCGTAGAAGGAATCGGGCAGCCGCCTCAGGTCGAAATCGGCGGCGGCGGAAGCGGCGTCGAAACTCACGCTGTGACTCTGGGGCATGCCAACAGGCCTAGGCATCCGCTTCGGCATCGCCCTGCGGCGCCGCCAGCTCGCGCCATGCCGCGACCATCACGGCGAGCAGCGTCGGCCCGAGAAAGAGCCCGAGGATGCCGAAGGTCTCGAGGCCGCCGACGATGCCGAGCAANNGGCCGCCACGCCGAAGAGGCCGAGCCAGAGCGCCGTCATCGTCGCCGCGTTGGCGATGAAATAAAGCACGACGCCGGCGATCACGAGCAGGGCGCCGAACGGCACCATGCCGAGCAGCCCCGTCGCCAGACCCCAGGCAAAAGGATGCGGCACTTGTGCCACCGCATAGACCGCGCTCATCAAGACGGCAACGCCGAAGCCGACGAGCACCAGGCCGTTGACGGCGCCGCGAACCGAGCGAACGGCAAGCGCCCGCGTCCGCTTGCCCGAGGGGCCGACGTGGCGTGACAGCACGGCGTCGATCTGCACGGTGAACGCATCGCCGCCCAGGTAGAGGAAGAAGAGGACGACGACGCAGAAGAACAGGGCCATGGCATGGTGGGCGAAGACCACGAGCAGGGTGCGGCCAGTCGCGAAATCAAGGCCGCCGAAAAGCTCGTGGGCATAGCCGCTCAAAGCCCCGGGCTCGCCGATCGTCTCGTTCCACTGCCGCATCGCCCAGTCGCCCATGCCGGGCAACGAGCCGATCCAGGCCGGCGCGACAAGCCCGGCGTCCTGGCTCGACGACCAGAAGCGCATCACCGCCGGCAGTTCGCGCAGGCCGCGATAGAGCAGATAGCCGAGCGGCACCAGGAGGAAGAGGACGACCGCACCGGTGAGCAGGATCGCGCTCAACGCCTCTCTGCGGCGGCCGAAGAGCGCGCGCAGCCGGTCGTGCAAGGGCCACGTCGCGATGGCGATGAGCGACGCCCAGACGATGGGCACGAGCAGCCCGTGCAGCAACCAGGCGCACGCCGCGAAGAGCGCGAGCACGGCGAAGGTTCGGGCGGTTTGCAGCTTCAATCGAACGGTCCTCGGGGCCGAAGCGTACGCGAAGGCGGCGACGGGTCTGTAGGCAGGCGCCCACAGCAGCTTCAGCCGGGCGGCGATGGACGCCGGGCCGAGGGCGTGCACGATGGTGGGCCCAGCCTGGAGAAGCCATGCCCCGCATCGTCTGGAAAGGCGCCATCAGCTTCGGCCTCGTGCACGTGCCTGTCGGCCTCTATCCGGCCGCGCAGGAGATCGGCATCGATTTCGACTGGCTCGACAAGCGGACCATGGATCCGGTCGGCTACAAGCGCGTCAACAAGCGCACCGGCAAGGAAGTCGACCCCGGCGACATCGTCAAGGGCATCAAGCAGCCCGATGGCGACTACGTCGTTCTCAGCGAAGACGAGATCAGGGCCGCGTATCCGCAGTCGACGCAGACGATAGCGATCGAGACCTTCGTCAAGGCGCGCGAGATCTCCTTCACCTATCTCGAGAGGCCCTACTACACGGCGCCGCTCGGCAAGGGCGACAAGGTCTACGCGCTGCTGCGCGAAGCGATGCTCGAAGCCGGCGTCATCGGCATCGCCCGCGTCGTCATCCACGCCAAGGAGAACCTGGCGGCGCTCATTGCCGACGGGGATGCACTGATGCTCAACACGATCCGCTGGGCCAGCGAGATCCGGCCGCGCGAGGACATCAAGCTGCCGCCGGCGGGCAAGGGCGGCGCGAAATTGAAGGAAGGCGAGCTGAAGATGGCGCGCCAGCTCATCGCCGACATGACGACGAAGTGGAAGCCCGAAGACTTCGCCGACGAATTCACCGCAGCGATCCACAGGCTCGCGGCGCAGCGCGTCGAAGCCGGCCAGACCGAGAAGGTGACGACGCTCGAGGGCGAGGCATCGCCGCCGGCATCGAGCAACGTCGTCGATCTGAGCGAGCTCTTGAAACGCAGCCTCGATTCGCGCCAGTCGGCGCAAAAGGCCGATGCCGAAGAGAACGCACCGGCCGCCGTACCCGCCAAGAAAACGGCGGCGAAGAAAGTGCCGCGACGCGCAGCGTAGCGCCCGCACGCCGTCGGCCGGCATGTTAAACAGACGGCAAGAACATCGGCCGACAAGGGAGTCTGAAGTGAACGATCGTCGACGCATCCGCGAGCGAAGCCGCTTCGGCCTGGCCGCGCTGGCACTTGCCGCGACCGCCCCCGCGTGCGTAGCGGCCGACGACGACGCCAACGCCGAGCCGTCGACGACGCCGTACCGGCCGAGCGTCTCGACGCCGGCAGCCTTGTCGGCACCGGGCTGGCTCGAAATCGAAGCCGGCTTCGAGCACGACCATGCGGGCGCGGGCATGCGCCGCGACAGCGTGCCCGCCACCATCAAGCTCGCCTTCACGCCCGACTGGGGCATTCGCATCGGCGGCGAGACCTGGGTGCGGCAGCGCGACGACGCGACCCGCGCCAGCGGCTTCGGCGACACCAGCATCATCCTCAAGCGGCGCTTCGCCATCGACGAGCAGCAGGCATTCGGGCTCGAGGGCGGCGTCACGGTGCCGACGGCAAAGCAGGGCCTCGGCACGGGCAGCGGCAAGCCCGACTACACCGTCAACGCGATCTACAGCGCCGACTTCGCCGGGAGCTGGCACACCGACCTCAACCTCGTGACGACGCGGCTCGGCCAGGTCGACCCCGGCGCGTCACGCGTGCAGCTGCTCTGGGCGGCGGCGTTGTCGCACTCGCTCGACGAGCGCTGGGGCATCGTCGGCGAGTTCTCGGGAACGCATGAGGGTGGCGCCGGGAACACGAGCCAGTTCCTGCTCGCCGCAAGCTGCAACGTCTCGAAGCGGCTGACCCTGGATGCGGGGGCGGCCCGAAGCCTGCGCTCCGGACCGCCCGTGTGGTCGGCCTTCACCGGGCTGACCTGGCTCGCGACGCGGCTCTTCTAGTCTTGGTTTCAGCGCTCGCGGTCGCCGCCCGGGCCGCCGCGATGTTCGCCACGGGGAGCGGCTTCGTGCGCTAGACCGCCACGCTCGGCATGCTGCGGCGCTTCGCGCCCTTCGTGTGCCGGGCTGCCGCGCTCGCCGTGCTGCGCTTCCGCCCGGACCTGCGGCCCGTCCCGGCCCTGGCGCATTGCCTGCGCGCGTGGGCCGCCTTCGCCATGCGCCGTCGAAGGCCGCGCCATCGCCGCCATGGTCGGGGCGCCGTGGTTGAACGAAGCACGCTGCTCGGGAGTGCGCATCGCGACCTGCTCGTGCTGGCGTTGCACCGGCGTCGGCGCCATGTGATGTTCGGCGTGCGCCGCGCGCTCTTCCGCCGTCTCACGGGCGGCGATGCCGCCCTGGCCGCCGTTGAAGCTCACGCGTGTGTGGTTCTCGACGACCCGCTCGTTGTAGACGTTGTGCACGAACCTCGGGTTGATGTTGTTGAGGCTGCGGTTGTAGTTGAAGACGCCGTCGCGCCAGTAGCCGCCGTGATAGCCCGATCCACCATAGCCGAAGCCGTAGTTGACGCCGCCGTAGAAGCCGACGTGCGGGCCCCAGTAGCCGGCGCGCCAGAAGTAGCCGCCCAGGCCCCAGCCCCAGTAGCCCGGCGTCCAGAGCAGGCCGACGGCAGGCGGCGCGACCCAGGTGCCGGGCACCCAGAAATAGTCGGCTGCGGCAGGATCCCATCGCCAGTAGCCGGGCGTCCAGAGGTAGCCGGGCGCCGGAATCTCGGGCTGCACGTAGACCGGCAGCGGCGGCGGTGCGATGTTCACCGAGAGCGAGACCGCCGCCTTCGCCGCCATGGGCAAGGCGATGGCGAGGACGAGGGTGCAGAGCAGGCGATTCTTCATGAGTGCCTTTCAGGAAATGCGCGATCGACGTCGCGATGCACGAACAACGCGCGGTGGCGGCGCCGAGACGACCGCCGGCGTGAAGGATCTGTAAAGTTCCATTGCCGACTCCGAGCGATCTGCTCCGACGGTGATTCAGGCTACGGTGAGAATCTCGTCAAACCGGGGAGAAGCACGATGGCAGATGTCAAGATCTACGTCGAAGTCCACAATTTCGCGGTGAAGGATATCTTCGAATCCAAGCATAAATCGCGGCTCATCGCGTTGATGAAGAAGACGGCTGAAAAAGCCATCAAGGACAAGCTGGCCCTCGGCGCGCCCAAAGACAAGGGGGGCGAGGGCTACACCCTCGACGGCAGTCTCACGTCGCTGGCTCCGGACAAGGCGCAAAAGATGCTGCAGGCCAAGTGCTCGATATCGATCTCGAGCGGCCGCGGCATCGAGTCGATAGCGCAGGGTTCGGTCGGCGTCTCGATTGCGGGCGCCGACAAGATAAAGGACGGTGACATCGACGCCACGGCGCAAGCGTGCGTCGAATCGGCGATGAAGTCGGCCGTGAAATTCATGAGCTCGACGCCGCCCTGAAGGCACGGCCTCAGCCGGCAATGAGCCGGTAGCCGACGCCCGTTTCCGTGACCAGCATCTTCGGCTGCGCCGGGTCGTCTTCGAGCTTGTGGCGCAGGCTGCCCATGAAGACGCGCAGATAGTGGTTCTGCTCGACGTGCGAAGGCCCCCACACTTCGCGCAGTAGATGCCGGTGCGTGAGCACCCGCCCGGCATTGGCGAGCAGGACGCCGAGCAGGCGGTATTCGATCGGCGTCAGGTGCACCTCGGCACCGGCCTTGCGAACGATGCGAGCGCCGAGGTCGATCTCGACGTCACCGATGGTCACCATTGATGTGCCATCGCCGCCGCGCGCGCCCTGATGGCGGCGCCGGTTGGCGCGCACGCGGGCGAGCAGCTCGGAAACGCCGAAGGGCTTTTCGATGTAGTCGTCGGCGCCGGCATCGAGGGCGCGGACCTTGTCGGCTTCGTCGGAGCGCGCCGAGAGCACGATCACCGGAACGCTCGACCAGGTCCGCAAGTCGCGGATGAGATCGACGCCGTCGCCATCGGGCAGGCCGAGATCGGCGATGACGAGATCGGGCTTTCGCGTCGCCGCGTCGATCAGACCCTGCCGCACGGTTTCCGCCTCGAAGACGCGCCAGCCTTCGGTTTCGAGCGAGGCGCGAAGAAAGCGCCGGATGTGGCGCTCGTCCTCGACGAGCAGGACGACCGGTGCGGCCTCGGCCATCACGCGCCGACGGCGGTGGCCGCGTCCATCGCTATCGTTGCCGGCGCTTCCCCGCCCGCCGCATCGAGCGTCGGCGCGGTACCGAGCGGCAGGCTGAAGGTGAAGGCCGCGCCGCCGCCTTCGACGTTCTCGACGGCAATCGTTCCGCCGTGCGCCTCGACGATCGCCTTGCAGATGGCGAGACCGAGACCGACCCCGGCGACCGCCGATTCGCGGGCGCCGCGCGTGAACTTCTCGAAGATCGCCGCTTCCTGGCCGGCGCGAATGCCTGCGCCCGTGTCGGCGACCGTGATGCGCATGGTCCCGGGCTCGGCGCGCGCCGAGATGCGCACGCCGGCCGTCGGCGGCGTGTACTTGGCCGCGTTCTCGAGCAGGTTGACGAAGACACGCTCGACAAGCACCGCGTCGCACTCGACGAGCGGCAGGTCCGCCGGCAGATCGGTCGTCACGGGGCGCGGCGCGAGGACGCGCGCCGTCACGCGCACGGCGCTGCCGACCATCTCCTCGACCGAATGCCATTCGCGGCGCAGGCGCACTTCGCCGCTTTCGATGCGTGCCATGTCGAGCAGGTTGTTGACCTGCGTGCTCATGCGCAATGCCTCGACCTGCAGCTCCTGCGCGATCTCTTGCTGCTCGCCGCTCAACGCCGGCCTGGTGAAGCGCAGGCTTTCGGCCAGGCCGACGAGGCCGGCGAGCGGCGTGCGCAGATCGTGCGAGAGCGCCGCGAGCAGCGAGTTGCGCAGCCGCTCCGACTCGATCTGCACCGTCGCCGTCTGCGCCACGTCGACGTAGTGGACGCGCTCGAGGGCGATCGCCGTCAGCGCCGCGAAGGTCTCGAGCTGGCGGCGCTGCTCAGGCACGAGGAGCAGACGCGGCTCCTCGGGCTGGAGTGCCAGCACACCGCGCGCGCGCATCGGCGCCTTCAGCGGCAGGTAGAGCCAGGCGCTGCCGGGCAGCGTGTCGGTGCCAAGACCGGCGGCCTGCGCGTGGTCGAAGGCCCAGCGCGCCGTGCCGGCGTCGAGGCCTTCGCCCTCGGGCGGCGTGGCGATCGAGCGCAGGCGATCGTCGGCATCGAGCACGAAGATGTGGGCGCGGGCATGGAACTCGCGCGCCACGGCCTCCTCGGCCGCCTCGACGACCTGCTCAGTGGCGAGCACGCTCGAGAGGTCGCGCGCCACCTCGAACAGTGAATGCGAGCGGCGCTCGCGATGGGACGCGATACGCGCCTGAAAACGCAGCCCCGCGGTGAGCTGGCCGACGATCAGGCCGACGGCGAGCATCACGCCAAAGGTCAGCACGTACTGGATGTCGGAGACGCTGAACGAAAGCCGCGGCGGCACGAAGAAGTAGTCGAACGCGGCGACGTTGAGCACCGACGCCAGCGCCGCCGGCCCGCGGCCATAGGACAGAGCCACGCCGAGCACGGCGAGAAGAAAGAGCATGACGATGTTCGGCAGGTCGAGCACCGCTTCGAGCGGCCAGGCGAGGGCGGTGACCAGCGCACACGCGCCGACGGCGACGACATAACCCGCAGGTCGAAGGCGGCCGCTGCGCTCCGCGCTGCGGCCGGCCGATGGCGGGCGTACGCGGCGACTGCGCGCCGGCGTGCCGATCTCGATCAGGTCGACGTCCGGCGCCAGACGTCCGAGCTGCTGCGCCAGCGTTCCCGCGGGCCGCCAGAGACTCGCCTGGTTGTGGCCCATGACGATCTTCGAGAGGTTGTGCTGGCGTGCGTGGGCGACGACGGCGGCGGCGACGCTCGCGCTCGGCAGCACGGCCGTCGTCGCGCCGAGCTCTTCGGCGAGCTTGACGGCGCGCAGGATCCTTTCGCGTCGCTCGTTCGGCAGGCGCTGCAGCGCCGGCGTCTCGACGTAGACGGCGTGCCACGAGACCGCAAGCTGCTGCGCCAGCAGCGCGGCGCTGCGCACGATGTGCTCGCCGCCGTCGCTGGGGCCGATGCAGCAGAGCACGGCGCTCTCGGTCTTCCAGACGCGGCCGATGGCCCGGTCGACGCGGTAGGCCTGGACGTCGTCCTCGACGCGATCGGCGGTGCGGCGCAGCGCCAGCTCGCGCAGCGCCATCAGGTTGCCCCTGCGGAAGAAGTTCACCGCGGCGCGCTCGGCCTGCCCTTCGGCGTAGACCTTGCCGGCCTTCAGGCGTGCGATCAGTTCCTCGGCCGGCACGTCGACCAGCACCACCTCGTCGGCGCGATCGAAGAAGGTGTCGGGCAACGTCTCTTGGACGCGGATGCCGGTGATGCCGCCGACGACGTCATTGAGGCTCTCGAGGTGCTGGACGTTGAGCGTCGTCCAGACGTCGATGCCGGCGGCGAGCAGTTCTTCGACATCCTGCCAGCGCTTCGGATGGCGCGAGCCGGCGACGTTCGAATGCGCCAGCTCGTCGACGAGGATGAGCGCCGGCTGGCGCGCCAGCGCGGCGTCGAGGTCGAACTCCGGAAGCGTCGCCTGGCCGGCGGCGGCGACGAGCCTGCGCGGCAGCACCTCGAGTCCTTGCTGCAGCGCCAGCGTCTCGGCGCGCCCATGCGTCTCGACGACGCCGGCGACGACATCGACGCCCNNTCGGGATCGGGGCGGCCGTCGTCAGTCACGGTCGACCCGAACGCGGCGCCGAGTAGGAACTCCCGCCTGGCGCCATCACAGCTTCCTGGTAGGCCACGCAGTTGATCAGCAAGGTGCGGCTCCTGCGGAACGTTTGGCAGCGTCGATTCTAGAAGCCGGTCGCGGCTGGAACGACTGCTGAGTCGGCGAAAGCCATTGACGTCGTCTTGACCCGCGCCGCCTCGATCTTGACGACGTTTTGTCTCTCGAGACCCTAGATTGATCTTCTCGACACACAAGCACCTCAATGCCTGCACGACCATGAAACCCGTCGCCATTTTCCAGCACGATCCCTTGCAGCGGCCTGGATACCTGCTTCGCTATCTGGACGAGGCCGGAATCGCGTCGCAGATCATCCGCCCGAGCGAAGGCGACGACGTGCCGCTTTCGGCGCGCTCTTTCAGTGGCGTCGTCTTCCTCGGGAGCGATGCCAGCGTCAATGACCCGCTGCCGTGGATCGATCGAGAGCTGCGCCTCGTCAAGGACGCCGTCGTCTGCGATGTGCCGGTTCTCGGCCATTGTTTCGGCGGGCAGTTGCTGGCCCGCGCCCTTGGCGCAACGGTGCAGAAGAGTCCCTGGCCCAACATCGGCTGGTCTCGATTGCGTGTCACCCCGGCGGCGAAGTCCCTGTTCGGATCGAACGCTCAGGTGCTGGCCTTCAACTGGCACTACGAGACCTTCTCGATTCCGCAAGGCGCGACCCGCACCCTGTTCGGCGAGCACTGCCTGAACAAAGGCTTCATTCACGGCCGGCATCTCGCATTCCAGAGCCATCTGGAGGTGACCGACGAGATCGTCCGCGCCTGTTGCGCAGCGCATCGCGCCGAGCTTGCCGCCGCTGCGGGGCCCGACATCCAGAACGAAGCCGAAATCCTGTCGCACCTCGACGAACGGTTGGCGACGCTGCACGAGGCCGCGCATTGCGTTTACGCCAAGTGGTCGGCTCAGATGATCCGGCCATCGCGCGCCATTCGCGTCGGCGTGTGATGGCACGCGGCCCCGATGGGCGATTCAACGAACCTTCGCATCGAAGCTTTGGAATGAGCAAGCTCTTGTTCGCCGATTCTTCTACCCCGAAAACGAGCACGGCCTCGCACCCCGAAGCGGAAAAAGGCCGGCGGCCCTCATCTCGCCTCGAGAGGTTCGCCGTTGCGGTCGTGTTCGGCATTCCGTTCCTTTACTGTGTCCAGGGTGCGGCGCGGGGCCACCTGTTCACCGGGCCTCATGCGGACGCTTCGCTGCTACGCGGCTTCACGGCGTGGGCCGTGACGGCAGCACTCGGTTCGTTGTGGCTGGGCGTCAGCCTGCATCTGGGGCTCGCTTCGCGTCTGCCAGAGCAGGTTCGTAACGCCCTGGCGTTCGGGCTGATACTCGCGGGCGCAGCCGCCCTGTTGCTCAGTGCTCGCCTCCTCGGCTAGCGCTCGCCGGCAGGGCCAGCTCGCGCAGGCGCAGCGTCAGCGGGTGCGAAGCCGCAAAGCGAGATCAGGGTCGATTGCAGACGTCGCTTGCCGCTACATGGTCTTGCTGATCGTGACG
>PLZH01000099.1 GCA_003152055.1 Burkholderiales bacterium
CGCACCATCCCCACCTCCTCCGGCCCCACCAACGCCAAACGCGTCAGCTGGCGCGAGATCGTCGGCTCGTGAACGAGGTGGCTCAGTGAAAGCCGGGCAGAACACCCGTTTCGCTCGCCTCGACGATCCCAGTTGATATGGGCACTCGGGCGGCCCTCCGTGATTTGCGGAGACCCCTTCCGACGTTGCCGGCCGTGTGGCGAGCTTCGAGTGCTCGGCACCGTTCGCGGTTCCGGAATGCTCCGTTCGTCGCTTACCTGAGATTCAAGCTGACACACCCGTCCTACACTGATTTTCGAGAAGAGGAACCCAAAATGCTTGCTGATCGCGGATTTACGCTCATCGAGCTGATGATCACAGTGGCGATCGTTGCCATTCTGGCGGCTGTTGCGCTGCCATCGTATTCGGCCTACGTCATGCGAGCCAACGTGACGGACGCGGTGAAGGGCCTCTCGGAAATGCGGCTCAAGATGGAGCAGTACTTCCAGGATCAGCGGACGTATGTCGGCGCCTGCGTGCCGGCAACCTTGGCACCGCTGCCGACGAACACGCCGAATTTCACGTTCACGTGCAACGGTCTGTCGGCTACGCAGTACCAGGTCGTCGCCACGGGAGTGGTAGGCAGCAGCATGGCGGGCTTCACCTACACGGTCGACCAGGCCAACACGCAGGCGACGCCTTCGACCGGGGCCGGGTGGCCGATATGTACCACGCGTTGGATCGTGAAGAAGAGCGACACATGCTTCTGATACGCCGATCCCTTTGCACGGGATTCTCGATCATCGAGCTTTCCGTGGCCTTGACGATTGCCTGCGTTTTGCTGGCGCTCGGCGCGCCCTCCGTTTCCGGCTATCTGCAGAATGCGCGGCTCGGGGCGCTGGCCCAGAGCCTCTACGGTGGACTTCAGACGGCGCGAACGGAGGCTGTCAAGCGCAATCAGAGCGTCGAATTCGCTCTGACGAATTCGTCTCTTGAAACGACCACGGCAGACACCGTCGTGCTTGATCCCACGGGCCGAAACTGGTGGGTCCGCTTGCCCAGTTCCGCTTCGGCGCCCGCGTCGGGCATCGAATCGAAATCGACGAACGCGAACGATCTGGGCGGCGTCGCCGTTTCGGCCAGCGGGCCCTCGTTCATTTTCAATGGCCTCGGCGCCGCAAGCGCCCCCGGGACGACCGGAATCGCGCTCACGAATCCGGCCTTGGGAGCGTGCGCGCCGGGCGGTCCGGTGCGATGCTGGAATGTCGTTGTCGCACCCGGCGGCCAGATTCGTCTGTGCAGTCCCGACACCAGCCTGCCGGCCGGTGACTCTCGTGCCTGTTGAGGGGTAGTGATGAAAAAGCAAGCACAACGCGGCATGTTCCTGCTCGAGGCGCTGATCGCCATCCTGATTTTTTCCCTCGGCGTTCTCGGCATGGTGGCGATGGGGGGAACGGCCATCGCTGCGCAGTCCGACGCCCAGTACCGCACCGAGGCCGCCAACTTCGCGAACGAGATCGTCAGCAAGATCGCCCTCAACGTCGATCCGAGCAATCCTCCGACCTCGATCCAGACTTCGCTTCAGACCTTCGCCCATCAGCCCATTCCTGCCGGGTATTGCAACTTCGCGGGAGATCCCTCTGCAAGCCCGATCGTTCTTGGCTGGGTCGACGAGGTCACTGGTGCCGTTGCCGGCTCGCTGGGTTTGCCAGGAGCGACAAATCTCAGTGAATCCGTCGCCGTCGATACGTCGCAGGCAACCTACAGTACGGTGACGGTGACGATCTGCTGGAAGCCTCCTTCTACCAGTGCAATGCTCGCGCCGTGGCATCGCCACGTGCTCGTGAGCTATGTACCCAATCAGACTTGAGGCGGTGATGCAGGCAGGTCAACGCTCTCCATCGCTGCGGCCGAGCCGCGGCGTCACCCTGATCGAGATTCTGGTCGGCATCGCCATCGGCCTCATCGGAATGCTGGTGATGTTCCAGACGATCACGGTCTGGGATGCACGCACTCGAGTCAGCACGTCGAGCGGCGACGCCCAGATCGCCGGCTCGCTCGCCATGTTCAACCTCGAGCGCGATCTCAGGCTGGCCGGCATGGGCTTCGGCGCCGCCGGCACGGCCGAACTCGGCTGTGTGGTCTATGCGTACGACAACACCGCAAGCGCCGGCGGATCGAATTTCAATCTGCGGCCGGTCAACATCGTCGACGGCGATCCAGCGGGCGTGCCCGACACCATCGAGGTGCTCTATGGCAATTCGCCGTTCTTTGCCGAAGCAGAGGAATTCACGAACGCCACGGCTTCGACGCTGGCAGCGACGGTCAAGTATGGATTCAAGCGCGGCGATGTCGCGGTGATGACCGACAAATCGAACAACTGCCGCTTGTTGCAGATCACCGACGACACCACCGCCGACCCCAACACGCTGAGCTTTGGCACCGGGACCTATTCCAACTTCTACGACAACAACCCGAGCGAGGCGGTCCGCTGGAATTCGGCGGCTGCATCGGTGCCGGCGATCAGCGCCGGCAATCTCTACAACATGGGGCCGGCGCCGCGTGACGACTTGTGGTCGGTCAACACGGCCAGCACGACGCTGGGCTATGTCAACAGCATGAGCAGCGTCAACGCGGGCCTGTTCCTCGGTGTGGCCGAAGGTGTTGTCGACATGAAAGCACAGTACGGTTATGACGCCGATGCCGACAAGCGCATCACCGATGCAGAGTGGACAAAGACGCCGCCGGCAGACTGGACCAAGGTGCGCGCGATTCGCGTCGCCTTGCTGGTGCGCAGCCGGGACTTCGAGCAGCCTCCCACCAGCGCGAGCGATGTCACGACCGTCACGTATCGTCTCTCGGCTCCTCCCACGTGGTTCGGCCAGAACTTCGCGATGAAGAACCTCGATGGCACTCCGGACAGCGATGTCTTTGCCAGCCCGAACAACTGGCGCTATTACCGCTACCGCGTGTACGAGAAAGTCATTCCGCTTCGCAACATGATCTGGGGTCAGCCATGAGACGGTCCGCTCCGACCTGCTCCACCGGATTCCGTGGCATGCATCGCGAGCGCGGAGTCGTGTTGTTTGTAGCGTTGATTGTGCTGGTGGTGATGGCGTTGACGGGGCTGGCGATGATTCGCCAGTCGGGTTCGGGGTTGTCGATAGCGGGCAACATCGGGATGAGGCAGAACGCGTTGTCTGGAGCCGATCTGGGGACGGAGGCGGCGCTGGCGTGGTGGCAGCCTTTGATTGGCACGCCCGGGGCGCTGGACTCGGACATTGCTGCGCAGGGATATTTTTCCGACTGGGGCACGGTCGACCCGAGCCGCATCACGGGCGATCCGACGCTCTACGACTGGCAAAACAAGAGCGTTCTGGTGACGGGCGACGACGGCACGGGCAACGAAGTGCGCTACATCATCGAGCGGTTGTGCATGGTGCACAACGAAAGCAGCAGCGTTGCCGGCCAGCAGTGCGTGCAGACGCCGCTGACGAGCGGCAACGACATGAGCGGGACCTGCGACAACTATCCCAAGTCCTGCCCGCCGCCGGCGATGACGGTCAACTACCGGGTATCGAGCCGCGTCCT
>PLZH01000298.1 GCA_003152055.1 Burkholderiales bacterium
CGCTCGGCGGCCAGGGCCTGTTAGCGCTACGGCAGGGGTTGCGCCAAGGCGTCGCAGGCCCAAGCCGCCGAGCGCCGGCTGAACGGCCGCAACGCTGCTTCGAGCGCGGCGACGGCGAGATCGATGTGCTCGCTCTCGACCACGAGCGGCGGCGCGAAACGCACGACGGTGCCGTGCGTGTCCTTGCTCAATACGCCGGCACCGAGCAGGCCCTCGCAGACCTGACGCGCCGTCGCGAAGGCCGGGTCGACCTCGACGCCGAGGAGCAGCCCCTTGCCGCGCACTTCGCTGATCGCCGGGTGATCGATGGCGCGCAACTTGGCGAGCAGCTCGTCGCCGCGCGCGCGTGCCCGCTCGGAAAGGCGCTCGCGCAGGAGCAGATCGAGCGCCGCTTCGCCCACCGCCGCGGCGAGCGGGTTGCCGCCGAAAGTGCTGCCATGGTCACCGGGACGAAAGACCGCCATGACCTCGTCGGTGGCGAGAAAGGCGCTGACCGGCAGGAGCCCGCCGCCGAGCGCCTTGCCGAGGACGAGACCGTCGGGACGAATGCCTTCGTGATCGCAGGCGAGCAGGGCGCCGGTGCGGCCGAGGCCCGTCTGCACCTCGTCGCAGATGAGCAGCACACCGTGCCGCGTGCAGATCTCGCGCGCCCTGGCGAGATAGCCGGCCGGGGGCACGATGACGCCAGCCTCGCCCTGGATCGGCTCGACGAGAAAAGCCGCGGTGTTCGGCGTGATCGCTGCTTCAAGTGCCGCGGCATCGCCGAACGGAACGCTGACGAAGCCAGGTGCGAACGGGCCGAAGCCGTCGCGGTATTGAGCCTCGCTCGAAAAGCCGACGATCGTCGTCGTCCGGCCGGCGAAATTGCCGGCAGCGACGATGATCTCGGCCCGTCCGTCGGGTACGCGCTTGACCTTGTAGGCCCACTTGCGCGCCGCCTTCACCGCCGTCTCGACAGCCTCGGCGCCGGTGTTCATCGGCAATGCCTTGGCCATGCCTGTCGCTTCGCAGACGGCGCGCAGGAAGGGGCCGAGCCGATCGGTGTGAAACGCGCGGCTGCTCACCGCGAGGCGCTCTGCCTGCTCGGTGAGGGCGCGCACCAGCAGCGGATGACCATGGCCGAAGCTCACCGCCGAATAGGCCGACATCATGTCGAGATAGCGGCGGCCCTTGTCATCGAACAGCCAGACACCCGCGCCGCGCTGCAACGTGACGGGCAGCGGGTGGTAATTGGCGGCGCCGTAGCGGCGCTCGAGGTCGGCCGCCGTGGGCTGGGGCGCATCGGGCGCGCAAGCGAAACTTGCCGGGCTCAGAGTCGTCGCGGACATGGGTCGCTCCACTGTGGTTGGGAAAAACACCAGTCTGGCAGCGGCTGCGCGAAATGTGCTTTCTATTCCTTGCGCATATCGCATGCATGGCGCAAGATTCGTTCTTGAAATCGTCATCTTCAGGCCATGGTATCCATAGTTGACGCCATTGACCGCAAGATTCTCAAAGTCCTGCAAAGCGACGGCAGGATCTCGAACGTCGACCTGGCGACGCGAATCCATCTCTCGGCGCCACAGTGCTTTCGCCGCGTCCGCTCGCTCGAAGAGCGCGGCGTGCTGCGCGGCTACCGCGCCGAGGTCAATCCCGAAGCGCTCGGCTTCGGCGTGACCGCGTACGTAAGCGTCAGCATCGGCGGCAACGACTTCGGCCGCGTCCGCGAGATCGAGACCGAGATGCGTGCCTTTTCGCAGATCCTCGAGTGCTTCAGCGTTTCCGGCGAGGACGACTACCTGCTCAAGGTCGTGTCGCACGACCTGAAGAGCCTCAGCAACTTCCTCACCGACCACCTCATGCAGGTGCCCGGCATCGACGACGTGCGCTCGATGATCTGCCTCGAAGAGATCAAGCCCGCGTCGCCGTTGCCGGTGGCGTAGCGCCCCCGCGCTCACTGCGTTCGCCGCCCCAAAGGGGGCGCCGCTGCCCATCGGGCAGCAGTGCGGGCAGCGGATCGCGCTTCGTGGGCTATGGATACAGGCCGCGTTCCTCGCGTGCCGTGAGGATGCGTTCGCAGGCCACCGCAAAGGTCGCCGTACGCAGGCTGATCTTGTGCCGGTCGGCGGTGTCCCAGATTCTCTTCAGCGCGTCGACCATGATCTTGTCGAGGCGCACGTTGATCTCGTCCTCGCTCCAGAAGAAACTCGAGAAGTCCTGCACCCATTCGAAGTAGCTCACCGTCACGCCGCCGGCGTTGCAGATGACGTCGGGAACGACGAGGACGCCGCGGTCGGCGAACACGTCGTCGGCCTCCGGCAGCGTCGGCCCGTTCGCGCCTTCGAGAACGAGCTTGGCCTTCAGGCGTTGCGCCCGCTCCGGCGTGATCTGGCCCTCAAGCGCGGCGGGGATGAGGATGTCGCAGTCGACATCCCAGAACGCTTCGGCGTCGATGCGGCCCGCGCCCTCGATGTTGGCGATGCCGCCGTCGTGCTTGAGCGCCTCCATCGTCCTGGCCATGTCGAAGCCGGCGGGCAGCACCAGCGTTCCCGTGTGATCCTGCATCGCGACGATCTTCGCGCCGGCCTGAACAAAGAGCTCGGCCGCCGAGCTGCCGACATTGCCCATGCCCTGCACGGCGACGCGTACGCCATCGAGAGACAAGCCGATGCGCCGCGCCGCTTCGCGGCCGGTGACGAAGACGCCGCGCCCGGTCGCCTTGACGCGGCCGAGCGAACCGCCGAGGTGGATCGGCTTGCCGGTCACGACGCCGGTCGCCGTCGTGCCGGTGTTCATCGAGTAGGTGTCCATCATCCAGGCCATGATCTGGGGGTTGGTGTTCATGTCGGGCGCCGGGATGTCGCGCTGCGGCCCGATGATGATGCCGATCTCGCTCGTGTAGCGGCGCGTCATGCGCTCGAGTTCCTTCATCGAGAGCGACTTGGGATCGACGCGGATGCCGCCCTTGGCGCCGCCATAGGGCAGATTGACGGCGGCGCACTTCACCGTCATCCACGCCGCCAGCGCCATCACTTCCTCGAGCGTCACGTCGGGGTGATAGCGCACACCTCCCTTGCCCGGGCCGCGCGAGAGGTTGTGCTGGACCCGAAAGCCCTCGAAGTGGGCGACGCTGCCATCGTCCATCTCGATCGGGACGTCGACGATGAGGGCGCGCTTCGGGCGCTTCAGCGTCTCCGACCAGCGCGCCAGCGGGCCGAGATAGGGCAGGACGCGATCGACCTGCGCAAGATAGGTGTGCCAGGGGCTCGTGGCCGTGGGCGTGAGGTAGGAGAGGTAGCTCATCGGATCGTCCGCAGTAAAGCCGGCCGGATTCGGCCCATCCGAGACTCTAGCCCGCGACCCGGCGCCCGTCACCTTGCCCTACGGCAGGCGGCGCCACCTGTTCAAGCCGAGGCGCCGAATTCGTCGCCCAGCTCACGGGCACGATCGCGTGCGGCGAGGATCGCTTCGACGAACGCGGTCTTCACGCCGCGCTGCTCGAGAAGCGCGATCGCCGCGTGCGTCGTGCCGCCGGGCGAGGTGACGTTGCGGCGAAGGGTTTCAGGCGGATCGTCGGAGCGCGCCGCGAGCGCGGCGGCGCCGGCCAGCGTCTGCACCGCGAGCCGCTTCGCCTCGACTGCGGGCAGGCCCATCTCGCGCGCCGCGGCGAGCATCGCCTCGATGACGAGGAACACGTAGGCCGGGCCCGAACCCGATAGCGCAGTGACAGCGTCGAGCGCTTCTTCGCGATCGACCCAGACGATCTCGCCGGTCGGCGCGAGCAGCGTTTCCACTTGCGCGCGATCCTCGGCCGTCACGGCCGCACGCGCGAAGACGCCGGCGATTCCCTGGCCGATNNCTTGATGCCGAGGCGCTCGCCGAGCACTTGGCGCTGCACATCGCTCGGCTCGACGACAAGGATCGAGTCGCGCGCCCGGCCGGCCTCGACGAGGCCGCCGACGATCGCGCTTGCCATGTTGCCGCCACCGATGAACGCGATCGTTCGCATCGGCTCAGTGTACGCAAGGCCCGCGTTGCGGCGGTGCCGGGGGCTGGGCCGATCGGCACGGCATCATGGCGGCCGCAGGACAGCTCGCCCATCGCAGAGCGGACGGATTCACCATGCATCTCGAAGGATCCTGCCGCCGCAGCGGCGTGCGCTTTCGCTATCGGCGCGACCGAGGCCGCTCGCCGAAGATGGCGCTGCCGACACGAACGATCGTCGCACCTTCGGCGATCGCCGCCTCGAGATCGGCGCTCATGCCCATCGACAGGGTATCGAGTGCGAGGCCCTGGCGGTGCAAGCCCTCGAAGAGCAGGCGCAGGGCGCGATGCGGCCGGCGTTGCGTCTCGAAGTCTGGCGCTGGCTCGGGAATGGCCATCAGGCCGCGCAGCGCCAGGCGCGGCAGCGCGGCGACGGCCTGCGCCGCGGCCGCCGCGTCGGCGGGCGCGAAGCCGGCTTTGGCCGCCTCGCCGCTGATGTTGACTTGCAGGCAGACGGAAAGCGGCCGCAGCTGCGGCGGTCGCTGCGCGCTCAGGCGTTCCGCCGTACGGATGCGCTCGACCGTATGCACCCAGTCGAATTGCTCAGCCACGGGCCGCGTCTTGTTGCTTTGCAGAGGCCCGATCAGGTGCCACTCGATCGGGCCCCTCAGATCGGCGAGAAGATCGATCTTTTCCAGGCCCTCTTGAACGTAGTTCTCGCCGAACTTCCGTTCGCCCGCCGCGACAGCCTCGCGAACGGCGCCGGCGGGGTGGGTCTTGCTCACGACGAGCAGCGTGACGCTTTGCACGGGCCGCCCGGCGCGCGCACAGGCGCTTGCAATGCGTTCGTGCACCCGGGCGAGGTTGTCTGCGATCATTGCGCTTGCGGTGCACTCTCAGCGGCGCCGCAGTCTCCGCCGCCGTGAATCGGCGCCACTTTCGGAAGAGTCATGGACATCACCCAGTTGCTGGCGTTTTCCGTCAAGAACAAGGCCTCGGACCTGCACCTCTCGGCCGGTTTGCCGCCGATGATCCGCGTTCATGGCGATGTGCGCCGCATCAATGTCGACCCGCTCGAGCACAAGCAGGTGCACGACATGGTGTACGACATCATGAACGACTCGCAGCGCAAGAACTACGAAGAAACGCTCGAGTGCGATTTCTCCTTCGAGATCCAGGGCCTGGCGCGCTTTCGCGTCAACGCCTTCAACCAGAACCGCGGCGCCGGCGCCGTGTTCCGGACGATCCCTTCGAAGATTCTGACGCTCGAGCAGCTCAACTGTCCGCCCGTGTTCGCCGAGTTGTCCATGAAGCCGCGCGGCATGGTGCTGTGCACGGGCCCGACCGGCTCCGGCAAGTCGACGACGCTGGCGGCGATGGTGAACCACCTCAACGAAAACGAGTTTGGCCACGTGCTCACGGTGGAAGACCCGATCGAGTTCGTCCACGAGTCCAAGAAATGCCTGATCAACCAGCGCGAGGTCGGGCCCCACACGCTGTCGTTCGCGAATGCCCTGCGATCGGCGCTGCGCGAAGACCCGGACGCGATCCTGGTCGGTGAAATGCGAGACCTTGAGACGATCCGGCTCGCATTGACTGCCGCGGAGACGGGCCACCTGGTGTTCGGCACGCTGCACACCTCGAGCGCCGCCAAGACGGTCGACCGCATCGTCGACGTGTTCCCGGCCGCCGAAAAGGAAATGGTTCGCNNGGCACGGCGGCCATCCGCAACCTGATTCGCGAGAGCAAGATCGCGCAGATGTACTCGGCGATCCAGACCGGCAACAGCCTCGGCATGCAGACACTCGACCAGAATCTCGCCGACCTGGTGCGGCGTAACATCGTCTCTCCCGCGGAGGCACGCGGCAAGGCGAAGTTCCCGGAAAACTTCCCGGGCTGAGGGCGAAGGGCCATCATGGAACGCGATCAGGCTTCGAAATTCGTCAACGACTTGCTGCGCCTGATGGTGTCGCGCAACGGCTCGGACCTCTTCCTCACGGCCGACTTCCCGCCCGCGATCAAGGTCGACGGCAAGGTCACCAAGGTTTCGCCGCAGCCCCTCACCGGCCAGCACACGCTGGCGCTGACGCGTTCGATCATGAACGACAAGCAGGCGGCGGAGTTCGAGCGCACCAAGGAATGCAACTTCGCCGTTTCGCCGCAAGGCATTGGCCGCTTTCGTGTCAACGCCTTCGTGCAGCAGGGCAACGTCGGCCTCGTCATGCGGACGATTCCGCTGATCGTGCCGACGATCGACAGCATGAACCTGCCGCACATCCTGAAGGACGTGGCGATGACCAAGCGCGGGCTGGTCATCTTCGTCGGCGCCACCGGCTCGGGCAAGAGCACCTCGCTCGCAGCGATGGTCGACCACCGCAACGAGAACTCCTTTGGCCACATCATCACGATCGAGGATCCGGTCGAGTTCGTCCACGCGCACAAGAACTGCATCATCACGCAGCGCGAAGTCGGCATCGACACCGACGACTGGGGGATCGCGCTGAAGAATTCGCTGCGCCAGGCGCCCGACGTCATCCTCATGGGCGAGATCCGCGACCGCGAGACCATGGAGCACGCCGTCGCCTTCGCCGAGACCGGCCACCTTTGCCTGGCGACGCTGCACGCCAACAGCGCCAACCAAGCGCTCGACCGCATCATCAACTTCTTCCCCGAAGAGCGGCGCATGCAGCTGCTGATGGATCTCTCGCTGAACCTGCGCGGGCTCGTCTCGCAGCGTCTGCTGCCCCGTCAGGAAGGCAAGGGGCGCGTCGCAGCGGTCGAGATCATGCTCAACACACCGCTCATCTCCGACCTAATCTTCAAGGGCGAGGTCGCCGAGATCAAGGAGATCATGAAGCGCTCGCGCGAGCTCGGCATGCAGACCTTCGACCAGAGCCTCTTCGATCTCTACGAAGGCCAGGTCGTGACTTACGAAGACGCCTTGCGCAACGCCGATTCGGTGAACGACCTGCGCCTGCAGATCAAGCTGCACAGCCATCGCGCGAAGAGCAGCGACCTCACCGCCGGCACCGAGCACATGCACATCGTGTAGGGTGAGCCCGATAATCGGGCCCCTGAGGACTCGAACGGCCTCCGCGAGGCCGTTTTCATTTATGACCAGGACTTACGAATCCACCCCGTCGCGCAAAGTCGCCTTCCTCGGCCTGGGCGTGATGGGTTTCCCCATGGCGGGGCATCTGGCACGCGCCGGGCACCGCGTCAGGGTCTACAACCGCACGGCCGCCAAGGCGAGCGAATGGGTGAAAACCTATGGTGGCGCCAGCGCACCGACGCCGGCGGCAGCGGCCGAGGGCGCCGAGCTCGTCTTTGCCTGTGTCGGTAACGACGACGACCTGCGCGCGGTGACGACCGGCAGCGACGGTGCATTCGCGCTGATGCAAAAAGGCGCCGTGTTCGTCGATCACACGACGGCATCGGCCAGCGTCGCGCGCACGCTCGCCGGCGAAGCGACGCGGCTGGGCTTTGCCTTCGTCGACGCGCCGGTTTCAGGCGGCAACGTCGGCGCCGTCAACGGCGCGCTCACCGTCATGTGCGGCGGCGACAAGGCGGCCTTCGAGACGGCTCGCCCGACGGCGATGGCCTTCGCCAAGGCAATGACCCTGCTCGGCCCGAGCGGCTGCGGCCAGCTCGCCAAGATGGTCAACCAAATCGCGATCGCCGGGCTCGTCCAGGGCCTGTCGGAAGCGATCGCCTTCGGCCAGAAGGCCGGCCTCGACATGAAGGCCGTGCTCGAGGTCATCGGCAAGGGCGCGGCGCAGAGTTGGCAGATGGACAACCGCGGGCCAACCATGATCGAGGGCAAGTTCGACTTCGGCTTTGCCGTCGACTGGATGCGCAAGGATCTCGGCATCGCCCTCGAGGAGGCGCGACACAACGGGGCGCGCCTGCCGGTAACCGCGCTCGTCGACCAGTTCTACGCCGACCTGCAGGCGGCCGGCGGCAATCGCTACGACACCTCGAGCCTGATCAAGCGGCTCGGCTAGGGCTTCGTGGCCGAGGCCGCGGGAGGGGCAGGCGCCGTCGCCGGTGCCAGCGTTGGCGCGAGGGCCGGAGTGTCGGGCTTGGCCAGACTCTTCGGCTGGGTGTTGGCGAGCTCCGATTCAGTCAGGATCTCGAACACTCGCACGACCTTGACGACACCGCTGACGCCGCGCGCGACTTCGGTGGCACGGTGAGCTTCGCGCTCGGTGACGCGGCCCATCAGGTAGACCGTGCCACGGTGCGTCACGACCTTGATCGAATTGGCGAACAGGTCTTTCGCGTCGACGAGGCTCGCCTTGACCTTGGCCGTGATGAACGTGTCCTTGCTCTTCTCGCTGAAGGTATTGATAGGCCCGACCGTGATCTCGTTGACCACGGACTGCACGTTGTCGATGCGCGCGACGGCCTGCTCGGCGGTGATCTTGTCGGCTTCGGTCGGCACTTCGCCTGTGAGAAGCACCATGCGGTTGTAGCTCGTCGTGCTGACCCGGGCGCGATCGCCGAACGCGTCGTCCATGCGGTTGTTCGCCTTCAGCTCGATCGTTTCGTCGTCGACCTGGGTGCCGGTCGTGCGGCGGTCGATCGCGACCATCGCACCGCCGACGACGGCGCCGCCGACGATGAGCGGCGCGCACGCCGAGAGCGAAGCTGCGACCAGCGCGGCGCCGGCCAGAGGCAGCGCCCAGCGCCGCGACGCTCGCGCGAAGAACAAGAACGATCGAATCATGTGTTTTCCTGTTCGCCGAGCAGCTGCAGGTCGACCGCATCGCACAGGCAGTGCAACACCAGCAGATGCACTTCCTGGATACGCGCCGTGCGCTCGTGCGGGACGCAGATGTGGACGTCGGTCTCGGTCAGCCTTTCGCGCATCCGGCCGCCGCCGTTGCCGGTGAGGGCAACGACCGTCATCTCCTTGTGGTGCGCTGCCTCGACCGCAGCCAGTACGTTGGCCGAGTTGCCGCTGGTCGACATCGCCAGCAGCACGTCGCCGGGTGCGCCGAGCGCCTCGACCTGCTTGGAGAAAACGACGTCGTAGCCATAGTCGTTGCCGACAGCGGTGAGGATCGACGTATCGACGGTGAGAGCGATGGCAGCGAGACCGGGCCGCTCGCGCTCGAAACGGCCGACGAACTCGGCCGCGAAGTGCTGCGCGTCGGCGGCGGAGCCGCCATTGCCGCAGGCCATCACCTTGCCACCGCCGGTGATGCTGCCGACGAGGGCGCTGACGGCGTCGGCGATGGGCTTGCAAAGCAGTTCGGCGGCAGCGTACTTGAGGTCGGCGCTGTCGAAGAACTGCTGCTGAATGCGTTGCTCGAGCATGGTCATTGATGATATGACACGCATATCGCGACTCAGTTCACGCCGCGTTCGGTCGTGCCGAAGCGGTCGGGAGCACCGGCGCTGGTTTGCTCACGCCGCATCGAAGGCGGCGCGAAGCCACTCGATGCGCTCGCCTTCGACACAGACGACATCGAACCGACACGCCGGCGGCGCGGCGAAGCGGCGCAGGCCATAGCGCGCCGCGAAGACGAGCCGGTGCTGCTTCGTCGCGCCGCGCCCGTACCTCGACGAAGACGAGCGTCCCGTCGGTGTCGCGAGCGATGAGGTCAACCTCGCCGCCGCGGGCCCGCGGGTCGCGCGCGACCCGATAATTGCGCTCGACGGGCACGAGCCCGCGCCTGACGAGATAGGCCAGGGCGCGTGCCTCGGCCGCATCGCCGAGCACCTTGGTGGGTGGCGTCGTCTTCATGGTTTCGTGCGAGAGGGCGTCAACCGTTGGCCGATCGATCGATGCTCGTGCAAGCCGCGGCCGAGGCCGCTGGAGGCCAGCAGTATCCCGCGCCGGCGCTCTACGTCGTCGCTACGCCGATCGGCAATCTGGCTGACCTGACGCTGCGTGCCTTGCATGTGCTCGCCACCGTCGATGCCATCGCCTGCGAAGACACCCGGCACAGCGCGGCGCTGCTGCGCCACTTCGGCATCGCCAAGCCGCTCGTCGCCGTGCACGAGCACAACGAACGCGAAGCGGCAGCCGGCGTGATCGCCCGCCTCGCGCGCGGCGAACGCGTCGCCTGCGTCAGCGACGCGGGAACGCCGGCGATCAGTGACCCCGGTGCCGCGCTCGTCGCCGCGGTGCGAGCCGCCGGCTATCGTGTCGTCCCGATCCCGGGCGCGAGCAGCGCGCTGGCCGCGCTCGCCGTCGCCGGCGATGCCAGCCCCGGCGGATTCCGTTTCGTCGGCTTCCTGCCGGCACGCGGCAAGGAGCGAACGTCGGCGCTCGAAGCCTGCGCGAAGGCAACCGTCGCACAAGTGCTGTTCGAGGCACCGCATCGCATCGAATCGCTCGCTGCGGCGCTGGCTCGAGCCTGCCCCGATCGCACGGTGACGCTCTGCCGCGAATTGACGAAGCAATTCGAAACGGTGGTGACGATGCCGGCGCGAGCCCTGCCTGGGTGGTTCGAAGCCGACGCGAACCGGGCGCGCGGCGAATTCGCTCTCGTTTTGCATACGCAGTCGGGCAACGCCGATGATTCCAGCCACGACGCGAATGACGCCCTGCTCGCCCCGTTGCTCGCCGCCTTGCCGCTCAAGCAGGCAGTGGCGCTGGCCGCCGAGATCGGCGGTGCGCCGCGCAATA
Organism: Burkholderiales bacterium; assembly: GCA_003152055.1. GTDB lineage: Bacteria > Pseudomonadota > Gammaproteobacteria > Burkholderiales > Burkholderiaceae_C > Schlegelella_A. Next base: position 10,604 of record PLZH01000298.1, read on the forward strand.
TGCTCTACGCACGCGCCCTCGAAATGAAAGCCCGCGCAGCGCAGGGCGACGGCGCGGGCTGAAGCGTGAAGCTCAGGCTTTCGGCGCGACCGGCGCGGTTTGCGCGTCGTGCTTTTGCCTGTGGATGTTGGCGCTGGCGCGGTTTTGCATGCGGTTCAGCTGCCGGCGCTCCTTGGCCGTCACTTTGCCGTCGGCCTTGTCCTTCGCATCGGTGGAGGCGATGCGGGCTTGCTGCTTGTCGAGGCGGTTCGTCTCGCGGGCGGTGAGCTGCCCCGAAGCGACACCCGCATCGATGCGCTTTTGCTGGTTGGCTTCGCGGGCGTCGACGCGCGGCGTCACCGGCGCGGTCGTGGCTTGCGCAAACGCGCCCAGTGAGGCGACGGCGAGCGTCGCGCCGGCGGCGAGGGTCTTGAGGTTCAACATGATGTGTCCTTCGATGGGTTTGGAATTCGTGGGGTGAGAACGGGTTGCCCACCCCGCCTGTCTTCAACGGCATGCGGCAAGCGAAGCCGACGGGGAAGGGGTAAAGATGTGTGAAAGACAACCGCCTTCTACAATTCCACTTCGACTTCCGAGGCGCTCTTTCATGATTTCCCGCGAACCCACGATCGAGCGCCTGGCCATCGCCAGGTCACTGCTACTCGAGCCCTTCGGCCTCAGCGAAGCGACGCTCGCCACCGCGCTCGCGAGCATCGCCACCCATCGCATCGACGATGCCGATCTGTACTTCCAGTACACGCGCAGCGAAGGCTGGAGTCTCGAGGAAGGCATCGTCAAGAGCGGCAGCTTCGGTATCGACCAGGGCGTCGGCGTGCGCGCCGTCGCCGGCGAGAAGACGGCCTTCGCCTACTCCGACGACATCTCCGAAGCTGCGTTGATGGACGCGGCACGCACCGTTCGCACGATTGCCGCCGCCGGACAGAGCCGCAAGGTGAAAGTGCCCCGTGGGTCGTCGGTGGCCGGCAGTCGCGCGCTCTATGCGCCGATGGATCCGATTGCCACGCTCGACAGCGCGCAAAAGGTCGCCCTGCTCGAGAAGGTCGAGCGACTCGCCCGCGCCAAGGATCCGCGCATCGTCCAGGTGATGGCAGGCCTCGCCGGCGAGTACGACGTGGTGCTCGTCGCTCGCGCCGACGGCACGATCGCCGCCGATGTGCGGCCGCTCGTTCGCCTCTCGGTCACGGTGATCGCCGAGCAGACGAAAGGCGGCGTCGTGCGCCGCGAGGCGGGCAATGGCGGCGGCGGCGGTCGCTTCGGCTTCGGCTACTTCCAGGACGCGGTGATCGAAAGCTATGTGCACGATGCCGTCAACGCCGCGCTCAGCAACCTCGAGTCGAGGCCGGCGAAGGCCGGCGAGATGAGCGTCGTCCTCGGCCCGGGATGGCCCGGCGTGCTGCTGCACGAGGCGATCGGCCACGGCCTCGAAGGCGACTTCAACCGCAAGGGCGCGAGCGCCTTCACCGGGCGTATCGGCCAGCGCGTTGCGGCCAAAGGCGTGACCGTGCTCGACGACGGCACGATCCCCGACCGTCGCGGCTCGCTCAACATCGACGACGAAGGCAACGCAACGCAGAAAAACGTGCTCATCGAAGATGGCATCCTGAAGGGCTACATCCAGGATTCGATGAATGCCCGGCTGATGGGCACGCGGTCCACCGGAAACGGCCGGCGCGA